>WBUQ01000096.1 GCA_008933635.1 Desulfobulbaceae bacterium | reverse complement strand
CGGACGATCCGCCCCTTCTGCGAACAGGAGGCATAGGCCACCGAACCGTTCATGATGCCGGGCACGAACCCGGGCCGCAGCAGCATCTCGTTCAGGTGCCTCTCGTCGGCAAGCGGCAGGTCGCTTTCGCTGTCGCAGAAATCCCCTATCGTCGAGATGTCCTCGCCGAGGGTGATCCCGGCGAGCGACAGCGGCATTTTCGCCGCTCCGGCGAATCCGGGTATTGCCAGAATGAGGAACAGGATCAAATATTTCATAGGGGAATTCTAGTCATCGGGGTGTATGTTGTCCAGCAAAACATCGGCGCCCGCGGCTGCACCGCACCAGCGCAATCGAGAGGCGGAAAATGATCCACACCTATATTCCCTTCTGCCCGCGCGATATCGACGGCGGCAGGAATCTGGGCTATGCCTACAATACCTTCATGGAGATGATCGGCGAGGACGACTGGGCCTGCTTCCTCGACCACGACGCGATGTTCACCACCCCGGACTGGTACCGCCAGTTCGAGGAGGTGGTCGCGCGCTATCCGGATGCCGGCGAGTTCAGCGTCGTCACCAACCGCATCGGCAACCAGGTTCAGCTGTACACCGATCCCGACATCCCCGACCTCAGCCATAACCACGATCTGCTCGTGCACCGGCGGATCGGCGCGGCACTGAAAGAGGAAAAGGGCATCGAGGCGGTGGAGTACACCAGGGCGCACAAGCGCGGCCTGAGCGGCCTGGCCATCCTCACCAGCAAACGGGCCTGGAGGCTGGTCGGCGGCTTCACCGACGGTTTTCTCGGCGTCGACTGGGACTACAGCCTCCGCTGCACCGAAAAAGGGCTGAAAATCTACATCCTGCGCGGCGTCTACGTGTATCACTGGTACCGCGAAAAGATCTGACCGGTCCCGGTCTCCGCGCTAGCCGGCCACGCCCGCCCTGTGCCGCGAGAGGGGCCCGCCGCCCCGGCCGAAGACTGTATCCGCCTGCCATCCATTCGACGCCGGCAGAACATTCCTGTTGCCCAATTTCCCCCATTCTTGCTACAGTCTCCTGACATGCTTGAAATGCGGCATCCACATTCAGCCAGGGGGAATCATGGATTCATTGCGGGCAGCCATCATCGACAGCAGACATTCTGCCAGGGACGACGACCACTTCATCGAGGAGTTGAACCGGCTCCGGGTCGAACAGGGTCCAATGGTCTGCCGATCGATCTTCCAGACCCTGGCCAGTGTCGACGTCCCCCGCGACACCGCCGCCGACTACTGGGAGAAAGTCCTCGCCCGCAGGGAAATGCTGATCAGGACGCTGAACCGGAAGATCAGCCTGATGACGGCGATGTGCGACTTCCTGGGTTCGGAAACCACCTGCCTGAACAGCCCCCGCCTCGTCGACGTCAGCACCTTCGAGAGGGTCATCCGCGAGTCGATGTTCGACGGTCTGACCGGACTGTTCAACCGCCAGTACTTCGACGAAATCTTCGAGCACCAGGTCTCCCAGGCCAAACGGTACGACACCGACCTCTCGGTCCTCTTTCTCGATGTCGACAACTTCAAGGATATCAACGACAGTCTCGGCCATATCGTCGGCGACCTCGTTCTGAAGAAGATCGGCAACATCATCAGGGATTCGAAACGTGACAGCGATATCGCCGCGCGCTTCGGCGGCGAGGAGTTCGTCCTGCTGATGCCCCACACCGAGAGCATCAAGGCCTACATCCTCGCCGACCGGATCCGCAGGGAAGTCGAGGCGGAGGAGTTCACCGCCCACGGCAGACCCTTCCGCCTGACGATCAGCGGCGGCCTGGCCTCCTTCCCGATGAACGCCACCGAGCCGGCCGAACTCCTGCACATGGCCGACAGCGCCACCTACCTCGCCAAAGGGTCCGGCAAGAACACCATCTGCCTCTACAAAAAGGACAAGAGGCGCTATCTCCGGGTCAAGCTGACCCAGCCGGTTTTGATCAAGGAACTGGGGTTCGCCGACTCGAAGACCTTCGAGGGCACCAGCAGGGACATCTGCATCGGCGGCATCCTGTTCGAGAATGAGACCCCGCTGCCGATCGGCGCCCATGTCCAGGTCAGCATCGCCTTCAAGGGAAATGCCCCCCTGCTGCTGATCGGCACCATCGTCCGGGTCGAGTCGTTCAACGGCGGCGGTTACGAGATCGGCATGACCTTCTCGTTCAAGGAGATGGAGAAGATCGCCAACACCGAGATAGCCCAGTTCCTCAGGGAAGGCGTCTGACTCCCTCGGCCGCCGCTTCCCCGCCATCGGCATCTGCCGCGAAATTTTCCTGTCAATTCCCCTTGCCAGCTGATAGCATAAACATGCAGCAGAGGCATGCAGTTCAGCGTTTTTCCAACCCTGGCAAGGAGGAACAACCATGGCGACAAGTGTCTACAAGATCATCGAACTCGTTGGAACCAGTGAAAAATCATGGGAAGATGCGGCAAAGAACGCCGTCGAGACCGCGGCAAAGTCACTCAAGGACCTGCGGATCGCCGAGGTCAGCAAGCTTGACATGCAGATCAACAAGAACAAGGTTGTCTCCTATCGGGCCAGGGTCATGGTCTCCTTCAAGTACAAGGATAAGGACAAGGACAAATAGCGCGCTGTCCCGCCGCCGCAGTCAGTCAAAAAAGAAGGCCCGTCCATATTTGGACTGGCCTTCTCGCGTTTGGATGGTATTCTACGCGTGTTTTCCAGTGTTTGAACTCAGGACATGGCAGAACTGAAGGGTGACGCATGAAGACGGTGCAGGTTCGTGTTGAAGGGAGGGTACAGGGAGTCTACTTCCGCGACTACACCCGCCGGGAAGCGCTGAAGCAGGGTGTCGACGGCTGGGTCCGGAATCTGCCGGACGGCAGCGTCGAGGCGGTGGTCAGCGGCCCGGAAAAGGCTGTCGAGGCGATGCTGGACTGGTTCCAGGTCGGTTCGCCCCACTCCATCGTCCGGGCGGTCAGGGTCCGGGAGATCACCCCGCCCGAGAACTACTCCTCCTTCGAAATCCGCTACTGATCGCCGATGCTGCTGCAGATCGACAACCTCAGCACCTGGATCACCACCGAAACGGAAGAGGGCCTCAGTCGCCGCCGGATCCTCCGCGATGTCTCCCTCTCGATCGGCCGCGGCGAGACCTGCGCCCTGGTCGGCGAATCGGGCTCGGGCAAGTCGGTGACCGCCCTGTCGATCCTCCGTCTGCTCGAAGAGACCTGCGAAACCGAGAACGCCGGCCGCATCCTGTTCGAGGACCGCGACCTGCTCACCCTTGCCCGGGACGAGATCAGGACGGTGCGCGGCAACCGCATCGCGATGATCTTCCAGGAACCGATGACCTCGCTCAACCCGGTCTACCCCATCGGCAGCCAGCTCGTCGAGCCGCTGCTGCTGCACCGGAACATGTCCAGGCAGGAAGCGGAACTGGAGGCGGTCCGGCTGCTCTCGCGCACCGGCATCGACGAACCCGAGGCCCGCCTGCGGGTGTTCCCGCACCAGCTCTCCGGCGGCCAGCGGCAGCGGGTGATGATCGCCATGGCCCTGGCCTGCCGGCCGGCCCTGCTGATCGCCGACGAACCGACCACCGCCCTCGATGTCACCATCCAGGCCCAGATCCTCGATCTGATCCAGGACCTGCGGCAGGAATTCGGCATGGCCCTGCTGCTGATCACCCATGACCTGCCGATGGTGCGCCGGGTCGCCGACAGCATCTTCATCATGCAGAACGGCCGGGTCGTGGAAAGCGGGCCGACGGCCGCGATCTTCGACGCACCGCAGGACCCGTACACCCGCCACCTCATGGCTTCCATTCCACAGGCCGCTCCGGAAGAAAAAGAGCCAGGCCCGATCCTGCTGCAGACCGAAGGGCTGAACTGCCATTTCCGGCTGCCGGTCGGCTGGCGCTGCCTGCTGCGGCGCCGGTACAAGACCATCCGGGCTGTCGACGACGTCAGCCTGGAGGTGCGGGAGGGAACCACCTGCGGCATCGTCGGCGAGTCCGGCTCAGGCAAGACGACGCTGGCGATGGCGATCCTCAGACTGGCGAAGAGCAGCGGTGTGATCAACTTCGCCGGCGCAGACCTGCAGCCGCTGTCGAGCAGCCGGATGCGGCCGCTGCGCAGCCAGCTCCAGATCGTCTTCCAGGATCCCTACTCGTCACTCTCGCCCCGCCTGACCGTCCAGGAGATCATCGAGGAGGGACTGCAGGTCCACGGTGTGGGCGGCAGCCGCGACGAACACTTCCGGCTGGTCGCCGAGACGCTGGCGGAGGTGGAGCTGGAGCCGGAGATGGCCAATCGCTACCCCCACGAATTCTCCGGCGGACAGCGGCAGCGCATCGCCATCGCCCGGGCCATCGTCCTCAAGCCCCGGCTGCTGATCCTCGACGAACCGACCTCGGCGCTGGACATGACCATCCAGGCCCAGATCATCGCCCTGCTGCGGCAGCTGCAGCGGAAATACCGGATGACCTACCTGTTCATCTCCCATGACCTGCGGGTGGTGCGCGCCCTGGCCGACCAGGTGGTGGTGATGCAGCATGGCCGGATCGTCGAGGCCGGGCCGGCCCGGGAGATCTTCGCCGCGCCGGCCCAGGCCTATACCCGGACCCTGTTCAGGGCTGCGCTGCAGTGACCTGACAGACGCCCCCCTTTTCCCTGACCTTGTCGCCGGCGATGTCGCCGGCAAACAGCGCATGGCCCCGCTCCATCGCGCAGAAATCGCCGCACATGGTACAGGTCACCTCGTTCTCCGGCATCCGGCTGCGCCGGATCTGCAGGGCCTTCTCGGGGAACATCAGCAGACCGAAGTGCTCCTGCCAGTCGCTGTCGCGGCGGGCCAGGGCCACCCGCTTCTCGAGGTCGCGCCGGTCAGGGTATTTGGCGATATCGCCGATCCGGGCCGCCAGCCGGGTCGCCCGCACCCCTTCGCGGACATCGTCCTCGTTGGGCAGGGCCAGGTGCTCAGCCGGGGTGATGTAGCAGATCAGGTCGGCACCGTGGCGCGCCGAGTTGGCCGCCCCGATGGCGGCGGTGATATGGTCGTAGCCGGCGCCGGAATCGGCCGGCAGCGGGCCGAGGACATAGTAGGGGGAGCCTCCGCTCATCCGTTTCTCGAGCATGATGTTGCCCTCGATCTCGTCGAGCGGCACGTGGCCGGGGCCCTCGACCATGGTCTGGCAGCCCATCCCCCGGCCGATCTCCGCCAGCTCGCAGTTGATGATCATCTCGGCCATCTGGGCCCGGTCGTGGCTGTCATGAATGGCGCCGGCGCGGATGCCGTTACCGAGCGACAGCACCGCGTCGTATTTCTTCATCAGCGCGCAGACCCGGTCGAACTGTTCATAGAGCGGATTCTCGCGGTTGTGGTACTCCATCCACGACACCATGAAGGTGCCGCCCTTCGACACCAGCCCGCCGTAACGGAAGCCCTGCTTGCGCAGGCGTTCGATCGAGAAGCGGTTGATGCCGCAGTGGATGGCCATGAACGAGATGCCGTCGGCCAGCTGGCGCTCGATGATCTCGAACAGGTACTCGGCATCGAGCAGATTGGGGTTGCGGTGTCTGCGCGCCGTCTCGGCGAAGGCCTGGTAGAGTGGCACGGTGCCGACCGGCAGGCGGCAGCCGGCCAGGACCTCCTGCCGCACCCGGTCGAGATCGCCGCCGGTGGACAGCTCCATCAGGGTGTCGGCCCCCTCTTCTTCGGCGGCCTTCGCCTTGCGCAGCTCGAGCCCGATATCGAAGATGTCCGACGAGGTGCCGATCGAGGCGTTGACCTTGGTGCGCAGACCGCGGCCGATACCCACCGCCCGCTGCTGCCGGCCGGGATGGCAGGGGATGACGATGTGGCCCGCCGCCACTCCCTGCCGGATCGTTTCGCCGTCGATGCCCTCGGCCTGTGCCACCTGCCGCATCGCCTCCGTTAATACGTTCTGCCGCGCCTGTTCGATCTGGGTCTGCATACTGCCTCCTCAAGTGGATATTCGCGGTCCGGCGGGCAAAAAAAAGTCCGTGCGGCATCAGCGATGCGGCACGGACTTTTTACGGACGGAAAAGTCATGTCTTCCTGGCAGGTCTTCTGACTCGCGGATCATCCTCCGGCCGCGCCTTCCCGGGGAAAGTCCGGTCCGGACTGCATCCCCAGTGGCATCATGCGACCGTTGTCCCCGCTCACAGCGCTGGCCCAACGTCACGGATTGACACCGTGTTCCCTTTTCACCCCGATCTCTTGGAGAAAACCGGCGGCACCAGAAAGGATAAATATGCCATGTACTTTACCGAAAAGGAAATGCCTTGTAAAGACCGGCGCAACCCCCGCCGTCAGCGGCGCCTTCCGCTCCGTATAGAGCTGAAATCCATTGCACCGCTCACCCCGCCCAGGTACCATCGTGACAGGATCGCGCCCCGGCAACCGTCAACCAGTTGAACATCGCCCCCTTTGCCCGGAGAGGTTCCCATGCCCAGATCGCTCTGGTGTGGTTTTCTGGCTTTAGGCATGTCACTTGCCGCCGCGGTTTACGCCGCACCGCTGCCTCCCTTTTCGCCGGTCGATATCACCGGAAAAATCAGCGAAGCCAGATGGATGCCGGAACAGCAGGTCGAAGCGATCCCGGGAATGTCGGGATCGGCAGGCCATGACCGGGTCTTTCCGGCTCATTTCCTGATCAAACTGGTCGGGTATACCGGAATTGATGCGGCGACTGCATGGCAGATGACCAGGCTGGTCGACCGGTACGCCCTCGGGAGCGGCTCCGAACAGACCCCGCCTCCCTTCATCCTGCTGCGCATCGACCATCCGGACCGGGAGAACTTCAGGCCGGGGATGACAATACGGGTGACCGGTTATGCGATCAGCGGCGACGAGGGGGGCACCTGGACCTCCCATGACCGGGTCGACATCCTTTCGCACTGATTCGTCATGCCCCGCCGCGACCGGGAAACCTTGACGACGCCGCGGCTGGACCGGCTGCAGACGGAAATCGGTTCCCGATGCAACGCCGCCCATAGCTGCCACCCGGATGCCATCTCCGCCGACGGCTGGTACAACGGTCTGATGAAGCCCGGCCAGATCCTCTGCCACCTGATCTTTCTGCTCTCAACTTCCACCGTTCTTTTTGCCATCCAGACACCGGTTCTCCCCTGGATTTTCATCCTCGGCGCGGCTGGCATGTTCCTGGGAATGCTGCTGCTGACCGCCCTGTGCCGCGACCGAAGCTCATTCCTGGCAGCCATTTTCCTCGCACTGCTGGTCCGCCTCCTTTTCCTTCTTCTCTCTCCGGCATCGACGGATATCGACCGCTACATCTGGGAAGGTGCGATCCAGCATCACGGTCTGAACCCCTTTCTCATCGCCCCGAATGACCTGGCTACCCTGCCCTTTCGCGACGAATTGTGGGAGAGGGCATCTTTCGGGGATTCGACGACTATCTACTGCCCCCTGGCCCAGCTGCTGTTTCTGCTGACAACCTCCATCAACGACCAACCGTTGGCGATGAAAGTGATGATCTCCCTCTTTGATCTCGCAGCGCTCGCCATCCTCCTCCGCTTATCTCCCCAACGGCAAGGCCTTCAGCGTTTCATCCTGTTGTATGCCCTGAATCCGCTGGTGCTGATTTTTGGCAGCGGCCTCGGACATCTCGACCCCGTTGCAGCGACGCTGATGCTTGCAGCGGTTGCATGCAGTGAAAATGCACGATGGAAAAACATTGCCGGCGCCTTCCTGACCAGCGCGATCCTGACCAAGGCCTACGCCGCGATCCTGATTCCCTTCATCCTGAAAAGAACAGGATGGAAAGGAGCGATATCGCTGCTCGTGCCACTGCCATTACTCCTGCTCTATGCTTCAGATTCCACCACATTTCTGGAAAAACCACTCACTTTTGCCCGGGAGTATGCCTTCAATGGCCTGCTTTACACGATTCTGCATGATCTAGGCGGTTTTTCCGGTGACGCAACCCTCATCATCCTCGCCACCATCCTTGTCTTGTCCGTGATACTGATCCTCGTTGCCGTCCCGACAGTCCGCCAGGCATCGCTACATGCCACAGGTTTCATGCTGCTCTGCCTGCCAACGATGCATCCGTGGTATCTGTTGCTGACGACCCCCTTTATCGCCCTCACTCCAAGTAAATCGTGGCTCATCCTCCATCTTTCGGTCATTCCGCTGGTCTTCTTCTTCAACCCGGGCATCAGTCCGGCATTTTTCCATGATCGGTACCTCCTGATGGCAGTGGAATTTGTGCCTTTCCTCGCTGTGGCATCCTGGGAGATGATGTCACGGGGTCGATCAGTACTGTCGGAACCATGACCTTCCAGACCCTTGCCCTGTCCACGCATATAGTCGATCCCAATGCTGGCACGTTCCCTTGTTCCGTTGCGGTTACTCGGTTGCAAAACAGGAGAGTGTCCCCTTTTTTATTGACCATGACGATACCATCCTGTAGGCTGCTTCCATGCCTCGAATTTCACGGATCATCGCCCCGGGCTTGCCGCACCATATTGCCCAGCGCGGCAACAACCTCTCGCCGGTTTTCCTCTCCGACGAGGATCGGGAAACCTACCTCGACATGCTCTCCTTCAACGCCAGCCGGCACGCCCTGCAGATCTGGGCCTACTGCCTGATGGAGAACCACCTGCATATCCTGGCGGTACCCGAACGTCCCGACTCCCTGGCCCGCGGCATCGGCATCACCAACCAGGTCTACACCCAGTATATCAACCGCCGGCTGCACCATACCGGCCACCTGTGGCAGAACCGGTTCTTCTCCTGTATCGTCGGCGGGAACCAGCAGCTGTGGGAGACGGCCCGGTATATCGAATGCAACCCCCTGCGGGCCGATCTGGCGCATAACGCCGAGGATTACGCCTGGTCAAGCGCCAGGGCCCATACCTCCGGTTCGAAGGACCCGGTACTGTCACCCGTGTCGTGGCTGCCCCCCAGAAAGCGCAAGGCATACCACACTTTCCTCCGCCTGGTCGACGAAGCCGCCGACGACGCGATCCGCCGCGCCACCAGAACCGGGCGGCCGTTCGCATCGGACGACTTCATCGACACCCTGGAGAGGCAGATGCAGCAACCGCTCCGCCCGGGAAAGCCCGGCCGGCCACCGAAAAAAATGCTGGAGGCCGCCCCGCCTTGATGTTTCCCGCCGATACCCTCCCATCCGTTCCTCATTCGCCCGGCGTCTACATGATGCTGGACGGCAAATCTGCCGTCCTCTATGTCGGCAAGGCCAAGGATCTGTTCAAACGGCTCTCGTCCTATGCCCGCCATTCAGGCGCCGAGTACAGCAAGACGACGGTGATGCTGGCCAAGGTGGCCAGGGTCGACACCATCATCACCGCCACCGAAAAAGAGGCACTGATCCTCGAGGCATCGCTGATCAAGCAGCACAAGCCCCGTTACAACATCATCCTCCGTGATGACAAGAGCTACCCGCTGATCAGGGTGACCGTGCAGGAAGAGTGGCCGCGGGTGATGATGACCAGGCGCCGCAAGAAAGACGGCGCCCGCTATTTCGGACCGTACTCCTCGGTGACCTCGATGTGGGCGACGCTGAAGCTGATCACGAACCTCTTTCCTCTGCGCCGGTGCCCTGGACACGAGATCGTCCCCCGCAAGCGCCCCTGCCTCAACCACCAGATGGGCCGCTGCCTCGCCCCCTGCGCCGGACTGGCCGACCGCAAAACGTATGGCGAGCACGTGCGGCGGATCATCATGGTGCTGGAGGGGCGGAACCAGGAACTCATCGCGGCGCTGACCGTGCAGATGCGGGAAAGCGCTGCCAGGATGGAGTTCGAGCAGGCTGCCATCCTCCGCGATCAGATCCGGGCCCTGTCGCAGACCCTGGAAAAGCAGGTGATCGCCAGCGAACACGGCCGCGACCGCGATGTCTTCGGCTTCGCCAGGCAGGATGCGGCCGCAGCCGTCACCGTGCTGTTCGTCCGCGGCGGACTGGTCACCGGCAGCCGCAGCTTCTTTCTCGCCGACCCCTTCGGCGACGACCGGGCCATCCTCGCCCAGGTGCTGAACCAGTTCTACGACCAGGAAAGCTCCGTGCCCCCCGAGATCCTGCTGTCGTTCCTTCCTGAGGACCATCGCCTGCTGACCGAGCGCCTCAGCGATCTCGGCGGCCGCGCGGTGGCGATATCGGCGCCGAGCCGCGGCGAGCGGATGCGGCTCATTGAAATGGCCGAAACCAATGCCCGCCAGACCTTCGCCGAACGGGAAAAGAAGGAGGAATCGTGGCAGACCCTGGCCGCCGCGATGCAGAAGCGGCTCCATCTGCGCCGCCTGCCGGACAGTATCGAATGTCTCGACATCTCCAACATCAGCGGCAGGCAGGCTGTCGGTTCCCTCGTCCGGTATGCCGGCGGCACACCGGACCCCAGCCGTTTCCGTCACTACCGGATCAGAACCGTGGATGGCCCCGACGACTACGCGATGATGGCGGAGGTGCTGCAGAGACGGCTGAACAGGGCCGTGGCCGAGGATACGCTGCCCGACCTCTTCGTCGTCGACGGCGGCCGGGGGCAGTTGTCGATGGCGATGCGGGTGGCCGGCGAACTCGGCATCACCGACGAACTCGACTGGATCGGGATCGCCAAGGAACGGGAGGATGAAGGGGAAAAGCTGTTCAAGCCCGGCCGGAAAAACCCGATTGTCCTGCCGGCCCACAATCCGGTTCTGCTCTACCTGATGCGGATCAGGGACGAGGCGCACCGCTACGGCGTCACCTTCCACCGGCGCCTGCGCAACAGGGCGAGCCTGTCCTCCCGCCTCGACCAGATTCCCGGCATCGGCAGCGACAGGAAAAAACGTCTGCTCAGGCACCTGGGCAGCCTCAAGCGGATCGAGTCGGCCTCGGTCGCCCAGCTCTGCGAGGTCAAGGGCATCGGACCGGAGCTGGCAAAGGAGATCCATGCCTTCTTTCACGCCCCCGTGAACACCGTTCCAGGGGAATCCGACCCGGCGGCCATCGGATGAAAACCGACGACAAGGCGATGCACAACCTGACGAACCTGCAGCGGCAGACCCTCAAACAGGGCAGCGCCCTCGACCGCTACCGGTGCATTGCCGTGGGGCGGCAGGGCAACGCCGCACTGCTGCTCTACGAACTGGTCAACACCTTCATCCTGCCCTTGCCGGGAGTGGCCGGCTTGACGGCACGGCGCCTGCTGCTGCCGCTCATCTGCCGGTCATTCGGCAGGAAGGTGGCTGTCGGCCGGGACTGCACCATCAGGAACCCGGCTGTCATCGAGATTGGCGACCATGCCGTCATCGGCGACCAGGTCTGCCTCGACGCCAAACCCGACGCCGACCGCTTGGTCATCGGCGCCGGCGTGGTCATCGGCGCCGGCACTATCTGCAACTGCGCCGGTGCCGCACTCGAGATCGGCGAAAACACCAGGATCGGCCCGGCCAGCCGGCTCGGTTCGAAGCTGGGCCTGCAGATCGGCAGGGATTGCCGGCTTGGGAGAGAGGTCTGCTGCTCCGGGGCCGCCCATGCCTTCGATCGCCGCGACATTCCCATCGTCCTCCAACCCGTTACCTGCAAAGGACCGACCATCATCGGCGACAACGTCATCATCGGCGAGCGGACAACCGTCCTTGATGGCGTGCGGATCGGCGACAATGTCAGGATCGGCGCGGACTCCCTGGTGCTCGGCGACATCCCGGCAAACGCATCTGTCTCCGGGGTACCGGTGCGCATCGAACAGGGAGGGCATTGAGCCATGCCGCATATCGCCTACCTCTTCCTGCGATGGTGCCCGGGAGTCCTCGGCCTGCTGCTGCGGCAGAAGCTGTACCCGTACCTGCTCCGTCAGTGCGGCCGCGGCGTCCTGATCGGCCGCTTTGTCGATATGATCAATCCGCGCGCCATCGCTCTCGCCGACAATGTGATCCTCAACGACGGCAGCCGGCTTGACGCCGGTGACTGCGGTGATGACGAGGCGGGGATCACACTTGACAAAGGGGTGTTTGTCGGGGCCTTCACCGCTCTGACCGCCGGCCCCGGACGCATAGTCATCGGCGAGGGCGGCAATATCGGCAGCCGGTGCCTGATTTCCGCGGCAACGGACGTTTTGCTGGCCGAGCATGTCCTGCTTGCAGGGTACTGTTCGATCGGGAACCCTCCCGGTACGGCATCCGGCGACGAACCAGGGCAAAAGGCATCCCCCGCCGCCGCCGCAGGAGATACCACCAGCATCGGCCGCGGCTGCTGGCTCGGACTCCGCAGCCATGTCGCAGCCGGGGCCAGGATCGGAGAAGGCACCATAGTCGGCGCCCATGCGCGGGTCATCGGCTCGCTGCCTGAGTTTGCCATCGCCGTCGGCCGTCCCGCCGGGATCAAGCGGCTGCGGCCATGAAACCGGGGATCGTATGAACGCCGCGCACCTGATCAGCCTTCCCCTCTCCGCCCTGGTTTTCATACTGTTCATCTACTGGCTGGCCGTGCAGAATGCCCCGCCCGTCCAGCTGAAAAAAACGCCGATCGCCATCGCGCAACTGGAGATCATCGGTCCCGGCGACGCCAGCCGCCTCGAAGCGATCCTCGGCCGGAAACAGCCGGCGGGCGCCGGCCGCAACGACGATGCGGCCTCTTCTCCTGAAGTCACACCCACCGTCCCCAAACCCACGAGCGGCGCCCCATCGGTGGTGGCAGCGATGTACAACAGGAAGCCGTTCACGGCAGAGCAGAACCTGTTTCTTCCCTCCGACCGGATCTATCTCGTCATGGATCTGTACAATCTCGAAGCCGGCAGACATCAGCTCTCGGCAGCCTGGATCAATCCGGAGGGCAAGACCATCAACACGGCCGAACATGCGATCAGCCTGAGCACCCCCGAACCGCGTCATCGCTCGTATTTCTGGCTGGAACTGATGAAGAACGGCCCTTTCACCGAGCTGTTCACCGGCAGAGAATACAAGGGCAGCGCGTATGGCCGGTGGCAGGTCGAAATCCGACTGAACGGCGAGTCAGCGGGAAAACTCAATTTCACCATTCAGGACGGGTAATTACCTTTATCGATTTCCCGCCCAGCCATTGGTATTAATTGATTTTGATACGATTTTTCAAAGACATCGAATCAATATCTCAACCACCCAGATAAATAGCGACGACAACAGCTTAAAAATATGAAAAAAAAATTGCGATCCCCGGCTATATATGGTACTTGATTATCTAATCATTTCAATCGCAGCTATCATCTCATTTCCCTGTTCTTTTTTCCGTGAGGACCGCGATGAAACACTTTCTGAAGATCCTGCTGATCCTGTCTGTTTCTCTCCTCCTTTCAAGTTGCGGCGAGTGGGACAACCTCGTTGATTCCGTCACCGGTTCCGATGATGACGACGCCCCGGCTGTCCAGACGGAGGCAGCCCGCAAGCCTGTCGCCACCCCGGCAACCAAGACCGAGACGAAGACCACTACGACTGAAAAAAAGGACGTCAAAGCGGACGAATACTCGCACAAGGCGACGTATACCAGCTACGGGACACGCAACGGCGGACGGCAGGCGTGGCGAATTCCCAAGAAAGGCCCCGAGTTCGGCAAGAAAATAAAGGTCGTGTTCTCCGATGGCCACACCGTCTATGTAAAGAACACCTCGCGGAACTACCGGGAGAGCGACGGTTTTGTCTTCAAGCCGGGGCTCGGTCCGAACGGTGAGGGAGAAGACAACACCGGAACCGCCCATGGCGGCGTCTACCTGCATGCACCCTATGGCAACAGAAGCAAGCAGGTCACTTTTTACTACTGATAGTCGGTCAGGGTGGTCCTGGCCAGTTTACGAACCATTTTTCCAAGGAGTTTGCCCATGAAGAAGATCTGCTGCCTGTTCCTCATCCTCATCCTTTCCCTCTTCCTCAACGGTTGCAGCGATGATGACGACAGTACAACAGTAAGTGGCGCCGGTGATACCAAGACCGCCACAGCACCGGCCGCAACTGAATACTCGCAGAAGGCCACCTTTACCAGTTACGGCACCCGGAACGGCGGGCGCCAGGCCTGGCGGATTCCCGGTAAAGGCCCATCCTTCGGCAAGCAGATCAAGGTGGTTTTCTCCAACGGCCACACGGTGTATGTCAAGAACACATCGAAGAATTACCGGGAAAGCGACGGTTTCGTCTTCAAGCCGGGTATCGGCCCGAACGGTCATGGCGCCAGCAACACCGGCACCGCCCATGGCGGCGTCTATCTGCACGCCCCTTACGGCAACAGAAGCAAGCAGGTTACCTTCTATTTCAACAGGTAAACCGCATCATTCCCTGCCGCAAAGGGCAGGCATGTCCAAACACAGGAGGGAAGAACCAGGGGCGGTTCTTCCCTCCTTTTTTCTTGCCATCACCGCTTCCTGCCCTGCATCTCCCGTATCGCCGAGATGCCGGCATGCAGGGCGACGACGGCCGTGTCGACCTTCAGTATCCGCTTGCCGAGCGTACAGGTACTGAAACCGAGAGATGCGAACTTTCCCACCTCGAAATCAACCCACCCCCCTTCAGGACCTACTGCCAGCAACACCCGCCCCGGACCTGGGAGAAGACAGTCGACGAGACGCGCGTCGCCGTATGGGTGGGCTGTGATCCTGTTTTGATAGCTTGCTGTTATCTGCGGCAGATAGTCCTCGGCAAACGGTCTGAATCTCCTGAAGATCCGCACCTCGGGCATCCTGGTATCGACAGCCTGCTCCAGTCCCTGGCGTAAAAACTCGAGATACCCATGATCGTCAAACAGCCCTGAGTCCCAGAAGCTCTTCTCCACCCTGTTGGCATGGATGATGAACAGTGTGCCGATGCCCATGGCGGCGACCTGGGTGAGAATCCGGCGCAGCATGATCGGCCGCGGCAGGGCAAGGATGATGTCGATTTCGGGTGGAGGTCCGGGCTCTTCGCCAAGATCCACCAGAAGACAGACCGGACTCGAGGCTCCCTTGCCGATCGCCGTGATGATCCCGCTGCCCCGCCGGCCGTTGATGATTCCGAGACGCACGCGGTCGCCCAGCGACGCCCGCAACACCTTGCGGATGTGTGCAGCCCGATGGTCGGTTAGGGTCACCCGGCCATCCCTGACCTCTTCTTCCGTTACCAAGACAATATTCATGCAGTCCCTCCAGGATCACGCCGACCTGACGAAATTTTCCTTCTCTGACAGTCTTTTCAAGCGTATCAGCATGTGGTAGATTCCTGCCATTTCACAGGGAATTCATTGATGATCGCACTCTACAACCTTTGCCAGCTGCTGGTTCTGGCGCTTTGCTGGCCGCTGCTCCCCGCTCTGCTGCTGAAGGCGAAATACCGGACCGCTTTGCCGGCCCGACTGGGCATCGGCTTGGGACGTCTGCTTCCGACAGGGCCGGCGACGGGCAAAACGGTGTGGATCCATGCCCTGTCGGTGGGGGAAGTGTCCTCGGCCCGGCCACTCGTCATGGGACTGCGCCGGGAATTTCCTGACATCCGGATTATCTTCACGGCAACCACCGCAACCGGAATGAAGACGGCAAGGGCCCTGCTGTCGGATCATGTCGATGCCATCCTGCCCTTCCCTCTCGACATCCGCCCCGTCATCGCCGGCTATCTCCGCCTGATCCGGCCGGACCTGTTCATCCTGGTCGAGACCGATTTCTGGCTGAACGTCCTGACAATGCTCGGGCGGGCGGGGATCCCGAGTATCCTTGTCAATGGCCGTGTTTCCGCACGATCATATTCCCGCTACCGCCGGGGCCGCATCCTCGTTCAACGGCTGTTCCGGTCTTTCACCCACCTCTGCATGCAGACCGATATCGACCGGGGTCACATGGAGAGGCTGGGAGTCGACCCGGGCCGGCTGCACTGCCTCGGCAACCTGAAGTTCGACGCACTCCCTCAGGTTGCCAGCGGCGATCAGCAGCCACCGCCGGGGATCCCCGCCGGCAGCCTGGTATTGCTCGCCGGCTCGACCCATGCGGGGGAAGAGGATAGCATCTTTTCCGTCTACGCAGAACTGAAAAAACGGCACCCGGCGCTCTTCCTCATCATCGCCC
>WBUQ01000095.1 GCA_008933635.1 Desulfobulbaceae bacterium | reverse complement strand
CCCTGCTGCCAGTGGCGATCCTGCTCCTGCTCCGGGCCGACGGCGGCGAGATCATTGTCTACCAGCTGGGAGACTGGCCGGCCCCCTTCGGCATCAGCCTCGTTCTTGACCGCCTGAGCGCCATGCTGCTGGTGCTCACCGCCTCACTGGCCCTGCCGGCCCTGGGCGCAGCCATCGCCGGCGACGACCGGCGCGGGGAGAATTTCCACGTCCTTTTTCCCCTGCAGCTCTTCGGGATCAACGGCGCCTTCCTGACCGGCGACCTGTTCAACCTCTTCGTCTTCTTCGAGGTCATGCTGATCGCCTCCTACGGCCTGGCCCTCCACGGCGGCGGTCGCGACCGGGTTCGCGCCGGCCTGCAGTATGTCGTGCTCAACCTGATCGGCTCGAGCCTTTTTCTTGTCGCCATCGGCACCCTCTACGGGATCGCCGGCACCCTGAACATGGCCGATCTGGCCGTCTATGCGACGTCGGCGGCAGCGGAACAGATGATCCCGCTGCGGATAGCTGCCCTGCTGCTCTTCACCGTTTTCGCTCTCAAGGCCGCGGTCATGCCCCTGCATCTCTGGCTGCCGGCCCTCTACAGCGCCGGCGTTGCCCCCGTGGCCGCACTGTTTGCGATCATGACCAAGGTCGGGGTCTATGCCATCCTCCGCACCTACACCCTGATCCTGCCGATGAATGAAGCGAGATCCGATGTGTCGGCCGTGCTGCCGGCTGTCGCCATGCTGACTATTGCCGCCGGGGCGCTCGGGGCGCTCGGCGCCCGTCGGCTGACGGTGCTGATCGCCTATCTGGTGGTGGTATCGGTGGGAACCCTGCTGGCCGGGATCTCCCTGTTCACTGTGCCGGGGATTACCGCCGCCCTGTTTTACCTTCCCCATACCACCCTGGTTACGGCCGGCCTGTTCCTGCTGGCAGCCGTGGTCGCCGGCCGGCGCGGAGTGGCCGGCGATCTGTTGCAGCCGGAGGCATCACAACCGGGCGACCTGCTCGGCGGCCTCTTCTTCCTTGCCGCCATCGCAATGGCCGGCATGCCGCCCCTGGCCGGCTTTCTCGGCAAACTGATGCTGCTGCAGGCCGCACCGCCGGGGAAGTTCGCCTGGCTGGGGCCCGTTGTGCTGATCGCCAGCCTCGCCTGCCTGGTGGCCCTGAGCCGTGCCGGCAGCAGTCTGTTCTGGCGGACGGAAGGCGAAGCGGCCGGCGGGACCGGTTTTCTTCTGCGGCTTGCCGCACCGACCGTCCTGTTGCTGGCGATGGCAGTGGCGTTGACGGTCTGGGCCGCGCCGGTCTCCCGCTATGCGGAGGCCACCGCCGCCCAGCTGCTGCACCCGCGGGAAACCGTCGAGGCCGTGCTCGGCAGGGAGGTGCGCCGATGAAACGCTGGCTGCCTCAACCGCTGGCCAGCCTGAGCCTCTGGGGGGTCTGGCTGCTCCTCGGCAACACCCTGGCGCCGGGGCAGATCCTGCTGGGCCTCCTGCTCGCCCTGGCGTTGCCGCTGTTCACCGTCCGCTTCTGGCCCGACCGGCCTCGCCTGCGCCGGCCGCTGAAGATCCCGGCCTACATCCTGATGCTGCTCTGGGACATCACCGTGGCCAATCTGACCGTGGCGCGCCTGATTCTCGGCCCGGCCGACAGGCTGCGGCCGGCCTTTATCCTCCTGCCCCTCGACCTGCGCCACGATTTTGCCATCGTCGTCCTGGCCAATACCATTTCCCTGACGCCGGGTACGGTCTCGGCCGATATCAGCCCAGACCGGCGGTCGCTGCTGATCCACGCCCTCGACGTCGAGGATGCCGATCAGACTGTCGCCATGATCAAACACCGCTACGAGCGTCCCCTCCAGGAGATTTTCGAATGCTGAACGTTGCCGCCCTCATCGCCCTCGCCTGCATCGCCGTCGCCCTTCTCCTCAGCTTCTGGCGGCTGGTGCGCGGCCCCAGCCTGCCGGACCGCATCCTGGCCCTCGACACCATGTATATCAACACCGTCGCCCTGCTTGTCCTTTTCGGCATTTACCAGGGTCTCACCGTCTTTTTCGAAGCGGCCCTGGTCATCGCCCTGGTGGGCTTCGTCGGTACCGTCGCCCTTTGCAAGTACCTGCTGCGCGGCGACATCATCGAATAAGGAGAAACACCCATGCTCGACGCACTCACCTCATTTTTCCTGGTCGTCGGCGGCCTCTTTGCCCTGATCGGTTCCATCGGACTGGCCCGCCTGCCGGACCTGTTCATGCGCCTGCACGGGCCCACCAAGGCCACCACCCTCGGAGTAGGCGGCATCCTCATCGCCTCGATGCTCCATTTCAGCTGCCGTACAGGCGGCCTCAGTCTCCACGAACTGCTGGTTGCCCTTTTCCTGCTGATCACCGCGCCGGCGAGCGCTCATCTGGTGGCCCGTTCCATGCTCCATCTGCGCGGCGGCAGCGGGGGAATCCTCGATGCGGCGGCGGTTGGGTCGCAGAGATGTAAGCCTCCGGAGAGGAAGGCAGAGTAATGACCGGGACAAACGTCCCGGACAGTAGCCGTTTCACCGCCATGGCGGCGGGTTCGGAAGACAGAAACCCCGATACACGGGAAAGACCAGTGGCTCCGGATAGCTGCCGGAAGGTGCGCTGAAAGAGAGGAAAGATGATCGAGTTGATCAAAAAATTTGAGAAGACGCTTATTTTCGCGCTGGTGGTGATGATGGCGATTGTCCTGTTGCTGGCGACGATCGAGCTCGGCTGGATCATCGTCAAGGACATCGTCACCCCGCCGCTGTTTTTGCTCGAGATTGACGAACTGATCGAAATCTTCGGCCTGTTCATGCTGGTGCTGATCGGCATCGAACTGCTCGAAACGATCATCAAGACCTATCTCGACAGGAGCACCGAACACGTGACGATCGTCCTCGCCGTCGCCCTGATCGCCATCGCCCGGAAGGTGATCGTCCTCGATGTGCAGGAGTTCACAGGGGAGATCCTGCTGGGTATCGCCGCCGTGATCATCGCCCTGGCAGGAGGCTATTATCTCATTAGGCGCATGTCCGGAAAGAGCGGGGAACACGGCTGAGCGGAATTCTTCCCCACCGTCCCGCCGCCTGCAGCGGGCGGGATGTTCCTCCCCATCCTGAGCAGGGAGCGGCCGGAGAGCCAGCCCTGCCGCTGCGTTGTAAAAGTGACCAGGAGTCATTTTTTGTCAGTCTTCCGAGAAAAAAATCAGCGGAATAGCCAGGCGTGTATTACAATGTGGTATATGCTTGAAGCGAGGATCAAATTGATAAACCGCGAGGCAACCATGACCCGGACCAGAAATGCTCTTGTCTTTTCCCTTTCCGCTCTGTTGCTCTGTCTGCCTTCCTCGCCTGTCGTTGCCGCTGAATCGCCGGCGGCTGGCGATGGACGCGACCTGGGGCGGCTGGTTGAGTACGCCCTGGCCAACAACCCCGAACTCAAGGCATCGGAAGAGCGCTGGCGGATGACTGTCGAGAAGGCCGCTCAGGCGGGGGTGCTTGACGACCCCATGCTGATGCTGCAGCTGCAGAACGGTCTGATCCGCGATCCCTTCAACCTGAACCGGGATGGGTCGACCGCTGTCGTGGTCGGCCTCAGCCAGACCGTGCCCTATTTCGGCAAACGGGATCTGCAGCGGCAGGGAGCACAGCAGGATGCCGAGGCGGATCGCTGGCGGCTCGAGGAGCGCAGGCTCGAACTGCGGCGGATGGTCAAAGAGACCTGGCACCGCATAGCGCTGGTGGACCGCTCCCGGGAGGTGCTGGAAAAGAACATCGCCGCCCTGGATGAGCTGATGCGTTTTTCCGAAACCATGTACGGTGTGGGACAGGGGCAGCAGCAGGACGTTCTCAAGGCCCAGCTCGAACGTTCGAAGATGGAGGATATGGTCATCCGGCTGCAGCAGGAACGCAGCTCGCTGCTCGCCGCCCTCAACAGCCTGCTCTATCGTCCGACGGAGACGGCCCTGCCGGTGCTGCCGGAGATACCGGACGTTCCGCTGAGGCTTGACCAGACGGAGCTGGAAGAACTGGCCGACAAACATCGTCCGGCCCTCAAGGCCATTGCCGCTCAGCTCGACAAGGCGGCAATCGGCAGGGATCTGGCCGGCAGGGAGTTCTTCCCCGATTTCACCTTTTCCTTCGAATACATGCTGATCGAGGAAGGGGAAGAGAATACCGGGGATGATATGTTTACCGCCTCGCTTTCGTTCAATCTGCCGGTCCAGCGGGCCAGGCGGCATGCCATGGCCGCCGAGGCAGCCGCCGGCCAACGGATGCTGCTTGAGGAGCGCAACGTCCTGCGGAACCAGATCCGCAGGGAGGTTGCAGACTCCCTGGCGGTGCTCGAACGCAACGACCGGCTTGCCACGCTATACAGGGACGGCATTCTCGCCCAGGCCGGCAGCGTCCTTGAGACGACCATCGCCTCCTACCGGGTCGGGCGGACGGATTTCATGAAGGTCCTCGACAGCCGGCTGGCCCTGTTTTCCCTGGAGCTGGAGCACCACAAGGCGGTGGCGGAGTACCGGATGCAGCTGGCTGCCCTGGAGGCCATCGTCGGCGTTCAGTTGCCCCAAGACGAACCGCAACGGAAGGAGTAGGCCAGTGAAACTCTTGAAGGCAGTTCTGTTGATCGTCGCCCTGGTCGCGGCCCTGGGCGGCGGTTACCTTCTCGGTATCCGCTCCCCGGCCGGCCATGACCACGGCAGCCCGCAGCTGGGCAGCGGAACAAGGCAGGAGGCGGAGGAGCAGAAGCAGCAGTATACCTGCGGCATGCATCCCTTTGTCATCCAGGACGAGCCGGGCCTCTGCCCGATCTGCGGCATGGCCCTCACTCCCCTGAAACCGGGGGCAGGGGGTTCGCAGCAGCAGGCCGCAGCCGTCACCAAATGGCGATCCCCGATGGACCCGGGCTATGTTCGTGACGCCCCCGGCAAGGATTATATGGGTCATGATCTGGTTCCCGTCACCGACGGGAGCGGCTCTGGTGGCGGAGAGATCACCATCGATCCGGTGACCGCCCAGAATATGGGGGTGCGGACCGAGCCGGTGGTCCGCCGCAAACTGGTGAAAACCATCCGGACCGTGGGCATGCTGACGTACGAGGAGGGACGGCAGTTTTCCGTCAACAGCAAGATCGACGGCTGGATCGAAAAACTCCATGTCAACCAGGAAGGGCAGATGGTCAAAAAAGGCCAGCCGCTGATGGAGATCTACAGCCCGGAACTGGTGGCGGCCCAGCAGGAATTTCTGCTGGCCCTGGAGAACAGCCGCAGGCAGCTCAGCAATCCGGTAACAGAAGTTGTGCAAAGCTCCGAACGCCTGCTGGAAGCTGCCCGCACCCGGCTGAAGTACTGGGATATCAGTCCGGGGCAGATCAACGCGATCGAGCGATCCGGGCAGATTACCAAAACCATGACCCTGTACAGCCCCCATACCGGGGTGGTCAGCATGAAGAAGGCCCTCCAGGGCATGCGGATCATGGCCGGTGAGGAATTGCTGCAGGTCTCCGATATCTCCACCATCTGGGTCAACGCCGACATCTTCGAATACGAACTCCCCTGGGTGAAGGTGGGACAGACGGCCAGGGTGGAACTCCCCTTCGCCGCGGGCAGGGTCTTCGAGGGGAAGATCACCTATATCTACCCCTACCTGAAAAATGAAACCCGGACGGCGGGGGCCCGCATCGAACTTGTCAATCCGGGCCTGGAGCTCAAGCCCGACATGTATGCCACGGTCAACATCGATGCCGGGGCGGTCGACGAGGCGCTCGCCGTGCCGGTCAACGCGGTCCTCAACTCCGGCAAGGGACAGACCGTTTTCGTCGCCCGCGGCGATGGTCGATATGAGCCGCGCCAGGTGAAGACAGGGGTGGTCGACGACTCGGGCTATGTCCAGATTGTCTCCGGACTCAGCGAGGGCGAGTCGGTGGTCGTTTCGGCCCAGTTCATGCTTGATTCCGAAAGCACCCTGCGGGAGGCCGTGCAGAAGATGATGGCGCCGGCAGGGGCCGGGGAGAAGGCCGGGGCGGCGCCTGAACAGGGCGGTCCGGCCGCTGCGCCCGGCGCGAAGGACAAGGCCGGGGATCTCGAAGACCTCTTCAAGTGAAAGCGTGTGAATTTCTGCCCCGGAGCCAGCCATGCTTGAACGTGTCATCAACTGGTCGATACGCAACACCTTCCTGGTCGTCCTGCTGACCGGCTTCCTGATTATCGGCGGGGTGTATTCGCTGAAGAACACCCCGGTGGATGCCATCCCCGACCTCTCCGACGTCCAGGTCATCGTCTTCACCGAATACCCCGGCCAGGCCCCGCAGGTCGTGGAGGACCAGGTCACCTACCCGCTGACCACCCAGATGCTCTCGGTCCCAGGCGCCAAGGTGGTCCGCGGCTATTCCTTTTTCGGCAGCAGCTTCGTCTACGTTATCTTCGAGGACGGCACGGACATGTACTGGGCCAGGTCCCGGGTCCTCGAGTACCTCAACTACGTCTCGGGCAGACTGCCGCAGGGGGTGACGCCGGTCCTCGGGCCCGACGCCACCGGGGTCGGCTGGATCTTTGAGTACGTCCTCGAGAGCGACCGCCACAACCTGCAGGAACTGCGCTCCATCCAGGACTGGTATCTGCGCTATGAGCTGACCTCGCTGGAAGGGGTGAGCGAGGTGGCCAGCCTCGGCGGCTTCGTCAAGCAGTACCAGGTGGCGATCGACCCCAACAAGCTGATGGCCTACGATATCCCGCTCACCGATGTGATGATGGCGATCAGGAAGGCCAACCTCGACGTCGGCGGCGGGGCCATCGAGATGGGCGAGACCGAGTTCGTGGTGCGCAGTCACGGCTATATCCGCACCCTCGAGGATCTTGAGAACATTGTGGTGATGAGCACCAGCGAAGGCACGCCGGTGCTGGTCAAAAACCTAGGCGAGGTCAGGATCGGTCCGGAGATGCGGCGGGGGGTAGCCGAGTGGAACGGCGAAGGGGAGACGGTCGGCGGCATCGTTGTCATGCGTTTTGGGGAAAACGCGCTGACGACCATCGAGCGGGTCAAGGAGAAGCTGGAGAGCCTCAAGGCCGGCCTGCCTGAGGGGGTGAAGATCAGGACCGCCTATGACCGTTCCGGCCTGATCGAGCGGGCCATTGCCACCCTGAAGGAGAAGCTGATCGAGGAGAGCATCGTGGTGGCCCTGGTCACCATGATCTTCCTCTATCACCTGCCGAGCGCCCTGGTGGCGATCATCACCCTGCCGGTGGCGATCCTGATGGCCTTCATCATCATGCACGCCCAGGGCATCAACGCCAACATCATGAGCCTCGGCGGCATCGCCATCGCCATCGGCGCGATGATCGACGCGGCCATCATCATGATCGAGAACGCCCACAAGCACCTGGAACGCGACCGCGGCAGAAAGCCGCACTGGCAGATCATCCGCGATGCCGCCGTCGAGGTCGGTCCGACCCTGTTCTATTCGCTGCTGGTGATCACCGTCTCCTTCGTGCCGGTCTTTACCCTGACCGAACAGGCCGGCCGGCTGTTCAAGCCGCTGGCCTTCACCAAGACCTACGCCATGGGCGCCGCGGCCTTTCTTTCGGTCACTCTGGTGCCGGTGCTGATGGGCTGGTTCATCCGCGGCAGGATCAGACCGGAACGGGCCAACCCGCTCAACCGGCTGCTCATCAGGATCTATCACCCGGCGGTCGATGTCGTCCTGCGCTGGCGCAAGCTGACGTTGGTCGCGGCCCTGCTCGCCATCCTGTCGATCGCCTGGCCGCTGTCGAAGATGGGCTCGGAATTCATGCCGGCGCTCTATGAAGGCGATCTCCTGTACATGCCGACCACCCTGCCGGGGCTGTCGGTGACCAAGGCCAGGGAGGTGCTGCAGCAGACCGACCGTATCATCCGCCAGTTCCCGGAGGTGGAGCATGTCTTCGGCAAGATCGGCCGGGCCGAGACCGCAACCGATCCGGCCCCGATGATGATGATCGAGACGACGATCACCTTGAAGCCGGAGAGCGAGTGGCGCAAGGTGCCGGCGAAGCGGTTCTATTCCGACTGGCCCCAGGGGCTCGACTTCCTCAAGGTTCCCCTGCGCCGGCTGTGGCCGGAGCATGTGCCGATCAGCGTTGAGGAGCTGATCGGGCAACTCGACCGCTCCATCCAGTTTCCGGGTCTGACCAATGCCTGGACCATGCCGATCAAGACCCGCATCGACATGCTGTCGACCGGCATCAAGACACCGGTCGGCATCAAGGTCATGGGGGACGATCTGGCAACGCTCAGCCGGATCGGCGCGGAGATCGAGGCGGTGGTGCGGACCGTTCCGGGCACCCTTTCCGCCATCTCCGAGCGGGTGGTCGGCGGCAGGTATCTCGACATCCAGATCGACCGCCTGAAGGCCGCCCGCTACGGCATCAATGTCGGCGATATCCAGGAGATCATCCAGACCGCGGTGGGCGGCATGGCGATCACCGAGACCGTCGAGGGCCTGGAGCGCTATACCGTCAACGTCCGCTATGACCGTGATTTCAGGAGTGATATCGATTCGTTGAAACGAGTGCTGGTGCCAGGTGCGGGGAGCCGCCATATCCCGTTGGAGCAGCTGGCGGCAATCTCCATCAACGATTCCCCGGACAGCATCAAGACCGAGAATGCCCGCCGTACCGCCTGGGTCTATGTGGATATCAGGGATATCGACGTCGGCACCTACGTGAAAAATGCCCGGCAGGCGGTCGAGCAGCATATCAAGCTGCCCCAGGGCTATAATCTCGTCTGGAGCGGCCAGTACGAGTACATGGAGCAGGCCAGGGCTCGACTGCTGGTGATCATCCCGCTGACGGTGCTGATCATCTTCGTCATCATCTATATCAGCACCAGGAGCCTGATCAAGACGGCGATCGTCTTTCTCGCCGTGCCCTTCTCGCTGGTCGGGGCCTTCTGGCTCCTCTACCTGCTCGACTACAACACCTCGATCGCCGTCTGGGTGGGGATCATCGCCCTGGCCGGTCTCGATGCCGAGACCGGGGTGGTGATGCTGCTCTACCTCGACCTGGCCCACAAGCAATGGCAGGAGAAGGGAAGGATGCTGACCCGCGGCGACCTGGTGCAGGCCATCCATCATGGCGCGGTCAAACGGATCCGCCCGAAGATCATGACCATTTCGGTCATCATCGCCGGTCTGCTGCCGATCATGTGGAGCCACGGCAGCGGCGCGGATGTCATGAAACGGATCGCCGCGCCCATGGTGGGGGGGGTGGTCACCTCGGGCATCATGGAACTGCTGGTCTACCCGGTGATCTTTTTCATCTGGCGGGGGCTGTCTCTCAGAAAGGAGATGGCGGCAACCGCTCAGGGGGATATCGAGGAAGAGTAAGACACACACTACCAACAAGGAGACGACAATGAAGACGACAATCACGATACTCTTTGCCACCCTGCTGCTGGTCCTGCCGGCGGGGAGCATGGCGGCATCCCAGGAGGGCGGCGGTCACGACAGTCACGGCGGCCACAGCGGCCACAGCGGCCACAGCGGCCACGAGATGTCGCAGGAAGGGCAGGCAATGCAGCATGGCGGCATGATGATGGGCGGCAGCATGATCATGCTCGAGGAAAAGACGGAGGACGGGGTACGGGGCATGGTACACCTCAACGATACGGGCGAGGCGATGGCCAAGATGGGGATGAAGGAGAATTTCCACTTCATGGTGATGTTCACCGATACGGCGTCCGGCAGCCCTGTCGCTGAAGGGACTGTCGCACTGAAGGTCATCGACCCGGCCGGCAATGAGACCGGTCCGGTCGCTTTGATGCCGATGGACGGCATGTTCGGGGCCGACCTGGCCCTGACCGAGAAAGGCGAGTACCGTTTTGTCGTCGGCACCAGGCTGGCCGATGGCAAGAAGCGGCAGTTCGAGTTCGCGCATACCCTCCAGTAGGGCAGGTGTGTACGGGCGGCAGCAGATGCGCGGTCTGCTCCCTGCGTGCTCTTCGGGTGGAATCCGCCGCGGAAATGGTGCCCGCATCCTCCTGCCGGCGGCCGGGATGTCCCAGTATTCCTGTTGACATGGGCGAGAGGAACTGAGTATTTTTCCCTCTCGCCCACAGAGCAATCAACACATTTTACTGGAGGAATATATGTGGCAGAATATTGAGGCGGCCCCGGCGGATTCGATTCTCGGACTGACCGAGGCCTTTCGCAACGACCCGAGCCCCGACAAGGTCAATCTCGGCGTCGGCGTCTACAAGGATGACGCCGGCAGGACGCCGATCCTGCAATGCGTCAAGGCGGCGGAAAAAATCCTGCTGGAGAGGGAAAGCACCAAATCGTACCTGCCGATATCCGGCGACCCGACCTACGCCGCCTGCGTCCAGCAGCTGATCTTCGGCGAGGGCAGCGAGGTGCTGGCGAACAAGCGGGCGGCCACCGTCCATGCCCCCGGCGGCACCGGCGCACTCAGGGTCGGCGCGGACCTGCTGAAGAAGTTCCTGCCGGATGCCAGGGTCTGGCTCAGCGGCCCGACCTGGGCCAACCACAAGGGCGTCTTCACCACCGCCGGCTTCCCCCTGGGGCAGTACGCCTACTACGATCCGGCCAACAAGGCCGTCGATTTCGCCGGGATGGCCAGGGATCTGCAGGCGGTGCCGGCGGGCGACATCGTCCTCCTCCATGCCTGCTGCCACAACCCCAGCGGCGTCGATCTCGACAACGACCAGTGGCGCCAGGTGGTGGCGATCGCCAGGGAAAAGGGCTGGCTGCCCTTCCTCGACTTCGCCTACCAGGGCTTCGGTGCCGGGGTCGACGAGGACCGCTATGCCGTCGCCCAGTTTGCCGAAAGCGGGCTGGATTACTTTATCGCCAGTTCGTTTTCGAAAAACTTCGGCCTCTACAACGAGCGGACCGGCGCCCTGACCATCGTCAGCCCCGATGCTGCGCAGGCCGCCGTGGCGCTCAGCCACCTGAAGACGGTGGTGCGGGTGATCTACTCCAACCCGCCGGCCCATGGCGGCCTGGTCGCCGCCACCATCCTCAGCGACCCCGACCTCAGGCGGCAATGGCTTGCAGAACTGGCGGGAATGCGCGAGAGGATCGTGGCGATGCGCACCGCGCTGGTCGAAGGGCTCAACGCCCGGGGCGTTGCCGGCGATTTTTCCTATATCACCCGGCAACGCGGGATGTTCTCCTTCAGCGGGCTCTCCGATGCGACGGTGGCCTGGCTGCGGCAGAACAAACATATCTACGTGGTCGGCGGCGGCCGGATCAACCTGGCCGGCCTGACCTCGAAGAATATCGACTACGTCTGCGACTCGATCGCCGAGGCGCTGCGCTCCTGAACCTTCCGCCGGATGTAACCGGAAGGTTGTCGCAACGGGGACGGCTGCGTGCCGTCCCCGCCCTCCCACTTCCGCAGCAGGCTGCTGACAGTATCGGGTCCCCGGATTGAGAGGAGTGTTTTCTGATGAAAAGCAACACGACGGAACACAAACAGGCAACGGGGGCGAAGGGCAGAGGCACCCGCTGGCTGTCCTTTGTCGGCAGCCTGGTGGTGACGGTGCTGGTCTTCCTCTGGATCGGCCGCGACATCGAGCCGATGGACGTGGTGGACGCCATCACCGATATGGCCCCGCCGGAGATCCTGCTGTTCGTCGTCAGTTCGCTCTTCATGAGCATCTGCCGGGCCTGGCGCCTCTTGCTGCTGCTCGAGCCGGTCGGCTACCGCCCGGGGCGGCTGGCGATGCTCTTGACCGTGCTGGTCCGCAACCTCTTCGCCGATCTGCTGCCGGCCAGGCTCGGTGGCCTGGTTTACCTCTGGCTGTGCCGGACGCGGCTGGGGGTGAATCTGGGCGCGGCCTCCTCGAGCATGGCCATTTCCTTCGTCTTCGACATGATCGCGGTGTCGCCGCTCTTGATCGTCGTCGGCCTGGTGATTGCCGGCGAACTCGGCATCGCCAGGGCCCTGATCTGGGGATTTGGCCTCGCCATCGCCGGCGGAGCCCTGGTCGCCCTCTTTCTGCTGGCGCCGCTGGCCGACCTGGCGGCGGCGCTGATTCCGCGGCTGCCGCTGCTGCCTGAGCGGGTCAAAAGCGGCCTGGCCGCCTTCTCCGCCTCGGTGGCGGAAGATGTTCGGATCACCCGTCGGGCCGGAATTTTCCTGCCGGTCGTGGTCCTTTCCGTCCTTGTCCGTTTAGCCAAATACACCGCCATGTACTTTCTGCTGCTGGGAATCCTGATGCCGATGGGTTATGGCCTGGCCGATCTGCCGCCCCACAAGGGACTGGTCGGCCTGATCGCTCCGGAAATCGCCGCCTCGCTGCCGGTCAGCGGCATCGGCGGTTTCGGCGCCTACGAGGGGACCTGGGCGGTCGCCTTCCATTTCCTCGGCCTGCCCGAGCAGATGGCCAAACTGACCGGGGTCGCCCACCACCTGTTCACCCAGGCTTACGGCGCCGGTATCGGCCTCGCGGCCCTGCTGCTGTTGTCCCTGCCGCTGTTCAGGGCCGGAGACCCGCGGCCGGCGGCCGTCGTCTCCGCTGGCCGGCGCTGGCTGCAGATAACGGCGTCGGTGGCTCTCTGGCTGGGGATTTCGACCACGGTGGTGCTGGTGGGTGATGTCCTGGTGGCCAACGGCAACGCGGTACAGAAGGGAGACGCCGCCTTTACCGCGGAAGAGACCGAGGGGCGGCGGCACCTGCAGGATCTGCCCGCCGGTCGCCTGCTCTTCGACTCCAACCGCTCCGGCAGTTTCGGTATCTATCTCCAGAATCTTGATGGCAGCGGGGTCAGGAAGGTGGTCGATACTCCCGCCGAGGAGATGTACCCGGACATCGACCCGACCGGCCGCTGGGTGGTCTACGCCCGGGCCCGCAGCACCAACCTCAAGGCCCCCGCCGAGATCCGGATCTGCCGGCTCGACGGTTCCGAGGACCGCCGGCTGCTCGACAACGCCACCTTCCCTTCCTTCACCGGCGACGGCAAGGCGGTGATCGCCGAACGGGAACGGGGCAGGATCATCCGGGTGGACCTCGCCGGCGGCCGGGAGGAGGAGATTTTCCCCCGCGGCCAGGGGCCGTTTGCCCGGGCCCAGATCGCCAAGCCCCGGATCTCACCGGACGGCAGTTGGGTGGCCTTCACCAGTGACAGGCCGCGGCGCTGGAGCGCGTGGGCGGTACGGCTGGCGGACGGGCGGGCCGTCCGGCTGGGCGACGGCTGCCAGCCGGTCTGGTCAAACGACCCCGATGTGGTCTTCCACGTGGCGACCTCGGGAATGAAGGAGCGGACCGGCATGCTGCGCAGCACCTTACCGGACGGCAAGGGCAAAACCGTCCTCGACCGCGATGCCCCCCGCGGCCACGAGTATTTTCCGGCGATCGAGGAGGGGCGCTACATCTTCTACGGCGCCAGCCGTCCCGGTGAACACGAT
Organism: Desulfobulbaceae bacterium; assembly: GCA_008933635.1. Taxonomy (GTDB): domain Bacteria; phylum Desulfobacterota; class Desulfobulbia; order Desulfobulbales; family Desulfocapsaceae; genus Desulfoprunum. The sequence continues at coordinate 2,817 of WBUQ01000095.1, read as the reverse complement.
CACGATTCGGCCAACTACCAGCTCTTTGTCCATGACCTCAAGGAGGGCTGGACCGCCCGCATCACCCGTGACGGCTTCACCAACCGCTGGCCGCAGTTCGTGCCGGATAGATGAAGGGCGGAGGAATGGTTCTCATGATACGGAGAGTGCGCCGATGAGCGGCGGGAAGCCGGCCAGCTGGACGAACGCCCGGCTGATGAAGAAACTGCCGCCGAAGGTCAGGCGGGTAATCCTGTTCGTCTATCATAAGGGCGTACGCTTTCTGCTGCGTCATGTCGTCACACTGGATGGGCTCGACCAGCGGGGCCGGATCGCCTACACGTATCTCGCCGGCGAGGGTATCGAGATCGGTGCCCTGCACAAGCCCCTGTCCTGCGACTGGCGCAAGGTCCGGGTGCAGTACGTCGATATCAGAAGCACCTCCGAGTTGCGGGAGGAGTACCGGGAGATCAATCCGGATGATATCCCGCCGGTGGACCGGGTGGATAACGGTGAGACCCTCGTCACCTTCGCCGACGAAAGCCTCGATTTCGTCATCAATTCGCACATGATCGAACACACCGAGGACCCGATCGCAGCCCTCGACACCTGGCTGCGGGTGCTCCGTCCGGGGGGCGTTCTCTATCTGGTCGTCCCCGATATGCGCTCGAACTTCGACCGGCAGCGGCAGCCGACGGATTTCGCCCATCTGCTGGCAGATCATCAGCAGGGCCCAGCGGTGTCGCGGCAGGCGCATTATCTCGAGTGGGCGCAACTGGTGGAGCGGTGCCGGCAGGAGCATATTGCCGGCCGGGCCCGGCAGCTTGAGGAGCAGCGCTACCGGATCCATTTCCACGCCTGGACGGTTACCGGCTTCATCGCCTTTCTGATGTCGTACAGGGAGATGCAGCCGACCTTCGACCTGCTGCATCTGGAGCGGAACGAGGACGAATGCATCGTCCTGCTGCAGAAAAAGGCCCCCTCAGCCGCACAGGCGGCATAGTTATCCTTCTGGAATACCCCGCCCCGACTCTCCGCAGGAGTCAGGGGCGATGGATGTCACCTAACCGCAGATTTCCTGCTCGGTCCGGCTGATGATCTCTTCCTGGTGGTTGCGGTCGAGGTCGACGAAATAGTCGCTGTAGCCGGCCACCCGCACCAGCAGGTTGCGGTACTCGTCCGGCGTCTGCTGGGCCTGGCGGAGGGTGGCGGTGTCGACCACGTTGAACTGGATGTGGTGGCCGCCCAGCCGGAAATAGGTGCGGATCAGGCCGCCGAGCTTGTCGAGATCCTGCTCGCTGGCCAGTACGCTCGGCAGAAAGCGCTGGTTGAGCAGGGTCCCCCCGGAGCGGATCTGGTCCATCTTTGCGAGCGACTTGACCACCGCCGTGGGGCCGTTGCGGTCTGCGCCCTGGGAGGGCGAGGTGCCGTCCGATTCCGGCAGGTGGGCATGGCGGCCGTTCGGGGTGGCGCCGAGCATCCGGCCGAAGTAGACGTGGCAGGTGGTCGACAGCATGTTGAGGTGGTAGACGCTGCCCTTGGTGTTGGCCCGGCCGTCGATGGTGGCGTAGAGGCTGTCGTAGACCCGCCGCATCAGGTCGTCGGCGCGGTCGTCGTCGTTGCCGAAGAAGGGGGTGCGGTTCCACAGCTTGAGGCGCAGCGCCTCGTGGCCAGCGAAGTTGGCGGCGAGGGCGTCGAGCAGCTGATCCATCGCCACCGCCCCGCTGTCGTAGACGTGGGTCTTCAGCGCCGACAGGGAATCGGTGACCGTGCCGATGCCGCAGCACTGGATGTAGTTGGTGTTGTAGCGCGGACCGCCATCATAATAGTCCCGGCCTTTTTCAATGCAGTCGTGGATGACCACCGATAAAAACGGCGCCGGCGAGTATTTGGCGTACATCCGCTCGATGTAGTTGTTGACCCTGACCTTGAGGTCGACGACGTAGTCGAGCTGGCGGGCGAAGGCGGCGTAGAGCTCGTCGAAGGTGGCGAAGCTGCGCGGGTCGCCGGTGGCCAGGCCGACCTGCTTGCCGGTCAGCGGATCGACGCCGTTGTTGAGGGTAACTTCGAGGATCTTGGGGACGTTGAGGTAGCCGGTGAGGATATAGGCCTCCTTGCCGAAGGCGCCGGTCTCGATGCAGCCGCTGGTGCCTCCCTCGCGGGCGTCGGTGACGGTCTTGCCGACCCGCATCTGTTCCATCACCACCGCGTCGGTATTGAAGACCGAGGGGTAGCCGTAGCCCTGGCGGATGACCCGGGCGGCGGCTTTGAGGAAGCGCTCCGGCGTCCTGCTGCTGATATGGACGCTGGGCTGGGGCTGCAGCAGGTGCAGCTCGTCGGCGACCTCGAGGGCGATGTAGGAGACCTCGCCGACCCCGTCGCTGCCGTCGGGACGCAGGCCGCCGAGGTTGATCTGGGTGAAGTCGTTGTAGGTGCCGCTCTCTTTGGCGGTGACTCCGACCTTGGGCGGGGCGGTGTGGTTGTTGACCTTGATCCACAGGCAGGAGAGCAGCTCCTTGGCATGCTCGCGGTCGAGGCCGCCGGCGGCCAGGTCGCGGTCGTAGAAGGGCTGCAGGTGCTGGTCGAGGTGGCCGGGACTCATCGCGTCCCAGCCGTTGAGCTCGGTGATGGTGCCGAGGTGGACGAACCAGTACATCTGCAGCGCCTCGTGGAAGGTGCGCGGCGCCTCGGCGGGGACCCGGCGGCAGATCGCGGCGATGGCGGACAGCTCCTGCCTGCGCTGCGGGTCGGTTGCGGCTGCCGCCATCTGCTCGGCCAGCCCGGCGTGGCGTTCGGCGAAGATGACTGCCGCCTCGCAGGCGATGTGCATCGCCTGCG
>WBUQ01000094.1 GCA_008933635.1 Desulfobulbaceae bacterium | reverse complement strand
CGGGAAACGCTGGGGTGGGCGGTGTATGTGTTCAGGAAAGGGGGACATGACGCATTCCCGATCTGCTGACGCGCAGCAGTTGCCAATACCATGACGAGCCAGATGAAAAATGGCATATACACCTTCGGCCAATCCTTTTAACACGATGTGAACCGAGAGAAAGCTCAGCTGGCAGATGATGTGCTTTAGCAGTGACCTGGATTCCCGCCTCCGTGAGAGTGGCAGCGTGTATTTTCCCGTCATTCCCGCGAAGGCGGGAATCCAGTGATTCAGCAGCCATTTGCGATCGAAGAGCGGTAAGACAGGAGGGGCAACCGGGTTGCGCTTATTCACATGCGGTTGCCGGAAGTCGCCACCAAATATCCGGTATCACCCTTCACAAATACGGCATCGACACTTCAACAGAGAAATCATGACGAGAGCATACGAACACAAATCATCGACAGACGAGATCCGGCAGCGCTTCGACCAGGATGTCGATCGATTTTCCAATATCGAGACCGGGCAGACGGCAACGATCGATGCGCCGCTGGCGATGGAATTGATAACCCAGGCGGCATTCCATTCGACCAACAATATCCAACGGGTGCTGGACATCGGCTGCGGTGCGGGAAACAATACGATAAAGCTGGCGAGTCATGTTTCACCCTTCCAGTGCGATCTCGTCGATCTCAGCCTGCCGATGCTGGAAAGGGCCCGGCAGCGGATTTCCCAGGTCAACACCGGCGACATCCGCATATTGCAAGGCGATTTTCGCGACATCGAGCTGCCTGAAGAGGGATATGACGTCATTCTGGCAGCGGCTGTCCTGCATCACCTGCGCGATGATCAGGACTGGGAGTCGGCCTTCCGCAAGATCTACCGGCTGACGGCCCCGGGCGGCAGCGTGTGGATCACGGATCTGGTTTCCCATGAAACCGGGGCCGTTCAATCGCTGATGTGGCAACGGTATGGCGACTATCTTCGCTCTGTCGGCGGCGATCCCTACCGGAATAAGGTCTTCGACTATATCGACCGGGAAGACTCGCCGAGGCCGGTTACCTATCAGCTGGACCTGCTGCGGAGAGTTGGTTTCACGCAGGTGGAGCTCCTGCATAAAAACTCCTGTTTTGCTGCATTTGGTGCAATCAAGGCAGAAAGGACTCTAGAGAAAACTCAGCCATGAGATTGCGTGTGCCGCAAGTTTCTGGCCCCCCGCCTGCGGGGCAATGAAGAGAAAATTGACGCCGTCACTCCCGAGCAGGCATCGACCGGAACAATCCACCTGAAAGGACCAAGATGAAGAAAATCGAGTACCGGGAACAGGCCCTGAAGATCCTGCCATGGATCTGCGCAAGCTGCGGACGCGAGTTTACCGGCAAGAAACTGCGGGAACTGACGGTTCACCACAAGGACCACAACTACAAAAACAATCCGCCCGACGGCAGCAACTGGGAACTGCTGTGCATCTACTGCCACGACAACGAACACTCCCGCCTGCTCGACGCCGAATGGCTACCGACGCAAGACCCGGATGCCGACAGGGGTGCGACGTCGACACACTCGCCGTTTGCCAAGCTCGGGGACCTGCTGAAGAAACCGGATACGAATGAAGGGAAAGATTGAAGAAGAGGATCAAATGCCTGAAGAAAACTGTGCAAGGTGTCGTTTCCGTGCAAAATATGACCACAACCCGGGATCATTCCTGGGCCGGCTCTGGCGCTGGCATATCAATTTCTGTCCCGGCTGGAAAAAGTATTTCACCGCGCTGCCTTCCGAAGAAAAGACCAGGATCGCCGAAAAATACAATTTCCTCAAATATCGATGAGCGCATTACTGGCCACCTCCCGCCGGAAATTTTGCCCGCTGCATTCCCAATCCCAGGTTTCCCGTGGAGTTGCCGCGATGCCGTGTGATGTAAAATGCTGAATACAACCGAAGAAATATGGGGCAGGTATCACGCGAACCTGCTGGCGTTTATCCGGAAGCGGGTCAGCGACAAGGCTGCCGCTGAGGATATCCTCCAGGATGTCTTCGCCCGGATCCATTCCCGTATCGAAGCCCTGGAAAACAGTGGCAAACTCGAAAGCTGGCTCTATCAGATCACCAGAAATGCCATCATCGATTTCTACCGTACCCGCAGACCGATGGACACGCTTCCGGAATGGCTGGCACAATCCCAGGCCGAAAGTGAGGAAACCGACCGGCGGGAGCTGTCGTTGTGTCTCACTCCTATGATCCGGCAGTTGCCGGAAAAATACCGCCACGCGATTCAGCTCTCCGCAATCGAGGGGAAGACCGGCAAAGAGATAGCTGAACTGGAGGATATCTCCCTTTCCGGTGTAAAATCCCGGGTGCAACGAGGGAGAGCGCTGCTGAAGGCCATGCTCTTCGACTGCTGCAGATTTGAAATCAACGCGAAGAACCAGGTAACCGGCTACGAGAGGAAAAATCGCGAGTGCAAACACTGCTGATAAAATTCACCGTTTTTTGCGTCCTTTTCCGGATGTCCACGTCTACCCTTTCAGAAGACAGAAATCATTCTGTCTGCATCACCTCATGAAAGGAGACAAACCATGAAACGATTCGACAATAACGCTATCCGGGAGGCGGTACGCAGCCACTATGGCAAAACGGCAGCGGGATGCTGCGGCGGCTCCGCCCCGAAAGAGACGGATGCCTGCTGCGTGGCCGATGCCGAAGCTAAGACGGCTGGCGGCGGCGGTTGCGGATGCGGTACGACAGCTGCAGTTAATACCGTCCAGGGGACCTGCTGCAGCGGCCCATCGCCTTCCCTGGATGAGACGGCACACGCGCTCGGCTACTCCCCGGGCCAGCTATCCTCCCTGCCAGAGGGGGCGAACCTCGGCCTCGGCTGCGGCAATCCCCAGGCCATCGCCTCGATCAGGCCGGGGGAGACTGTTCTCGATCTGGGCTGCGGTGCCGGAATGGACAGTTTTCTTGCGGCTCGGGCCACCGGTGACGCAGGTCTGGTGATCGGGGTGGACATGACACCCGAAATGCTGGCCAGGGCCAGGGCAAATGCGGAAAAGACCGACATCGGCAACGTCGAATTCCGTCTCGGCGAAATCGAAAATCTGCCCGTCGCCGACAATAGCATAGATGTCATCATCTCGAATTGCGTGATCAACCTGTCACCGGAGAAACCGAGGGTGTACTCGGAGGCATTCCGTGTCCTGAAACCCGGCGGTCGCCTCGCCGTCTCCGACATCGTCCTGACGGCTGATCTGCCGGACGAGCTGCGGAACGACCTGTCCCTCTACACCGGATGCATGGCGGGCGCCAGTCCGCTGCCGGACATCGAAGCCTTCCTGGCCCATGCGGGATTCGGGGATATCCGCATTTCACCCAAGGATGAAAGCCGGGATTTCATCCGCCAATGGGCACCGGGCAGCAGGATTGCGGATTATGTCGTATCGGCTACAATTGAGGCTATCAAACCTGCGACAGAGTAGTCGCAACGACCCGGACATTCGGAAGCTGCACCGTTTTCATCTGCTGCTTCCGGCTGTCTGTTGCGCAATACTTCAGGACAAACCATGAAATACACGCTTTCATACGACCAGAAGAGGGATATCATTGTCGGGCGAATCGAGGGGGAAATGGTTCCCGCTCTGGTGAAGGAGATGGCTTCGGAGTTTGCCGGGCTGGTCAGGTCTTCCGGCTGCCACAGGCTGCTGAACGACCTGCGGGGCGCCCGCATCACCCCTTCGACCTTTGACATCTACAGCATGCCGAGGATCGTCGACGAACGGGAGTTGCCGCTCACCTGCCGGAGAGCGCTGGTGATATCGGAAGAGGCGGAGGACTTCCGCTTTCTCGAAACGGTTTCGGTGAACTACGGTCAACAGGTCCGTATTTTTACTGACCCTGCAGCGGCCGTCGAATGGCTGACGGTAGATAAGGCGTCGCCCGGAGAACCCGATCCACCTTACCGGGGCGCAGACCCCGATATTCAGAACAAGGACGTATGAATACATCAAAATTTTCAATCCGAAACGAGGCCGCGGCCGACTTTGCCGCGATCACCGACATAACCGTTGCCGCCTTCCAGACCCTGGAGATCAGCTGCCATACCGAACAGTTCATCATCGAGGCGCTGCGCGCCGCCAGTGCCCTTTCCGTCTCGCTTGTCGCGGAGGAGGAGGGCCGCGTCATCGGCCATATCGCCTTTTCTCCGGTTGCCATTTCAGACGGCAGCAGCAACTGGTACGGGCTCGGACCTGTTTCCGTGCTGCCGGAGTACCAGCGGCGGGGAATCGGCAGGGCCCTGATCGAGGCAGGACTGTTACGCCTGAAAGCTATCAACGCGCAGGGCTGCTGCCTGGTGGGACACCCGGAATACTACGGGAGATTCGGCTTCAAAAACACCCCGGGACTTGCCTGCGAAGGCGTGCCGCCGGAGGTCTTCTCCGCCCTGTCCTTCGACGGCACTGTTCCGCAGGGAACTGTCACCTTCCATGCCGGATTCGGTGCGAAGGGGCCGGCAGAAGATGGCGAATGCAAATAGAACCGAGGTAAACCCAATCGTGGTTTTACAACCAGAATGGAACCCATTGAGATACTGATATCAGTGGGGCAACTTGATGATTATCGCCAGGCAATGGCGCAAAAATACACTCATGTCTGCCTGGCGATAATATCTCGCTGTTTAAGGAATATAGTACCATTTTCCGTTTATACAGACCCATCTCGGGTTTGACCGCAGGTAGACAACAGAAAAGCCCTGCGCATTATGAATAGTTCTATCCTTGAAGGTTGGCCCCAATTCCTCCGGCAGCGTCTCATCAACGAGTATTTGTTGTAATCTTCCATTTTTCTTTACTTCATTAAATACTTGAAACGTACCATCATCATAGAATTTGATCGTGACTGCCGGCTTACCTGTTTCCATAGTTCCCCCTTTTTATTATTTCAGGTTGTAATCATCCTTCGCCCCAACAACATTCTCAATAAATTATCGAGTTCTCAGAATGAAACCGTAAAACTGACAATCACCTGCCGTTCCGGAAAAAGCCGAGGATTACCAGGATCTGTATCCAGATAACTGAACTTTTCGTCAAAAAGATTGTTTACCCCCAACTTCAACAAACCTTTACGTTGCGGCAGACGATAGGCGACAGAGCAATCCACAATCCAGAACTGGTCGCTTCCCCTGTCGAATCCAGAAATATTTGAACCAAACTCACCCTGCTGATCCACATATTCAACCTCAAAACGGGCTAAGAAGCCGTGAGGATGGAAATAGCTGATTTTTTGGCTCAGACGATGGCTGGTCAGTTCGCGAATCCCCTGTGGCCCTTCCCATTGTTCATGGGAGTATTTCTCGAGCCAGTATTCCAAGCCAACGGCAACTGAGCTGCAGGGAGTCCAGTATAAAAAAACCGAACCTTCCTTTTCCTGCCATTCGTCCTCAACTACTTCCATAACCCCAGTTGGGTTGACAGAAGTAAAAGGTACATCGAGATCTCTTTGGATATACTGTCCACCACCAAACCAGAGTTCAGAAAATTTTTGATCAACCCCAATGCCATAATTCCATGCGGAAGAAGCCCCGAAATCATCATAAAACTGGTTGAATCCGGCGACACTGGTCGGTTCGATTGTCTGTCCGTATATCAACCGCCTGTTCAGTGTCCTGAATGCAGCACCACGCAGACTTGTATTGTCTGAAGGCTGCCAGATGACACCGATTTTGGGGTTCAACTCCTCCTTGTCCTGAATCGTGCTTTCAAGGATATCACCACTTAATCCAAGGATGGCTGTGGACCGATTGGCTAATTCTATCCCGGTGTAAGTGTAGAGATTCACAATTTCTGTCCTGCTGTCCGACTCTGATACGATTTCAAACGGAAAGCTCATATGAAATTCTTCGTTTTCATCAGCCGACACATAACCTGCCCCCGTACGCAGCGATAGATTGGAATTGCGATAGAGATGCTGGATTTCTGTAGTGAGGTTGTCCGCTTCATTGGCAATATCTACTGAGGCGAAATCCGTTTCGATCCCGTTACCGCTCCCCTCGTCGGCACTCAACAACACGGTTCCTATCAGTTTTGAATTGGTGCTTAAATCGTGATGCCCACCAAGACGAATGCTTTTTGTTTGATCATGCTGTCGCAAAGATGGAAGAAAATCCTCCTCATCAAATTTCAATGTGAGATCACCGAAATTTTTATCTTTGTAGCGCAGCTCCCCCAAGATTGAGGTCGAGGGGGAAAGCACCGACTGGAAATAGGCATTGATGATATCCTGCTCCTGATCATTGTTCTCCCTGAAGCCATCGGTCTGGTAATGGAATTGGCCGAGGCTGTAGGAGAAGCGGTTCCAGACCCCGGACTGGACCACCTCGTCGCCGAAGGTGTCGTTGCTGCCGGCAACGCCGCTGGCCTGCAGGGCCAGCCGGTTGCGGAGAAAGAGCGGGCTGTACTCGTTGAGCGAGGCCTCGGCCGGCCCTGCGCCGTCGAGGATGAAGAGATTGCTTTCCGCCATCTGCGGCTGGACGGGGGTGATGTTCAACGGCTGGAGAAGCTGGGACTGCAGCAGTTCGCTGACCCGGGCGATCTCGTGCCGCGGCAGGGCGCTGTAGGAATCTGCAAGGAAACGATGGGCCGAGTAGTTGGTCGGGTCGGTGTTGACCGATTTCCAGCCCTCGACCAGGGCCAGTTGCTGGAAGCCGAGATCCCTGTAAATTCGGCCAAGACTCGCCCCCCGCACCGCCAGATCCTCGTCCAGCAGCAGCCGCGAGCGGTAGACGGCGCGGTTGTCGTTGAGCTCGATCGATTTCTGCAGGTCGTGCAGGGCCTCCACCGGCCGGTTGATGCTCTGCTTGCGCAGGGCGTCGTAGAACCAGGGGGTCGGGTCGGCCGGATCGAGTTCCCTGGCGATTTCGTACTGCCGGGCCGCGCCGCCGTCGCGTTTTTCCTCGTAATAGGCTTTGCCGAGATAGCTGCGGATCAGGGCGTTGCCGGGGTCGAGCGCGGCGGCAATCTCGATCTCGGCCCGCCCCTTCTCCAGGTCGCCCTCACGGATCAACGCCAGGCCGAGGCCGAGGCGCGCCAGCGGCATAGCGGGGTCGAGGGCAATGGCCCTGGCGAAGGCCTCTTTCGCCTGTTCGGTCTGGATGCGGGTCAGATGGGCGAATCCGAGAACCGCCTGGATCCTGCCGATATCGGGATTCAGCGCGGCGGCCTGCTTCGCCGAGGCCTCGGCCGTGTCGAGCTCACCAACCGAAAGCTGGAGCTCGGCCAGCCGGGCGAGCAGTTCGGCGCTTGTCGGATTGGCCTGCCGGGCCAGTTCGAGGGTCGCCAGGGCGCCGGGGATGTCGAAGGCGGCCTGTTGGACGTAGGCCATGGCCATGGCAGCGGCAACCGAGGTGGGATCGGCTGCGGCTGCCTCAAGGGCAAGGCGCCGGGCCTCATCGCTGTTGTTCTGCGTGAGTTCGATGATTGCCAGCAGGGCCAGGGCCTCGCCGTTGCCGGCATCCTTGTCGAGAACTCCGACAATCAGCCGGCGAGCCTCGTCAACCCTGCCGACCGCCAGCGCCTCGGCAGCCGCAGCCAGCGGGAAACTGCCAGTTCCGCCGGCTTCGCCTCTGTCGCGATCGATGACAGGGGGATAGTAGAGCGTCCACTGGACGGCGTCCCGCGGCTTGACCACCGTCTCGTAGCGCGGCGCCTGATCTGCAACGGCTACGATCGACTGCCCGGAGGATACCGCCAGATGTCCCAGGCTGTTTGCCGCCATCACCCGGCCCTCGAAGACGGTGATGATCGCCCGGTCCTGCATGACCCTGACCAGGAACTCGGTGCCTTCCACCGCCCCGCTGACAAAGGGGGTGGCGATATTCAGGGAGTGCGGACGGTGGCTGAAGATATGGAGGATGCCCTGCAGGAGCTTGAGCAGGCCGACTTTTTCGGGCGTCGGGGTGCTGATGGAGAGGGCGCTGTTCTCACCGATGCGGAGAACGGATTCGTTGGCCAGGACCACGGCCGCCCGGCCTTTCTCGCCGACCCGCAGGGTGTCGCCGGGACAGAGGCGGAAATCGATGCCGGCATCACTCCAGGATGGCGCGCCGGCCACCTGGACACTGACTTCACCCTGAACGGAAACGAGCCGCCCGGCAGGATTCCCGCAGCGCTCAGCCTTCGCGGCAGTGGCTATCGAACAGAAATGACAGATCAGACAAACAAGCGACGATACCTGCAATGCGCGTGCAGTCAAACTCATAGTCCCCCCTCAGAAACCTATGGGTGCATGTAGTCGTGCAGTTCTCTTTCTCTCCCTTTCTTTAAAATGTCGTCGGAACCAGGAACAGCCCACGATCATTGAAAATAACCGGAATTATCGGGGATTGCCCCCTGTGTCCCAGTATGATTTCCAGAGGCTATCGTTTTTGCCCTGTCAAGGCAAGGTATTTATATTGCGTGAGTTTTTTTTAAAGCCTGGCAGAATTGCAGGGCAAAATGTGCGAGTTCATCAATGTGACCCCGATATCCTTGGCCTCAGACAACCTTGTCGAAACCGGAATAGCCGGTTTCAAACCTCTCCTTGCCCGAGGCGAGGAAGCGCTGGTAATCCCAGGGGATGTCGGTCAGCCGAGAGCGGTACTCGGGTCGGAACACATAGGTCATCACGGTGCGGGTCTCGCCTCCTTCCATTGTGACGCCGACCTCCCGGCGGTCGTACATCTCGCCTTCGAAGGCGTCGAGCCGCGATATGGCTTCCTCCGGCGCGCCGAGGTAGAGGATACCGTCGACCACGCATCCTTCGTCTTCGACGATACCGGGATACACCTCGTCGAGTACCAGGGTCCGCCGGTATCCGGCCAGCCGCGCCGGTACAGAAGCCAGCCGGCAGCCTGCCACCCTGGCCATGATGTCAGGGGACATCAGCGTCCCGTAGGTGAAGAGATCCATCAATTGATTCCTGTTTGTGAATAGGTGTGAATAGGGGACAGACCCCGATTAATTGACGAATTAATCGGGGTCTGTCCCCTATTTCGTTTTTCCTTCGGATTGCCCGGTCAGCGGCTTGAATTTATCGTATTTTTTCCATATGATCAATCAACATGCAGAAACAGTTCGCGCGTTCCCACTTCATCCCACACGGAGGTTGACATGGCCAAGAAGAAGATCCTGATGCTGGTTGGTGATTTTGTCGAGGACTACGAGGCGATGGTGCCGCTGCAGATGCTGCTGATGGTCGGTCATACGGTCGACACGGTCTGCCCAGGCAAGAAGGCCGGACAGAGCGTCAAGACCGCGATCCACGATTTCGAGGGCGATCAGACCTATTCCGAAAAACCCGGCCACAACTTCCAGATCACCGCCGACTTCGGCAAGGTTTCGGCCGCCAAATACGACGCCCTGGTCATCCCCGGCGGCCGGGCCCCGGAATACCTGCGCCTCGACCCGAAGGTCCTCAAGCTGGTCCGTGAGTTCAACGACGCCGGCAAACCGATCGCCGCCATCTGCCATGGACCGCAGATCCTGGTCGCGGCCGGGGTGCTGCAGGGCAAATCCTGTTCGGCCTACCCGGCCTGCGGCCCCGATGTCGAAGTCGCCGGCGGCACATGGGTCGCCAACAACGACACCTTCTCCAACGCCCATGTCGACGGCAACCTGGTGACCGCTCCGGCCTGGCCGGCCCATCCCGAGTGGATGCGCAAGTTTCTGAAAGTGCTGGGATCGACCATCAAACCCTGATCGCCATCAACAGAGCGGCTGCCGGCGCAACCCGGCGGCCGCCGGTTCATCACGACAAACGAGCATGATCCGCACCCTTCTCCCGCTCCTCCTCGCCTTGCTGCTCTCTGCCTGCGGCCAGAAACAGGTCTCCTATTACCCCGCCTCCACCGCCCTGGCCGACAGCGGCCAGGTCAAGCAGGCCCTGCAGCGGCATTACCAGCAATGGCGCGGCGTTCCGTACCGGATCGGCGGATCGTCCCAGTCCGGCGTCGACTGCTCCGCCTTCACCCAGCTGACCTACAGCCAGCTGTTCGGGGTCAATCCCGGCCGCTCGACCGATGACCAGCTGGCCCGCGGCCGAACCGTTTCGCGCGGCGCACTGCGCCCCGGCGACCTGGTGTTCTTCCGCACCGGCAAAGGAAAGCACGTCGGCATCTACTTCGACGACGGCTGGTTCGTCCACGCCTCGGCCAGCAAGGGCGTCACCGCCTCGACCCTCAACCGCTCCTACTGGGACCGGAACTTCATTGCCGCCAGACGGTACTGAAGGGAAACCCGTTCTACTCTCCTTCCCTCAGCCTCTTCTCCATGAACACGCTCAGCGGATCGGGCCGGTAGGCACCGAACGGCTCCCGCTCACGGTAGCCGAGGCGACGGTACAAGGCCAGCGCCGCCGGCTGGCTGATGCCGGTCTCCAGCCGGAAGACGGTGATGCCGCGGGCGGCCATCCTCTCCTCCAGTTCCTCCATGATCCTCCCGGCGATCCGGCCGCCCCGCCATCCCTCGAGAACGAATACCCGTTTGATCTCGGCATAGCGGCCGTCGTCGGTCATTTCCTTGGCGGCACCGCAGGCGATCACCTGGCCGTCGAGGGAGCCGCCGAGAAAGATCACGCCATCCTTCTTCAGCGCCTCGGCCGGCTCCAGGTGGTTGCTTTCCGCCGGATAGAGCGAATGCATCAGGGCATCGGAGAGGGCGAGCAGCCGGGAGGCCGCAGGCGACTCCGGATCGAGCGCTGCGATGGTGACCCGGGCAGTGCTGTCGTGGTCGTGGTCTGGGAAGATACTGGACATGGCTGTTGCAGAAAATGAGTGAGCGGTTCATGGAGCCGGTGAAAAAGGGAACAGGCTGCAATTTGCCTTGAAAATGCGGCCCTGTTCCCCTACATCCTGATTATGACAACGGTACATCAACCGACGGACATTCTCACCGCTATTTTCAACCAGCCATGAGCGATTTTCTGACATCCTACTGGGTAAAACGCATCGAACGCTGCCGGGCGGCACTGGCCGCCAACAACTTTGCCACCGTCGTCGCCGACACCGCAGACGACGCGGGCCGGATCATCCTCGACGACATCCTGCCGGCCATATCCCCCCGCAGCGCATCCTGGGGCGACTCGATGACCCTGCACGCCACCGGGGTTCTGGAACGGCTTGCCGCGGAGGGGAATATCGGGATCATCCGCACCTTCGAACCCGGCGTCCCGCGGGAGGAGATCATCGAGCGCCGCCGCCGGGCCCTGCTCGTCGACGTCTTTTTCACCGGCAGCAACGCGGTGACCGAAGCGGGCCAGCTGGTCAACCTCGACATGGTCGGCAACCGGGTCGCCGGGATCACCTTCGGCCCCCGCCACGTCATCATCGTGGCAGGCCGCAACAAAATCGTCGCGGGCCTCGATGAGGCGATGCGGCGGATCAGGGACTACGCCGCCCCGGCCAACGCCATCCGCCACACTGGCTGGAACACGCCCTGCATCAAAACCGCGCGCTGCAGCGACTGCAGGAGCCCCGACCGGATCTGCAATGTCTGGACGATTACGGAAAAATCCTACCCGAAGGGCAGGATCACGGTGATTCTCATCAACCAGGATCTCGGCCTGTAGGGACGGGCGGCATGATCATCCCGCCCGTTTCCCGGCCTGGGTACTACTGATAGGTCCGGTCGCGATGCCTGAGCCAGCCGGCGGCATGCCTGCCGTCGGGGTCGCGATGGGTCCAGTGGAGGACGCCGCCCTTGGAGTTCCACTCGTATTCGCCGGAGAAGGCCACCTCGTCGCCGATCGCCAGCGAGTCGATGCGCGGCGCCAGATCGATGTTGTGCGCCACCAGCAGGGTCTGGCCGGACGCGAGCCTGAGGACGAAGCGCTGGTGTCGGCTGCCTTTGTTGTCGTCGGGCAGGAGCATCGTCACCACACCCCGCCCCTCGACCTGCAGGTTGCTGAGTTTTTCGTCAAATGCCTTCTGCAGCAGGGCATCGGCCTCCTGCTGCTGCGCCGACTGCGGCGCCGGAGGGGCGACCGAGCGGCGGTACTGGCTGTAGAAGGTATAGCCGGCCAGGATGACGGCGAGGCAGAGATAGAGCGCGATCCTTCTCATGCCAGCCGCCTCCTGATCTCCTCCTGCTCCATGGCGGCCTTGGTGATCCGGAACAGCTCCTTGTAGTGGGTGCGGTTGCGGCTGCGCACGTACTGATATGCCGCCTTGCGGGCCGCCTCCTGGTCAAGCGACGGGTACTGCCGCAGCGCCGCGTCGATCACCGAGCTGTCCCAGTCCGGCTCCCAGTCGCGGTGCTGCTGGCGGCAGTCGTCATAATCGGCGATCGCCTCGTTGATGATCGCGTCGCGCAGGTGCTCGGCCTCGTGCAGCAGCTGGCTGGACTTCTGCTGCGAACCCTTGCGCTGTTCGAGGAAGTCGTAGATGGCGTCGAGCGGTTCCTCCGCCTGGCGCATCAGTTTGGCCAGGTGCTTGATCTGCCGCTTGCGGGCCCCGCCCTTGAGGTCGCGGATGACGAGGATTTCCTTTTTCATTTCCTCGTTGCCGGGAAAGGCCTTGAGGTCGCTGTTGGTCAGCTCCGCCAGCTCCGCGGCGGTATCCTCGATCCGTTTCAGACGGCGCTTGACTTCCGAGCGGCTGATGATTTCCGTCATGAAGACTCCATGGTAGTGGTTGCGGGCCTCCGCGCTATCGCTTTAGCCGGACGAGTGAAGGTTCGTAGATCGCCGGCGCCTCGAAACCGAGCAGGTTGCAGACCGTCGCCGCCACGTTCGCCAGGCCTGGGGCCTCGCAGCCGCTGGCGACGAAGGTGTTGCTGCCGCTGAAATCCTTGATGATGCAGGGCACCGGATTGAGGGTGTGGGCCACCATCGCCGCCCGCTTGCCCTTCTTCTCGGTCCACATGCAGTCGGCATTGCCGTGGTCGGCGGTGACCAGCGCGATGCCCCCGGCCTTCTCGACGGCGGCGAGGATCCGTTTCAGGCAGAGGTCGACGGTCTCGACGGCGATGCGGATCGCCTGCTCGATGCCGGTGTGGCCGACCATGTCGCCATTGGCGAGGTTGAGGCGGATGAACTTGTAGCTGCCGCCGGCCACTGCCGCGATCACCCGGTCGGTGATTTCTCCGGCCTTCATCCACGGCTTGAGGTCGAAGGTGATCCTGTCCGACGGCACCTCTTCGTAGGTCTCCAGCTTTTCGTCGATATAGCCCGACTTGTTGCCGTTCCAGAAATAGGTGACGTGGCCGAATTTCTGGGTCTCGGAGATGGCGTAGGAAGTCACCCCGGCGGCGCAGAGGTACTCGCCCAGCGTCCGGTCGATGGCCGGCGGCTCGACCAGGTATTTCTTCGGGATCAGGGCGTCGCCGTCGTACTGCATCATCCCGGCGTAGAGCACGTCGGGGCGCCGGACGCGATCGAATTCGGCGAAATCGTCCTCCTCGAAAGCGCGCGAGATCTCGATGGCCCGGTCGCCGCGGAAGTTGAAGAAGATCACCGCGTCGCCGTCCGCAATCGTCCCGACCGGGCCTTTCCCGTCGGCCACGACGAAGCTGTCCATGTACTGGTCGGTCATCGCCGGGTCTTCGGCATAGTAGGTCCGCACCGCCTCGGCGGCCGAGGCGAACGGTCGCCCCACCCCGAGCACGTGGGCCTTCCAGCCGTTCTCCACCACCTGCCAGTTGGCGTTGTAGCGATCCATGGTGGTGACCATGCGGCCGCCGCCGGAGGCGATCCGGTAGTCGAGGCCAGCCGCCGAGATCGCGGCCAGTTTCTCCTCGAGCGGCACGATATAGTCGAGGGCGCTTCTCTCGCCGACATCGCGGCCGTCGAGCAGGGTATGGACCCGCACCCGGGCGATCTTTTCGCTGACGCACCGGTCGATCAGGGCATAGAGCTGGGAGATGTGGCTGTGGACGTTGCCGTCCGACACCAGCCCGATGAAGTGGACCGTGCCGCCCTGCCCCGCCCGCGCCTGCAGTTCATTCCAGGCCCGGCCGGCAAAGAGCGTGCCGCCGGCGATCGCCTCGTTGACCAGCTGCGCCCCCTGGGCGAAGACCCGGCCGGCCCCGAGGGCGTTATGGCCGACCTCGGAATTGCCCATGTCGTCGTCGGACGGCAGCCCCACCGCCTTGCCGTGGGCCTTCAGCCGCAGCATCAGTTCCTCGCTGAACAGAGCGTCCAGGGTCGGGGTGAAGGCGACATGGACCCCGTTGCTGTCATCCTCGGGGCCGATACCCACCCCGTCCATCACGACGACCACCACCGGTCCGGCAAAGGGTGCATATCCCGCCAGGGGATTCAGGGTCAGTGTTGTCATTTTTCCTCCTTACAGGGCATCCGATTCCTGAGACTGCGAATCTTTCCTATTTATTCCAAGTGCTTTTTTTGATATACTGCACAAAACGATACTCTTTCGCGGCCCCTGCGACCGTGCTTCAGGGTACGATATACCAAGAAAAGCTGCAACCGGCGAATTCCTGCGCCAGGTGAATATGAACTGCCCGACCTCCGAATCACCGGTCCTCGATTTCACTGCCCCCGACGGCTCTGCCAGCCTCTTCGCCACCGTCTTCCAGGGCGGGGTGTCGATGCCGGTCCCTCCTGGCACCACCCTCGGCTCGTTCCTCGACAGCCTGCCGGGATTTACCATGGACTATGTCGCCGATGCTGTCCAGACCATCTTCCTCGACGGAACGGCCATCGACGATCTTCAGACCCCGATCGACGGAGACAACCCGGTGCTGGCCCTGTCCGCCGCGATGCCTGGCCTGGCGGGAGCCATCCTGCGTCGCAACAGCTTCCATGCTGCGCTGCGGACGGCGACCACCGTCCACCATGCCGAGCACCATGGCCCGGTCACCCTAACCCTCAAGCTCTTCAACAGCATCGCCCGCGATCGCGGCCCGGCCCTCCTTGCCGGCGGCGTCAGGATCGAAGCGCGCCGGCTGCTTGACTTCTTCGCCACCCATCCGACCCTGCTCGCCGACGGCTACCGTTTCCGCTGGCAGGGCGAAAGCATTGCCGCGGCCGAGCTGCCGGGGTTGCTCGCGAGGCAGGCAGGCACCGTGCAGCTGAGACTCCGAGAGAACGCCGATGACTGAGACCACCCGCGACATGCTCGGCCGCACCGGCCTGATCCCGGTCGACGAGGCCCGGCAGATCCTGCTGGACCATCTCCGGGCCGTCGTCCCCGACCGGGAAACCGTCGCCCTCGATCAGGCGCTGGACCGCGTCCTGGCTGAAAACATCCTCTCTCCCGAGGATCTGCCGGCCCATCCCCGGTCGACCATGGACGGGTTTGCCGTCCGCGCCGCCGACACCTTCGGCGCCAGCGAATCGATGCCCGGCTACCTGACGATCTCGGGAGAAGTCGGCATGGGCCGGCCCGCCGAAGGCAGCGTCGCAGCCGGTACCTGCATGCGCATCCCCACCGGCGGCCTGATGCCCGACGGCGCCGATGCGGTGGTCATGCTCGAGCACACCGTGCCGGTGGACGACACCATGGTGGAGGTAGTCAAGGGCATCGGATCCGGCGGCAACACCATCGGCCGCGGTGAAGACATCGCCCGCGGCGAGTTGGCCCTGCCGGCCGGCCAGCTCTTGCGCCCCCAGGACCTCGGCCTGCTTGCGGGCCTGGGAATCGCCGAAATCCAGGTCAGCCGCCGGGTTGCGATCGGCATCATCTCCACCGGCGACGAGATCGTCCCCTTCACCGAGACGCCGGCTGCCGGCCAAATCCGGGATATCAACAAGATCGCCCTCGGCGGCCAGGTCCGACGGGAAGGGGCAGTGGTCAGCGACTACGGCATCGTCTCGGATCGCTACGACATCTTTATGCCGGTGCTCAGGCAGGCGGTGGCCGAAAACGACCTCGTCCTCTTCTCCGGCGGCAGCTCAGTGGGCGTCCGCGACCTCGGCGAGACCGCCATCGCCGAACTCGACCCGCCCGGCATCCTGGTCCACGGCGTCGCCCTGAAACCGGGAAAACCTGTCATTATCGGGCTCAGCGGCAACACGCCGGTCTTCGGCCTGCCCGGCCATCCGGTCTCGGCAATGGTCTGTTTCGACCTCTTCGTCAGGCCTGCCATTGCCATGCTTGCCGGCAGGACTGCCGAGATGCTGCCAGCGGGATCGGTTGCCGCCCGTCTCGACCGCAATATCAACTCCGCCCCCGGTCGCCGCGATATCGTGCGGGTCAGGCTGGTTCCCGAGGGATGCGGCTGGGCCGCCGAACCGGTGCTGGGCAAATCCGGCGCCATTTCCTCGCTGTCCCGGGCCCACGGCTATTTCATCATCCCCGAGAGC
>WBUQ01000093.1 GCA_008933635.1 Desulfobulbaceae bacterium | reverse complement strand
TCCGTTCCCCGCACCCGCGGGGATGAACCGGAGTATGTTGCTTTCTTCTCCAATGCTAGGAACCGTTCCCCGCACCCGCGGGGAACGGGCGGGTCGTCTGACGTATTTCGGACACTTGACCGGTTCATCCCCGCGGGTGCGGGGAACGGCCTGCTCTGCTCCAGTCAACTGCAGGCGTTTCCGGTTCATCCCCGCGGGTGCGGGGAACGGATCCTCGGCATCACCTCCCAGGACAGCGATGTCGGTTCATCCCCGCGGGTGCGGGGAACGGCGGCAAACGCCAGCCCGGATGCAGCCAGGAGGCGGTTCATCCCCGCGGGTGCGGGGAACGGGGTAGGGTGGTTCCTTCCCCACTCTGGAGTGCCGGTTCATCCCCGCGGGTGCGGGGAACGGTTCACTGTCCCGGTTGGCGCTGAAAGTAGAAACGGTTCATCCCCGCGGGTGCGGGGAACGGTCCGGTTCTGCGATGACGAACCGCTTTTCGATCGGTTCATCACCGCGGGTGCGGGGAACGGTCGCCGCAGACAATGCCGGCAAGGCCATCTTGCGGTTCATCCCCGCGGGTGCGGGGAACGGTGGAACGCAATTTCGGATGGGCTAGGCGTGTTCGGTTCATCCCCGCGGGTGCGGGGAACGGTCCACCGGATCCGCCAGGGGGCTCCTGCTGGTCGGTTCATCCCCGCGGGTGCGGGGAACGGCATGCTTTCAGCGCCCAAGGCGGATCCAGCACCGGTTCATCCCCGCGGGTGCGGGGAACGGAGCATGAGGCGCCGAAGCTGAAGACATTCTCGCGGTTCATCCCCGCGGGTGCGGGGAACGGCGCGTTATAGTCCTGGTCAACTAAGTATGTAACGGTTCATCCCCGCGGGTGCGGGGAACGGGTCTGCGCTGCGGTATAAGAGTTGAACAACATCGGTTCATCCCCGCGGGTGCGGGGAACGGACCTTTTTTCAATCTTTTTTCCCCGAAGGCCTCGGTTCATCCCCGCGGGTGCGGGGAACGGTTCCTAGCATTGGAGAAGAAAGCAACATACTCCGGTTCATCCCCGCGGGTGCGGGGAACGGATTGCCCGGACGTGTACTAAGACCATCATGACCGGTTCATCCCCGCGGGTGCGGGGAACGGAGTACATGACCAAGTCTGAATGGTCTGCATTTCGGTTCATCCCCGCGGGTGCGGGGAACGGAGGTGCGGGGGAGTATTCTACGGTCGTGGGATCGGTTCATCCCCGCGGGTGCGGGGAACGGTTCAAAGGATTTCTATTTCAGGGATATATCGGCGGTTCATCCCCGCGGGTGCGGGGAACGGTCCCCCGCGAGGTCTTGTGCCCAGGTGTGAGCCGGTTCATCCCCGCGGGTGCGGGGAACGGGGACAAAGTTCAAAGCCGAGTGGATGGACAACCGGTTCATCCCCGCGGGTGCGGGGAACGGTGACAATATATATCGTTAAACGCGCTACCTACCGGTTCATCCCCGCGGGTGCGGGGAACGGTACGATACTATCCGTGTGATTAAATGGGCTGACGGTTCATCCCCGCGGGTGCGGGGAACGGTCACTAACGACCTGCGTCAGCACAGGAACCGACGGTTCATCCCCGCGGGTGCGGGGAACGGCTGAATCGGGTGGACCTGTCGGCCAATACTGACGGTTCATCCCCGCGGGTGCGGGGAACGGTTTCTGGCATTGGAGAAAAACGAAACATACTCCGGTTCATCCCCGCGGGTGCGGGGAACGGAATTTCTCCGCAGGTATCGAGGCAAACAATTGCGGTTCATCCCCGCGGGTGCGGGGAACGGGGTAGTTTTTTCAACATAGACTGCTGTAATTTCGGTTCATCCCCGCGGGTGCGGGGAACGGTCTAGCCTGATTGTCAATGCCATTTCTTCACCCGGTTCATCCCCGCGGGTGCGGGGAACGGCTACTATTGCAGGGCTGATGATGGATTTTTTTCGGTTCATCCCCGCGGGTGCGGGGAACGGTTCTTGATCTGCCGGAGGAATCCCCTGGAGATCGGTTCATCCCCGCGGGTGCGGGGAACGGGCAAGCTCTCTGACCAGAACAGCGTCATCAACTGGTTCATCCCCGCGGGTGCGGGGAACGGATCATAGGGGCGCAATCTCCGCAACACTTTTGCGGTTCATCCCCGCGGGTGCGGGGAACGGGTCGCAAGTGCTGCTGTTGTTGTGGACTACGACGGTTCATCCCCGCGGGTGCGGGGAACGGACGTGTCGCCCCCAAAGTCATCTGATATCCCGCGGTTCATCCCCGCGGGTGCGGGGAACGGTACAAATTAATAAATGATAAGTATACAAGAGACGGTTCATCCCCGCGGGTGCGGGGAACGGAGCATCCCCATTGCCAATACTGCAAAAATCCGCGGTTCATCCCCGCGGGTGCGGGGAACGGGCTCACAGATGAAGAAAAGCCAGATCGAATTACGGTTCATCCCCGCGGGTGCGGGGAACGGCTGGATTTTCGCCGCGAGAGCGTCGGCGGCTTCGGTTCATCCCCGCGGGTGCGGGGAACGGATACAAGAAAAAAGGTGGGGCGCAGATCCCGACGGTTCATCCCCGCGGGTGCGGGGAACGGCGGCCTCCTCCTTGGTCAGCACCTCGTCCGCTCGGTTCATCCCCGCGGGTGCGGGGAACGGGCAGTACTCCGGGCCTCTTCTCGGGAAAGGGTCGGTTCATCCCCGCGGGTGCGGGGAACGGCGAAAATCGCAGCCCTCAACATTGTCGAATCGCGGTTCATCCCCGCGGGTGCGGGGAACGGAACGTCTTTTTCTCGATAGTGCTGAACTTCGACGGTTCATCCCCGCGGGTGCGGGGAACGGGCCGGTAAGCATTTCGATATGATTCAGATCAACGGTTCATCCCCGCGGGTGCGGGGAACGGGGCAGGCCTACTCCGATGCCATCGAGGGCATTCGGTTCATCCCCGCGGGTGCGGGGAACGGGGGGCATGATATTGGGGTCGCCCCCTCGCATTCGGTTCATCCCCGCGGGTGCGGGGAACGGCTTTTATTGCCGCACCTGGATTACAGGATGCGCGGTTCATCCCCGCGGGTGCGGGGAACGGAGGTTCCATTATATGACCGCCTGGAAGCTGGTCGGTTCATCCCCGCGGGTGCGGGGAACGGAACTTGAGGAATTGGAAACAATCCAGAAGCATCGGTTCATCCCCGCGGGTGCGGGGAACGGGTTCCATGTATCGATCCAGCTCGCGGGACATCCGGTTCATCCCCGCGGGTGCGGGGAACGGGTGATGCCGGCTGACACAACGTTTTCCGATGCCGGTTCATCCCCGCGGGTGCGGGGAACGGGCACCGATAAATCCATGCACAATGTCTCTGAGCGGTTCATCCCCGCGGGTGCGGGGAACGGGCCATCTGGAACAATATGAAAATATTCAATTTTCAAAGAACGGTCAAGGCTACCGAAAAACAGGAGCGAATATCTATGTTGTTAGCGGAGCTTCAATTGGAAGAAAAGATACCAACTTCACGCCATCCAGTTCGATGGGGATTCGTCTGTTTTCCCCGATGGTATCGAAATCGAATCCCCTTTCAGAGTTGGTTGTCCAGGCGATAACCGCGTTGCCATTCTCAATACCGTGGGTCACCTGTTTCCAGATCATTTCCCGGATACGTCTGGATGCCTTGCCGACATATACACCGGCCCTGACCTCAAGAAGCCAAACGGCCAGCCGCCCTCTCAGCCGTGGAGGCGCATTTTCAACCACGATGACCAGCATCCCCGAGAGCCTCCTTATTTGGTATGGCAATTTCAACCGACTCCACCGGTTTTTCAGGCGGCGCTATTTCACCTGCAGCCAATATCTGTTCGATCGTCGGTATTATTCTTTTCAAAAGTTTCGATTGTCTGAACGCATCCCGGCAGGCAATACGCACGTCCCGGTCGGGATTATGCGTTTTCCGGCTGGCAACCTGGAAGGCGACGGGAACAACCGTTTCAAACTTGAAGATGTCGGCGATATCGTAAACAAAGGATTGCGGTTTGCCGGTATGAATGAACCCGACAGCAGGCGCATAACCGGCTGCGAGAACCGCCGCTTCGCAGATGCCATAGAGGCAGGGCGTGGCGGCGGACAGACAGCGGTTCGGGATATCTCCGCTTCCCCAATCTGCGTGATCGTAATTCCGATTGTCCCATTTTACGCGATATTGCTGGGCCAGTAGTTGATACATCTTGCGGACCCGGGCTCCCTCGATTCCGCGCAGCTGCTCAACACTGCGCTTGTCTGGCGGTTTTTCCTTGAAACGGAGCTCATACATTTTCCTGACGACCTTGAGCCGGGCTGTATCGTCGAGTGCCAATTTCGCTTGATACAGGAGGCGATCGGCTCGGGCACCACCTGGTTGACCTGCCGAATAGAGCCGAACCCCAGCTTCACCAATCCACGAAAGCAGACAGCCAACCCTTGCGGCAAGCACAACAGCGGCATGAGAAACCCGTGTTCCCGGCTCAAGCATCAGACAGCAGACACTGCCTACCGGAATATGGGTACGGATTCCGTTTTTATCGACGACCACAAACGCACCGTCCAGGACATCCAATCTCCCGTATTCAACAAAGATAATAGATGTTCGATCTTTGATCGGAATGGGTTTGAGAGGGGGCAGGATCGGGTCGGCCATTGGCATCCCCTGTTTTAAGGTTGTTATTTGAGCCGCTTGCGATTTTCAGGCTCGATCAGGTAATTTTCAGGAGATATAACTTTTGTTCCCGTCTCGCCTTCCAGTTTTTCCCTGGCTTCACCGGCTATCCGGCCACCTTTTCGGGCGGCCGTATGGTTTTCCCGAAATCCCTGGGCGTCCTGTTTCCGCGCTATCTCGGTTGTTGCCGCCTCACCGAGCATGGAAAAGATCAACTCAAGATCGGTCATGTGATCCCGCAGGTTCTCCCTTTGCAGTCCTTTGAACAGCTTGTATTCGCCTGGAGTCATGCCAAAGGCTGCCTTACTGATTTCGGATGTGAGGATGGCATATTCCGGTTCGCCACGGACTCCACGGGTTTTCCATTCTTCGGTCAACTCGGCGCGGACGGCGATGCCGCGCATCCGCTTTTCGATCCAGGCCTCGGAATAGCCTTTCGCCCGATAGAGTTCGCGGGTCCGTTGGGTGGCGAGTTCAGGATCTTCAATCTCCTGGACTCGTTCATAGCCGACTTTTGCAAGCCAGCGTTTGAATGGCTCAGCTTTAGGGGAGGGGATGGACTGGATGATGCGGAAGATGCCTTCGGTGTTGGCGCAAAGCATGCGTTGCGCTCCCCCGGACGTTTCTATGGAAAGGGTATGTACAATTTGTACCCACCCTTTTGCCAATTCGGGATCGCGCCGCTTCATCCGTTGGATGTATTGTTTTGGATCTTTTGAGTCGATCAAAGCCAAAACAACATCTTCGACGACGAACCACCATTCGCTGTTATGGAAGGTGCGCCTGATCTGTTTGTTTTTGAATACTATGAGCTTGGTTTCCATACCCACCTCAGCAATACCGACAATAATAGGCTTATGAATTTTCCCCAGCTTGCAATGTCTTTATTCTTCTCAGCGAAAACGATCTTTGGTTTGAAGCAAAAGATATCGAAATATCTGGAAGGCTGTCTCGACCATCGGCAAATTTCTGTACGTCTTCTTGCCTAGCGAGAGATTTTAGCGGCTTATCACCAATTATCAATCTTAAGGCATCTTCTCTATTCGTCTCTAATCCCGCCAAGACGGGCGCAGTGGGGATACAAGTCTTTCGCCCCAGCCAGATACCCCAAGCAGGATTTTCTAATGACACAGCGATTCGTTTCAGCAATAACGATTCCCCCTCAAGCAGAACGCCAAAGGAAGCATCCGTCAGATACTGGCGATGGGTAATGACTGCAAGGGACTGCCCTTTCTTAGCGCGTGGCTTTCCGTTTTCTGCAGCTACAGTAATACTGCTTCGTTCAACAGGGTTATCAGGATCATAACCGCCACCAACCGTGTGATAATCCTGAAGCCGTCTAACCGCTAATTCCCTTTTCACACCATTTCTGGGGATGGCGATAGCGGTCATGTTTGTTTTGGCAAATGAGGCCAGAAATTCCTGTTCTCCGGCGCTTCCACGCGGCAAGCCGAGTGCGGCGCAGCACATTCCGGCTATGGCGCTCTTTGTGGGCATCAAACCTGTATTACGGTGGTTGTATTGGCTGTCGAACCCCCAGGATTGGAGCGGCCCTTCCAGGCGCAGGGCCAGATAGGATTTCTCAGATGACATGTTCCACCACCCCGTCTATTAATGTATTCAGGCCGACATCAGGTATAGCCTTTTCGAAAACTGCCTCAATCCCCCAAGCAATCTTCAGTTTGGCATACTCCGATTTCAGCAGTTCAACCGACTTTGCGGTATATCCTTGTGATGATCGAATAGGGGTTTCAAATGCGTTAACAAGCTGAATCGGATGTCCTTTTTCACGGACGACGCTAAGTACATGAACCGGAAGAGTATTGCCGTTCATGGTGTTCTTACGGGCACCGGGAATGGCCTTGATTGTTGCTTCAACAAAGGTCCGTACTACATTTTGTCGTTCTTCCCTGCTCAGGCAGCCGAGATGATCCGTATCGGCAAGCATATCCAGGTTGAGGGCGGCAAAGCGATAGTAGGTTGCGGAATTGAACTCCAGGGTACTCGTCATGCCCGCGCCCGACTCTTCTTTTGGCTGCAAATCATCTACAGCGGAAAAGAAATCAATTTCGTTATCAACTTTGTGGGTGGAAATGGCATGGGAAAACATGGAGGCCGCTTCGACGGTCAGAGAATGATCGTTGGCGACCATGCGCCCGAAAATGGAAATGTCTGCGGCATCCTTCAACGATTTAGCGTCAACTGCCTTGAGCGCCTTTTTCGCCTCCTTCGTTTCAGCGTAAGCCTTGGCAAGGGTTTCCAGTTCCAAGGGTGACATAAAGTAGAGTGTCGTAGATTTTACTTTGTCCTTTGATTTTGCATCGAGCTTTACCAGTTCATCGACAATCTTCCGTGCCCCCTCGTCTGCTTCAAGAGGAGCTATTCCGGCAGCAACAATTGCCTTGAACAGAGGCTCATACATCAAGCGGGTACGCTCACCCTTGAATTGCTCCGGTGTGATATCCTTTGCCATCTCCCGGATCGCCCTTTTCCACGATTGGCTCGACACCCGCGCCCGCTGGACGCCTCCAAATACAGCTGTTTTGGGGGAGTTGAGATCGTCACGGTTAAGGCAGGCAACGGGTACTGATTGAATAATGTGCAACTCCAGATGCTTCATTGGTCCCATCTCCTTTGGTATATGTTGATCATTTACAGATTGATTGGAGCAAGCAACAACAAACCAAAACCGAATCCCTTGGCGCTGCCGATGCCTGTATGATATGTTTCTATAAATCTTGCTCTGTCAGTAACTTCCAAGGTTCCGCGAAACTGGACACCGCCATGATATGCACTTTGTCCTTTTTTTCGGAAATGGCTTTCCATCATCGGGCTGATTTCAAGTGGCCTGTCTTCCATAATGCGGAATCCTCCAGGCACATCCTGACCGGTCTCATTATCCCGACACCGGATCTCTCCCTTTCTAACAAGCCACGCCTGCAATTCGTCCGGCTTTACCAATGGCACACGCTTCCCACGTTTCCGCTTCCCGTTTTCCCCTAGCAGCGGTTGACCATTTTCGTCTCGCTGTACAAGCGCTTTCACCGGATTCACCCGCACGTCGAAGGCATAAAATTGGTGAGACAGGAACGATTCGGCAATCTGCTTGAGAGAAAAGCAGTCAGTCGGGCACCACCGAGGACAAACCGGTTTCATCTCAGACAATACCCACAACCTGAATGCTACCTCCAGCGGATCGATTCTTGTCAGAAAATCCCGCTGTGCATCAGGGACATTCGGAAAACATTCCCAGAGTTTTTTGTGCCAAGCGTAACTGTCAAAAATACCCTCAGCGCGAGCAGTTCCCGCATCCACATCCAACCGTGCAAGCCAGTTCATGCGGCCTCCCCATCAACGGGCTCGGTCCCAGGAGTCCAGAATGAAGAGGCCCATTCGGTTTTGGTGCGCTCACCCCAGTATTTCAGGTCATACAACAATCTTTCATAATTGACCGACACACCCTGCGATTTTGCCATCAGGACCATTCTCATGACTCGCTCCGGGATTTCACTCTTGTCTGCCGCAAGCAGATGCTGAAATCGCCGTTCGGTCGGGGTTAAATTCTTTTTCTTGGAGTTATCTGAATTGCCGTTGAACTCCGCTGATTCTTTATCTCGCGCTAGTTCAATCAGTTTGCAGGTATCGCCAAAATTTTTGACTGACTCCGAATCACCTTCCGGATGAGTGGCAAAGAGACCGGCAACAATTGCCGGGACATCCTCTGTGATCGGCACTCCAAGGCGATTCAGCACCGGCCATGCACGGTGTTTCTTGTTCTCCACAAGTATGCAACGGAGATTGGCCATCATTCCCCGGTCATCCTTATTCTTGCGGAGTCGTTCGAGAAGGCTGCTCATGGATTCTCCTCCCTGGTTTCATTGTGATTGTTCTCCGATTCAAGTTTATCTTTCGTAAGTTTCTCCCATCCTTTGACAAAGGCTTTCATTTGACGTGGAGTTTCCTGTCCGCAGGCGATACTATAAGCTTCGCGAGCGGCAGAATAGAGTTTGCTCCTCCACATTTGTCTTGTTGGAATAAGTGCTTCGGTTCCAATGGCTTCGATATGATTCATGAGAAGTTGGAGATTATTTTCAACTGTTGTCCAATAATGGATCGCGGCAGTCGAACCAAGTCCTTTACCATCGCTTGGGTCTAGGTCAGTCCGATAAAGATAAATCGCTGTATCCAATAGGTTCGATACTCTTTGTGCCGTTTGTACCTCAGTGGCATAAGTCGCGCACCCGGCTTCCGTGCGGAACTGTTTTGATATGTGAAACCTCGACTCGACAGAGTCCAGAATATCTTGTTTGCCGGGATTTCTGACTAATGCCCCAACCCATATGTCGATGGCCTCTCCTTCCAGATGATTCAAGTTTAGAGCATGTGAAATGGATTCCCCTGAAAGGTTGTACTGTAAGATCGCGTCCAATTGCCGCCATGGTCGGACATTCAACCTTGCCCCCACCAAAAACCTTTCCTGTTTATTCTTCATTTTCTTAACTGTGACTGATGTATTGAATTCCCGTGGAAAATCGGGATATGTGGCATATCGCAACGCCTCGCCGTACAACATTTTGGAACTACCCTCAAAAAAACGGATCGCTCTCGAGATGGGTGCCAATCTTCCAAGGAATGTTCCCGCAGACATAGCATCCAAGGCGCTCTCTGGCATCTGTTCCCACACCGGTCGCCCAAACCAATCTTCGTTTGGCAATCCGTTCATCAGAAATGATAATTCTTCAAAGTCACAGAGGTTTATGGAAATTGTTTCAGCGACATTCTTTCCTACGAGAAATACGTGATACATCGAAGATGTTATGCAAGGCGCATCCTTCGCGGAGTCAGGAGTTGCAGCTCCATTCCACAACGGTCTCGACAACAATCCGCAAGTTGAGAAGTTCTGTATTGAGATCAGCCCAAGTATCAACTGAGTCAGATCAAAGGTTCTTTCAGGGTTGTTAGCCCCCTCGTGGTCAAAAAGAGTTGAATTTGAACCACTTGCCAATGAAAAATCGAGCTTTGCTAGAGGAGTAAATGACTTTTCATCATTCTCCTTGGCAGGTTTTAAATTCACCACCTGCAACCACGGCTTTGTCGGATGGAACAACTCAAACGAATCCTTCCACTCCGACAGGTACATTCGCGCCGCTTCCGGCAAACGCGTCGGCACCTCGCACCATTCATCATAGTTCTTCGGCCCATCCAGCGCGGCATGGGCTACACAGAGAAACAGCCGCATCAAGGCGACCCGCTCGTGCGGGCGCACCGCCAGATCGGCGAATTTCTCCCCTTCGGCAAGCACACTACACAAACTTGCCAGTTCTCGTCTGCCCGAGGAATTTACAACAGGTATCCACAGGTCAAAGGCAACATTCATACCCCCTCCTTTCCTTAAGTCTTCTCGACAAGAAGCCCCATCTCATCCGAATAGAACAGCCTGATTCCTTCCTTCACGCCCTTGACCGAAACGCGCCCATCATTTCCGACAATACCGATGCATTGAGTCTCGTAAATGTAATCGACAAGCTCCAGACATGGCTCCACCCGCTCGAAATGATGCAATGGAACCTTTACCAGGTTTCTGTGAACAGCTTTGGCCGTGGCAAACCGGAATTCTTCGCCGTCAAGTTTAGCCTGTGTAGCATCAATAAAGTGCGCATCCTGTTTGGTCATGTTGCGACAAAGCACCATCGACACTGTCTGAAGCTCATTCAGACGGGTCTGGGCACCTTCCTGATCATCAAGAGGTGGTTGCCAGATGTTGCTACTCATCTGGGCTTTTATTCTTTTCGCCGAATCCGTGCCGTACCACTCGTTGTATAGCTGGGACCAAGCAACCGGTTCCTCTTCGCGATCCTCGTAAGTCAGTTCGATCAACTGTCGTATCTGGGACGGTATCGTCACCCCTTCCGTCTGCGCCTGCCAAACTTCAAGAGAGCGAAGCAGGACAAATGGTGCGTAAACCCTCGCCTTGCCTCCTAATGCATTGATAATCGCTTTTGGAGACATCTGGCGTAGTTCTTCAAGGGGTTTCTCTTCCTCGATGATGCAGATACGCGGCGCATCCACCGGTCTTTTCCCCCGCTCATGCCGCCAGAGCCGCCCGAGTCGCTGCAGCAGCATATCGGTAGGCGCCAGCTCGGTAATCAGAAGATCAGCATCGAGATCAACGCTCTGTTCCACAACCTGGGTGGATACGAGGATGGAACCGCATCTGGTTTCGCCGTCTTTGCCGAAACGCTCCATCCATTCTTTTTCAAGAGCTTCCCGCCGCCAATAGGGAAATCTCGAATGCAACAAACCAAGGGGAAATTCGCCGGTAATCAGCTCCTTAAGCTGTTGAAACTGCTTTTGGGCCGCGCCGACAGTGTTGCAGATCCAGAGCACGGCTCCACCTTTACGGGCGACCATAATTGCCTCTTCAATGGCACTCTCAGTATCTTTAAAAATCACCTCTATTTTGCGCGAGGTTGGCGGTGTTGCCGCAACAGGATTGATAGTCGTTCCTTCAGTTCGGCCTGAAATGAGCGGGTACGGTTGAACTTCTCCAATCTCGTTTGCGTGAGTTGAAACAATCTGCCCTCGCCGCTTGCCTGTAAGTGTCGCTGAAAGGATAATTACCGTACAACCGAGCCCTTCAAGGGTAGAAATGAGTTTGTCTATGAGGGTGCCGGTGTAAATGTCGTAAGAATGAACCTCATCGAGAATCACTACCTTTCCGGCAAGGGCGAAATGACGGACAAAGAAATGCTTGGCGGCAACTGCGCCGAGCAAAGCCTGATCTACGGTTCCTACACCGAAGGCGGAAAGAAGTGCTCGCTTGGCCGAAGCAAACCAGTCTCTGCCGTTCCGCGCATCTTCAGTCGGCCTTTCCTGTCTGCCATTTGATGCTGGTCTAAAATCCTGTCCTTCCTGCATCAACCAAGAATTGCCATGTATAAGCCGACTCCAGCCTGAGTCAGATAAAATGCGTTCAAGGAACGTATTCATACGCAGGTGTATGCGGTTGCTGGTTGCCTGGGTCGGCAGGGCAAAGTAGATGCCGCGTGCTTTACCGGCAGCCATCAATTGATAGGCGGCGCCAAGCGCCGCCTCGGTCTTGCCCATCCCCATCGGTGCTTCGATGACATAGACTCCTGGGCCGATTATCGTCGCCTGTGTTCTCGTCTGCATATCGTTTGGCGGAAAGCCGAATATCTCTTTGAACGATAAGCCCGTTTTAAGAACTGGCGTTGTTAGACCTATGGTATCAAGTGCATGACGTGCAATTGTGGCAACGTCTTCATTCTCTGTTCCGAGTTCAGGAGAGAAAAACCTTTCATCGGAGCCGATCCAATCTGCAACTGAAGTAAGACCGGCAAGCCACCAGATGGCTGGTGATTCACCAGATAAGGCATCGATGCAAATCTCTGATTGAAAGTATTCCCAAATCCGTTGCGCGTTTTGCAGGCGTTCGGCGTTCCAATCGATACCGCTATGGGTGTCGATGATCAACTTGTCCGGTCTAATTCCACGATCATTCGGGAGATATTTCAGTCGCCCGTGATGAGCACCAAGAGCGGCGGCCACATATTTGGCGATACTTCGCGCACTACCTTGCTGCACCAGAAAATCCTGGATAGCAGCATGCGAGGCTTTGCCATGATCCGGTTCTGTTCCGGTGTCCCAGCAGCCGTTGCGAGCGATGATAAGCAGATTGTTATTTTCCAGCCACGCCTCGCATTTTCTCTGAAAACCGGGAGAAATCTTGCCGAGATCGTGGAGTGCGGCAAGAGAACCGACCACATTAGTCGACAGATTGAACCGTTGCAAAAGCCCTGGAACTGTCTCTGCGATACATTTTGCAACACAACCGACATTGACCATGTGGTCATAAACTGAAATGCCTGGTTTTCCTGTTGGAGTGGTCTTTGCCCAAAAATAGCTCATTAGCAGTTTATGAATCAGTAATTTGGAGTAAGGTTAATGTAGAGAGTCCTCGTTTTTTTCGAGGACCATTATCATTCATTTGTGTTTTAAATTTTTCCGACTTGAATATGATCAGTTCAACTCTGCTCTTGCCATTCTACCACCCTCACCCGGTCAGATAGCGTCCTACCAGTCATAATTTTTCATCATCCGCCGAATTTCTTCCCGGACGGCCATCTTCAAATCAAGCTGCTCGACGATCTCCACCTCGGCGCCATGGCTGAGGATGACCCGCGTCAGTTCGCGGAAGTCGGCGACCGGGAACTGCAGCAGCAGGGAACCATCGGTCTCGCCGGAGAGAATCTGCTCGGGGTGCCAGATCTGCTCGGCCACCAGCGAGGATATCTTCGGGGAAAAGCGCAGGATCACCCTGGTTGTCCGATCTCCCTGCATGATGCCGAAGTGGCGGCGGGTGTAGTTCCTGATATCTGGCAGATTGACGGGGAGGGCGATTGGTTGGTTGACGGGGCTGATCGTCCTGATGCGGGCCAGGGCGAAATCCCGAAGCGCCTGGCGGATGCCGCACCAGGCCAGCAGGTACCAGCTTCCCATGTAGTGCATCAGATGCAGAGGGCGGATGATCCTGGTCGAGACCGCATCGCTGTGAGGGGATTGGTAGGTGATGGAGACGGTGCGTTCGTCGAACAATGCCTCGACTGTCCGGCGGAAGACGGCGGTATCGACCCGGGCGTATTCGATATTCTTGACCGAGATCTTTTCCGGCAGGCGCTGCAGGCAGGACCGGCCGGTCCTGCCTCCGAGTCCGGTCACCCGGTCGATCAGTCGGCAGAGGTCCTCCTTCAGCGAGGGCTCGGGGATGGTCGAGGCCAGGCGGACGGCCAGCGCCAGTGACAGCACGTTGGTCTCGCTGATCCAGTGGGGCGGCAGTTCGTATGCCGCGTCGGTGTAGAAATAGCCTTTGCGGCAGTAATCGTAGGCGAGAGGGGCGCGAAGGTTGAGCCGCATGAACTCGATGTCGCGGCGGGCGGTCCGGTCGGAAACCTCGAACTCATCGCAGAGGTGGCGGGAGTTGGGAAATCTGCATGCTTTTATATGCCCGTGAACCCACACATACCGTTCATACCGCAAGCCATCGGACATCGCTCCTCCCTGGGCAATGGTTGTTCGCTGGTTCGGTTGGTTGTGTTGCCGAGGTAGAACTGGCGGCTAGCGACACGAATCCTAACACCGTATGCAGCTTACGACAACGGAAACATGATGCGATGCTGATCCTGTCGATAATGACGGAATTGAGCCGAGTTGTCATTTTGAAGCTGAGGGCTTGGGGAAAAGGACAGAGAGGATGAACGATCGTGCTGATGTCGAAGCAGGCCTTCATCGATGATTTCTCGCAACCGGTCGACAAATGGTCGTCCGGTAGCTACAGTATGGTGATCATGGGGAGGGGGGTGATGGACAATTATGATGACATCACAGCGGCCCGGCAGGTTCTCGAACTGCCGGAGCGCGCGACGATGCAGACGATCAAATCGCACTATCGCCGGCTGCTGGCGCAGTGGCATCCGGACCGGTGCCGGGAGGGCGACAGCGGCGAGCACGCGGAAAAGACCAGGCAGATCATCGCCGCCTACCGGCTGCTGGCCGGCTACTGCAGCGAATATGAATACTCGTTCTCCCGGGAATCGGTGGAGCGGAATCTGAGCGCCGAGCAGTGGTGGCTCAGGCGCTTCGGCAAGGCACCGCTCTGGGGGGATTGCGGGGGCAGCGATGAATGATCGGCAAGAAAAAGGTTTTCTTCTGCCCGCGGCCGGGGTACAAAGGCGGTTTGCCGGTCGGTACTGATCTGCCCGCGCCTGCGCACGGATGCCATCTCCGGAGCCCGATTGTCGCGGGCTCCCGCCTGCGCGAACGCGCCGGAAACCGCAACGAACACAACCACCCGCAGCCCTGCGGCTGCATCCGCACACAGAATGAAGCACGACGATTCCCAGTTCTCTCCCGCCGGTCGGTGGACCATCCTTTTCGCCTTTGTCGTCTGCTGGTATGCCCTGGTCCAGGGGATCAGCCATTTCTTCTTCCACGTGTCGCCGGCGCCGGCGGCCATCCCGAGGGACCTGGCCGCGCACCTGCTCTTTGCCGCTGTCTGCCTCGGCCTGTCGGGACGATTGCGCCTCGCCCTGCCGGCGATAGCCGCCTTCACCGCCGCCCTCAATCTCTGCAACGCCGGCAAGATCCAGTTTTTCGGGACGCCGGTGATGCCTGACGATCTCCTCACCCTGGGCAACCTGTTCCTGCTGCTCACCGGCTGGCAGCTGGCGGGGGCGGTGGCCATCGTCGCCGTGCCGTTTTCCCTGCTGCTGCTGATGATAGGCTGGCGACGGCGTCAGACCTGGCTGCTGCTGGCGGCCTGCGGGCTCTGCATCTGGGTGCTGGTGCAGCAGGCCGGACCTGCGGCGGCTGTCATGGATAAAATGTTCAGGAACAGTGTCTGGGACCAACGCGGCAATTTCGAGAATCGCGGGGTCTTCATCCACCTGGTGCAGGAAGGGCTGCGCTACCGGGCCCGGAGCGGCAGCCTGCCATCGGCTGCGGAAGTAGGCGCGGCTCTGGCGATCCTGGAGGAGACCGGCGGGGAAAAGGCGGCCGCGACCCCGCCGGCGGGACAGGCCGGGCCCCGCAACGTCCACATGCTTGTCCTCGAATCCTTCTGGGATGCGGCGCTGCTCAGCGGCTCGGGCCTGTCGGCCGACCCGCTCGATCCCCGTTTCCGGGAGCTGTGGCGGCAGGCGGGAAATTCCCATGTCCTTTCCCCGGTCTTCGGCGGTTTCACCGCCAACGCCGAGTTCGAAGCCCTCTGCGGCTTTCCGGTGACCGAGGACCACGTCTTCTTCGAGACCGGCCTGAAGAACGATGCGGCCTGCCTGCCGAAGGTCCTGGCAGGGGCCGGCTACCGCAGCATCGCCTCGCACCCGAATGTGGCCGGGTTCTGGAACCGGGTCAATGCCTACCGGCGGATCGGTTTCACCACCTACTGGTCGGACCGCGATTTCGTCCTTGACGACCTCAACGGCGAATTCCTCAGCGATGCCTCGCTCTACCGCCAGACGATGGCCAAGATCGCGGCGTCCGGCGAGGCACGGCAACCGGTCTTCAACTACCTGCTGACCTATTTCGGCCATGTCGACTATCCCCTCAATGCCGACCGGCCCCGGGTCATCACCACTACCGACAAGAACGCCCTGCTGAACGCCTACGTCAATCTGATGTATTACAAGTCTCGCGAGCTGATGGATTTCCTCGAGACCCTGCGCCGCGACGACCCGGACAGCCTGATCATCCTCTTCGGCGATCATCTGCCTTTCCTCGGGCCGGGGTTCTACGGATTCCTCCGCTCGCACCTGCTGACCGGCAATCGCGCGACGATGACCGACACTATGGTCCACACTCTGACCGCCACGCCGCTGGTGATCATCGATGGTCGGCGGGGACCGGTGGCGACGGGGGATCTGCCGATGTACCGGCTGCCGGCGATGGTGCTCGCGCTGCTCGGCCTCGATGGCGGGAATGTGCTGGGACTGGCGGTGCCGCCCCCCAATGCGGTTGTCCGCCCCCTTCCGGGAATGTTCTGGGCCGACGGGGGAGGGCGGCAGATGGTCTGTCGGGAAGAGACACAGGGG
>WBUQ01000092.1 GCA_008933635.1 Desulfobulbaceae bacterium | reverse complement strand
GTCGATGTCGGCACCAGGGTCTACACCTTCCTCTACACCATGGGCTACTGCCTGGAGGAAGCCGCCCGGCTGGGAAAAAAGGTGATAGTCCTCGACCGGCCCAACCCGGTCGGCGGCACTGCCATCGAGGGCAATATGCTGCGCCCGGAGTACGCATCCTTTGTCGGCCTGTACCCGCTGCCGATGCGTCATAGCCTGACCTTCGGCGAACTGGCGCTGTTCGTCAACGGAGAGGCGGGGATCGGCTGCGATCTCGAGATCGTGCCGATGCAGGGCTGGCAGCGGACGATGCTGTTTCGCGACACCGGTCTCCCCTGGGTTTTTCCCTCGCCGAACATGCCGACGCCGGAAACGGCCCTGGTCTATCCCGGTCAGGTGATCTGGGAGGGCACCAATGTCTCCGAGGGCAGGGGGACGACGCTGCCCTTCGAACTGGTGGGTGCCCCGTACTGGAACTGCCGTGACATCCTCGGGGTGCTCCAGAGGACTCCGCTGCCTGGCTGCGTTCTGCGGCCGCTGCTCTTTGAGCCGACCTCGGGCAAGTGGGCGCAGCAGACCTGTGCCGGTTTCCAGCTGCATGTAACGGACAGTGCAGTTTTCCGGCCCTATCGGACCAGCCTCGCCCTGCTGCAGGCGACCCTGGAGCTGTACCCCCAGGATTTCCAGTACAAGCAGCCGCCATACGAGTACGAATTCGAACGGCTGCCGCTGGACCTGATCCTGGGTGACGCCGGCATTCGCCGGCAGCTGGAGGCCGGGGTGCCGGTCATGGCGGTCGAGGCAGGCTGGCAGCAGGAGCTTGCCGCTTTCGACCTGCTGCGGGAGCGGTATTTTCTGTATGACTGACAGCACAGCCGCATGCACCGCGGAAGACTTGAGACAGGTGAGAATATGAACAGCAAAGAGATGAACATCGCAGAACTGGCAGGGATGGTCGGAGGGACCGTCTCCGGCGATGCCGGCATGACCGTCAGGGGCTTCGCCCCCCTCGAAGCAGCCGGCCCGGGTGAACTTTCCTTCCTCGTCAGAAAGTCCAGGATCGAGGAGCTCAGGGCCAGCAAGGCCTCGGCCTTCCTGGTGCCGCTCGATATCGAGGAGATGCCGAACCTGACCCTGATCCGGGTCAAGGATCCGAATCTGGCCGGGGCCATCATCCACAACGCCTTTCTGGCGACGCCGTTCGAGGCCAAGGGAATCCATCCCCGGGCCCATGTCGGCAGCGACTGCCGGATCAATCACGAAGTCAGTATCGGACCGCTGGTGGTTATCGGCGACCGGGTGACTATCGGCGCCAGGGTCAGCATCGAGGCCGGGGTGGCGATCGGCGACGATGTCGAGATCGGCGAGGATACGGTCATCAAGGCCAACGCCGTCATCGCCTATGGATCGCTGATCGGCAAAAGGGTGATCATCCACCAGGGAGCGGTCATAGGTTCGGATGGTTTCGGTTTTGCCACCGACGAGCGAGGCTGTCATGTCAAACGGCCGCAGGTCGGCATCGTCCGCATCGACGACGAAGTCGATATAGGGGCCAACACCACCATCGACCGGGCTGCCTATGGCGTCACCTGGGTCAAGAGCGGAGCCAAGATCGACAATCTGGTGCAGATCGGCCACAACTGCGTGATTGGCGAGAATTCCATTCTGGTCGCCCAGGTCGGCCTGGCCGGTTCGACCATCCTGGGCCGCAACGTGGTCATGGGGGGCAAGGCCGGGGCGAAGGGACACATCCATCTCGACGACAGGGTCATGGTCGCAGCCGGCAGTGGCGTGCATGACGACCAGCCGAAAGGGGCGATGATCGGCGGGTATCCCGCCATCCCGATCAGGAACTGGACCAAGTCGGCTTCGATCTTTGTCAAGCTGCCTGAAATGTTATCGGACATCAAACGATTAAAGAAGGATCTCGCCCTGCTGCAGGGCAAGATCGACGAGGAATAGCCAAGGAGAAGGAACATGACGGAGAAGATAGTTCCGCAGGACATCGATATTATGGAGATCATGAGGCTCATTCCCCATCGGTATCCCTTCCTGCTGGTGGACAGGATCGTGCTGATCGAGCCGGGCAGGGAAATCACCGGATACAAGAATGTGACCATCAATGAACCGTTTTTTCAGGGTCACTTCCCCAGTCGGCCGGTCTTCCCCGGGGTATTGATCCTGGAGGGGATGGCCCAGGTCGGCGGTGTCCTCGCCTACCACACCTATCCTGAATCGATCGGCGAGAAGCTGATTTACTTCGCCGGCATCGACAAGGCGCGTTTTCGCCGGCCGGTGGGGCCAGGAGATCAGCTGGTGATGAAACTGGTGCTGCTCAAACACAAGCGGTCGATCATGGTGATGCATGGGCAGGCCTTCGTCGACGACCAGCTGGCGGCAGAAGCGGAACTGATGGCCTCCTTTTCCTGAGCCCGGAGCACCGGTATCTGGCAGTACATCGGTAAAAATAGTCCTTGCGCTGTTCGAGAGAAACAAGTATGCAGACCCTCCTTGCCCGCAGACTGAACCCCACCTTCCCTGAAGATTAGAGAGAATATGTCCATCCACCCAACAGCAGTCATTGACCCGAAAGCCGAACTCGACGGATCGGTCATCGTCGGCCCCTACGCGGTCATCGGTGCTGACGTCCGCATCGGCGCCGAAAGCCGGATCGAGGCCCATGCCGTCGTCAGCGGGCCGACCACTATCGGCCGGCGCAACCAGATCAGTTCCTTCGCCACCGTCGGCGGCCCTCCCCAGGATCTCAAATACAAGGGTGAGCCGACCGAACTGATCATCGGCGACGACAACCTCATCCGCGAGTATGCCTCCATCCACCGGGGAACGGTCGACGGCGGCGGCAAAACCGTCATCGGCGACAGCAACCTGCTGATGGCCTATACCCATGTGGCCCATGACTGCCTGATCGGCAACCGCGTGATCCTGGCCAACGTCGCAACCCTGGCCGGCCATGTCGAGGTACAGGACCATGCCTCGATCGGCGGCCTGGTCGCTGTTCACCAGTTCTGCCGGATCGGCAAGTTCAGCTATATAGGCGGGGTCTCGGGAATCAGCCTCGATGTGCCGCCTTACGTGATCCTGGCCGGCACCCGCAACCGCACCCGCATATCCGGCATCAACAAAATCGGGCTGCGGCGCAACGGCTATGATCGGGAGACCATCGCCAATCTCGAGAACGCCTTCCGCATCATCTTCAGGACACCCGAGCTGCTGATGAAGGAAGCCCTCGAGCAGGCCCGCAGCGAGTACCCCGACTGTCCCGAGGTCCAGTACCTGGTCCGCTTCTTCGAGGAATCGAAGCGCGGGGTGGTCAAGCGCACGGAAGACTGACGCCGATGGTGGGCGACAGCGGCAATATCGGCATCATCGCCGGCAGCGGCCAGTTCCCGCTGCTTTTCATCGAGGCGGCCCGCAAGGCCGGGCGGACGATCTTCGTGGTGGCGCACAAAGGGGAGACCATCCCCGAGGTGGCCGATGCCGCCGACCGGTTCTGCTGGGTCAAGCTCGGTCAGCTCGGCAAGGTGATCTCTTTTTTCCGGACCAACCGGGTCAGTGAGGCGGTTTTTCTCGGGCCGATCACCAAGACCAGGATCTTCCGGGATATCATGCCTGACCTGAAGGCCCTGACCCTGTGGAACAGCATCGACCGCAAGCAGGATGACGCCATCCTCAGGGCTGTGGCCGGTGCGCTCGAAAAGGAGGGGATTGCCATCCGCGAGTCGACGCTGTACCTGCAGCATCTGCTCTTTCCCTTGGGGGTGCTGACCCGCCGCAAGCCGACCCGGGAGCAGTGGGCGGACATCGAATTCGGCTGGCGCAATGCCCGTGCCATCGGGGCCCTCGATATCGGCCAGTGTGTCGTCGTCCGCAACCAGACGGTGCTGGCGGTGGAGGCGATCGAGGGGACGGACGCGACCATCAGGCGAGGCGGAGAGCTGGCCCGCGAACAGGCGGTGGTGGTCAAGGTGCGCAAACCGGGTCAGGATTTCCGTTTCGACCTGCCCGCAACCGGCGTGACCACGATCTCCACCCTGCGCAGTGTCAGGGGCGCAGTGCTGGCGGTGGAGGCCGGCCAGTCCCTGCTATTCGACCGTGAGGCGATGGTCCGCGAGGCAGATTCAGCCGGCATCGCCGTTGTCGGCATCGTCGAAGGGGACGACGGCACCCTCCGCTGCTGAAGCCATGCAGGCGATGATCCTGGCCGCCGGATTCGGCACCCGTCTGCTGCCCCATACCCTGCTGCGGCCAAAACCTCTCTTCCCGATCGTCAACCAGCCGCTGCTGCTGCTGACCATCAGGCATCTGCAGCGGATCGGTTGCGATCATATCATTGTCAACTGCCACCATCTCGGCCAGCAGGTCAGCGATCTGCTGGCCGGCATAGCCGGGGTCACGGTGCTGCCGGAGGAGACCATCCTCGGGACCGGCGGGGGATTGCGCGGTGCGCTGCCGCTGCTGCGGGACGAGCCGCTGCTGGTCTCCAACGGCGACATCTACCACAGCTTCGATCTCCGGCAGCTTTACGAACGGCATGCCGCCGCGGGCAGGCCGGTGTCGCTGGCGATGCATGACTATCCCCGCTTCAGCAATGTCCGGGTGGAGGATGGGAGGGTCAGAGATTTCGCCGGCAGGACCGAAAGGAACTGCAAGGCCTTCACCGGCATCCACGTGCTCAACCCTGAGATTCTCGAAGGCATCGCCCCGCGCCGCTACTCCTGTATCCTTGACCGCTACCGGCAACTGCTGGCTGCCGGGGTTGACATTGCCGCTGTCGAGGTGGAAGGGTACTGGACCGACATGGGGACCCCTGAGGATTATCTCGGCCTGCATGGCGGTCTGCTGACCGGTGCCGTGCCGCGCTGGCCCGAGATGGGAGAACTGGCGGGTGCGCCGTTTCTCCTGGAACGGGGATCGGCGGTGCCGACCGACCTGCACTGTGAGGACTGGTGCTGCCTCGGTGACGTCGAGATTGGCAGGAATATCCGGCTGACAAGGGTTGTCGCCTGGGACGGCGTACGGATAGCAGGCGGCAGCCGACTGTCCGATGTCCTGCTTTCGGCCTGAGCCCGGCCGATAGGGAGTTTAACGGGAAATGGAAGACACGCTGCTGGCAACACTGATCCCTGTTCTGCTGCGTCATCGGCTGGTCGCCGAGGGAGAGCTGGAGTTGCTGTCGGTCACGCCGCTTGCGGCAGACGGATCGACGCGACGGTTTGTCCGGATCGTGAAGAACGCCGTCCCGCTGTGCCTGGCCGTGATGCCGGCCTCCGCCTCGGCCAGGGAGATGGCCGAAGCTGCCGCCGCCTGGCAGATCGGCCGCCATCTGCAGGGCCGGGGGGTTCCGGTGCCGGACCTCCTGGCGCGGGAAGAAGAAAGCGGCTTAATCCTGTTCGAGGATCTCGGCGATACCCGGCTGCATGACCTGGTGCTGGCTACCGACTTCAGCGATGCCCGCGACCGCGGGAGCCTGCTGGCGGTCTACCGGCAGGTCATCGATCAGCTGGCCGTCATGCAGATCGAGGGGGCTGCCGGTTTCGATGAGCGGTGGTGCTGGGACACTCCCCGCTACGACCGGCGGCTGATGGTGGAGCGGGAATCCGGATATTTCCTGCGCTCTTTCTGGCGAGACCTGCTTGGCATGGAAATTCCTGCCGGAGTGGAAGGCGAGTTTGCCGCCATCGCCGAGCTGGCCGCCGCGGCGCCGTGCGATTTCTTTCTCCACCGTGATTTCCAGTGCCGCAATATCATGATCAAGGACGGTCTGGTCCGGATCATCGATTACCAGGGCGGCCGATGGGGCCCCCTCGCCTATGATCTCGCATCCTTGCTGATCGATCCCTATGCAGCCCTGCCGGAGGAGTGCTGCAGCCAGTTGTTCCGTTACTATACCGATATCATGGGAAACAGGCTGAAGACTGACGTCGATGTCTTCCGCCGCCACTATGCATTGCTGGCCCTGCAGCGCAACCTGCAGATCATCGGCGCTTTTGCCTTTCTGTCGCAGGTGCGCGGCAAGACGTTTTTTACCTGCTATATCCGTCCGGCGGTCCACCAGTTCCATGCGCGTTTGCAGGAGCCGCTGTTTGCGGCGATGGGACGTCTCCGGACCATGGCGGAACAGGCGTTGGCGCTGGTGGACGACATCCGGGATATCCGCATTTCCCTGCAAGGGGGCGCCGCCGGTGGCGTTAAAGAGGGAGGGTGAAAACGATGCCGATACCCGTGCTTGCCGTCATATCCGCGATGCTTCTGCTGTTCTGCCCTTCCGGGCTGTTGTCCGCCGCCAGCCTGGCCCAGGTTGAAAAACGGGCTGCCAGTGGGGACGCCCAGTCCCAGTACCTTCTCGGGCGCGTCTACCAGGAGGGAAAAATGGTCAGGCAGGACCACCGCAAGGCCGCCGAGTATTTCGCCAAGGCAGCGGAGCAGGATCATGCCGAGGCCGAGTACCAGCTGGCCTGCTGTTACTATGCCGGGCTGGGCGTCGAACAGGACAAAGTGAAGGCGAGAATGCACCTGATCGCTGCCGCAGACCACGGCAGCGTCGAGGCCCAGTACCATCTGGCGGGAACGTATGCCCGAGGCAAGGGAGGGGTGAAGAGGAATTACCGCAAGGCGGTCTACTGGTATGGCAAGGCGGCGGAACAGGGACATCCCGAGGCGAAGAAACATCTGGCCAAGCTCTGCGGTGAGCGACCGTCGGCGTGCACGGCCCTGAAGGAGAACCTGCCTGTTCCAGGCGAGTGAATGCCGGTTTGCTGATCGCCCAGCAGAGTCATCCAGCGCTGAAATCCGTGCACAATCTGTCCCTATCGGGTACATACAGCCTGCATCTCCACTAAAGGATAGAACCATGCCCACATCATCGTGCCCCATCGTCGCCCTCGTCGGCCGACCAAACGTCGGCAAATCAACGCTGTTCAACCGCATCACCCGCTCACGCAAGGCCCTCGTCGACCCGACCCCCGGTGTTACCCGGGACCGGCATTACGACCGGGTGGTCTGGGAGGAGCAACCCTT
Source organism: Desulfobulbaceae bacterium (assembly GCA_008933635.1). Taxonomy (GTDB): domain Bacteria; phylum Desulfobacterota; class Desulfobulbia; order Desulfobulbales; family Desulfocapsaceae; genus Desulfoprunum. The sequence goes on along the minus strand of WBUQ01000092.1, from coordinate 9,290 downwards.
CATCCTGGTCGATACCGGCGGCATCGACGACAACCCGGAAGACCTGCTGGTTTCCCATATCCGGGAGCAGGCCATGGCGGCCATCGACGAGGCTGACATCATCGTCTTCCTGATGGATGGCCGTGCCGGTCTGAATCCGGCCGATCACGAGGTGGCCGAGATCCTCCGGCGCACCGAAAAGCCGATTCTCTATGTGGTCAACAAGATCGACGGGCCTGAGCAGGAACAGGAACAGCTCGCACCGTTTTACGAACTGGGGGTCGACCGGCTGTGGTCGCTCTCGGCAGAACACACCTACGGGTTCAAAACCCTGATGGAAGGCCTGGTCGGAATCCTTGCCGACAGGACGGCGGCAGATGCGGCTGTCGACCTGCCGGAGAACACCGTCAAGGTCGCCTTCCTCGGTCGGCCGAACGTCGGCAAATCGTCGATGATCAACCAGATTCTCGGGGAGGAGCGGATGGTGGTCTCGGACATCTCGGGGACCACCCGCGATTCGGTGGACACCCTGCTGGTGCGGGGGAAGTACTCGTACCTGCTGATCGATACCGCAGGCATCCGCCGCAAGGGCAAGACCAGGGAAAAACTGGAAAAGTTCAGCATCCTCAAGTCGCTGGCAGCGCTCGAGCGCTGTGATGTGGCGGTCATACTGATCGATGCTGGCGAGGGGATGACGGAGCAGGACACCAGGGTCATCGGCTACGCCCTCGAGCAGGGGCGCGGACTGATCGTCCTGGTCAACAAGTGGGACCTGGTGGCCGGCGACAGGAAGCGGCAGGAGGAGATCATGGCCCAGGTTGGCCTGGCCTTGCCGTTTCTCGGCTTTGCACCGCTGATGACTGTCTCAGCCCTGACCGGTTACGGGATCAAGAGGCTCTTTCCGGTGATCGGTTCGGTCTACCGCCAGTTCAAGGCCAAATTCCCCACCGCCGCCCTCAATCGGCTGCTTCGCGAGGCGGTCGAGGAACACTCGCCGCCGGTCTACAAGAACAAGCGCCTGAAATTCTACTACACCTCGCAGATCGGCACCTGTCCGCCGAAATTCGTGATCATGACCAACAGCTCGAAGGGGGTCCACTTCTCCTACGAACGCTACCTGCTGAACCGCTTCCGTGAGGGGCTGGGGCTGGACAAGGTGCCGATCCAGATCTTCTTCCGCGACAAAGGCGAACAGCGGGAGAAATAGCGCGAGGCGCTCCTCTCCCGCTTCTCTGCCCTCCTTCGAATCCCCTCAGGCGGCTGATCCGGCCCTGGCCACCGCCCGCCTGAACCCCTCGGCCGAGCGCCGGATGACCTCGTCCTCGACACAGAAGGCCAGCCGGAAATAACCGGGGGCACCGAAACCGACCCCAGGCACGGCGAGGATCCGCTCCTCCTGCAGCATGGCGATGAAGGCCACGTCATCGGCAAGCGGCGACTTCGGGAAGACATAGAATGCCCCCCTGGGGGCGAGGAAATCGTAACCGGCATCTTTCAAGATGGAACAGAAGGTCTCGCGCCGTCTGGCGTAGATCGTGGTGTCGACCGTCACGTCCTGCAGCTCGGCGACGATCCGCTGCATCATCGCCGGGGCGTTGACGAAGCCGAGGATGCGGTTGGCAAGGGTCATCGCGTCGAGCAGTTCGGCCTTGCCGTCGATCTCCGGGTGGACGGCGAGGTAGCCAATGCGCTCGCCGGGCAGCGACAGGTCCTTCGAGTAGGAAGAGACGACGATGCTGTTGCGATAGGCCGCAAACACGCCGGGCACCTCGATGCCGTCATAGACGATCTTGCGGTAGGGTTCGTCGGCGATCAGGTAGATGACGGTTCCCAGGTTCCTGCCGACCGTCTCCAGCACACGGCCGAGGGCGGCAAGGGATGCGGCATCGTAAACCTGGCCGGTGGGGTTGTTCGGCGAGTTGATGATGATCGCCCGGGTTCTGGCGGTGATCGCGGCCTCGATGGCGGCCAGGTCGAGGCTGAAATCGCTGCCGGTGCCGACGACCCGGCCGGTTCCCCCATGGTTGTCGAGGTAGAAGTTGTACTCGACGAAATAGGGGGCGAGGAGGATGACCTCGTCGCCGGGATTGAGCAGGGCCTTGAAGACGACATTGAGCCCGCCGGCGGCGCCACAGGTCATCAGCATGTCGCCGCCGGCGACCGGCACGCCCTGTTCCGCGGACATTCGCTTCGCCAGCGCCTCGCGCACCCACGGGTAGCCGCCGTTGGGCATATAGGCGTGCATGCCCGGTTCCTGGTGATTGGCCATCCGCCGGATCACCTCGGTGAACTGCGGCGGTGGCGGCAGGTCGGGGTTGCCGAGACTGAAATCGCAGACGTTGTCGGCACCGAAGGCGGCCTTCATCCTCGCCCCTTCCTCGAACATTTTGCGAATCCATGAGGATTTCTGGCTGAAGAGCCGCATTTTTTCGGAAATGGCCATGGTCAAACTCCTTCTTCCCTTCGGGAAAAGCTGTTCATCGCTCGTGCCGCCGGAGGAACCCCGCGGGCGGCATCATTGCTGGGTCTTCTTGAAGTAATCGTAAGCCTGGTTGATTTCCTTCATCTTTTCTTCGGCCACGGCCCGGAATTCATCGCCCAGGTGGCTGACCTTGTCCGGGTGGTACTGCATGCTCAGGGTGCGGTAGGCCTTTTTGATCGCCTCCATGTCGGCCCCGGGCGACAGGCCGAGGACGGCATAGTGGTGCGCCGCCGTATCCCTCGCTGTCGCCGCTCCCTGCTGCTGCCGGTAGGTGTATTTGGCCTCGATGGTCCGACGCTCGTATTCGGATATTTCAAGGAATATACCGATATTGCGAGCGATGCCCAGCTCCCTTTCCGGGATCCGGCCCTTGGTGAAGAGGACCTGGTAGATCAGCTCGAGCAGGATCAGCCGCGGCTCGTAGGCGAAGGTCGCCTTGAACTCCTGCAGCAGGTTGTCCAGCGTTTCGGTCGAAGCGACCGCTTCCTTGATCAAGTCCTTGATCCACAGCATCTGGGTCTGGGAGTAGCGCAGGTTGTACTGGAAGAAGCGCTGGATGGTCTGCACCTCGTCGCGGGTAATCTCCCCATCGATCCGGGCAATGCGGATCAGGATCTGCACCAGCAGCCAGACAAAGCGGTTATGGCTATCGCTCTGCGACTGTTCGTAGGTGGCGACCCGCTTCTGGACCCAGTAGGAAAAACCCCAGAACAGGGCGATAAAGAGCAGGACGCCGGCGAAGCCGGAGAAGATCAGGGCCCCGAGGAAGTTGAGCAGCGCCGGGGCACCGCCGGTGACCAGGACGATCAGCATCAGGATCAGCAGGCAGCCGCCGCATCCAGGCTGTTCGCGGCGTTGGTAGTTCATGGGGGACATGGTGGGCGTTCCGTTGGCTGTTACGGCAACCGGCTCTCGAAGAGGGCCTCGATGAATTCGTCTGGGTCGAAGTCACGCAGGTCCTCGACCTTCTCGCCGACGCCGATGAACCGGATCGGCGTTTTCATTTCCCGGCAGATATTGGCGACGATGCCGCCTTTGGCGGTGCCGTCGAGTTTGGTCAGAGTGATGCCGGTCAGGCCGACGGCCTCGTGGAACAGCTTGGCCTGGGAGATGCCGTTCTGGCCGGTGGTGGCGTCGATGACCAGCATCACCTCGTGGGGCGCCCCTTCCAGCCGTTTGCCCATCACCCGCTTGATCTTCTTCAGTTCCTCCATCAGGTTGGCCTGGGTATGCAGACGGCCGGCGGTGTCGACGAGAACGACATCGTAGTCCTTTGCCTTTGCGATATCCATGGCGTCATAGACCACCGACGAGGGGTCGGCGCCATCGGCGCGGGCGACGACGTGCACACCGTTGCGTTCGCCCCAGATCTGCAGCTGGGATACGGCTGCGGCGCGGAAGGTGTCACCGGCCACCAGCATCACCGAGCGGCCGGCCCGGACGAACTTGTGGGCGATCTTGCCGATGGTGGTGGTCTTGCCGACGCCGTTGACGCCGACAACCATGATCACGAACGGGCCGCTTTCGGGCATCACCAGTTCGGCGTCACGCTGATAATCGCTGATAAACGACTTGATCTTTTCCTTGAGGGCCTGCTTGAGCGATTCCGGGTCGGACAGCTCCTTGCGGTGCACCCTGCGCCGGGCGTGGTCAAGGAGCTCCCTGGTGGTGGCGACGCCGAGGTCGGCGGTAATCAGCAGTTCCTCAAGATCGTCGAACAGTTCGGCATCGATTTCCCGGCGGCCGAGAAAGAGGTTGTCAAGCTGATAGGTGAAGGCTTCCCTGGTCTTGGACAGTTTTTCGGCCAGCCGGCGGAAAAAGGAGGGCCTGTCCTTTACCTGCTTCGGCGTTTTTGCGGAGGTCTCCTCGACGGCGCTTTCCGGTGCTGCTTCCTCTTCAGCGATTTCATCCTCGACGACCGTTGCTTCCACCGCAACAGCTTCAGGTGCTGCAGGTGTCTCTTCCGGCCGGGACGTCTCTTCTGCCGGCGGCAGCTTCTCTTCCGAGTCTGATGGAAGAACTTCGGCTTCCTGGGGTTTTAGGGGAGTTTCCTGTTCTTTTTTGGAGAATTTTTTCTTAAACCAGCCAAGCATGGATAATCCTTCTGCGGAAGAGGTGCACGGGAAGAATGAGCGGGAGGTGTTCCGAAGCCTGAGAGAACATGTCATATTACGTACTGAAGGGAAAGAAATCAACTAAAAGAGCAGGGAGAGACGGCGCGAGAACCGGGCTGGATGGGCGGATGGACAGGGACAATTGCCGTCTCTGGGGTCGGAAATCGTTTGCATTTCCCGGCATCGGCATTACTGTAGGTGGTGTTGCCCGGACGAGACGGTACCGGTTGACGAACCTATATTTTGCTGCCTTGAAGGCGGTTATGTTTTTGTGGAAACAGGAGGAAGTACGATGGCAGATTCATGTGGAAGTTCCTGCGCCAGTTCCAAGTCAGGTGGCTGCGGCAGCACCAGGGAGGCCCAGGACGCAGCGCTGGCCCAGCAGGAAAACGCGATAACCAGGTCACTGGGCAAGATCAAGAACAAGATCCTGGTTATGAGCGGCAAGGGCGGCGTCGGCAAGTCGACCGTTTCCGTCAACCTCGCCCTCGGCCTGGCCCAGCGCGGGCACAAGGTAGGACTGATGGACGTCGATATCCACGGACCGGACGTGGTCCGCATGCTCAACCTCAAGGGGACGCTGGAACCGCCGGCAACACAGGGCGGGCTGGTGCCGCCGCTTCGCTACAGCGACAACCTGAAGGTTGTCTCGCTTGAATACATGCTGAAAGACCGCGACCAGGCCATCATATGGCGCGGCCCGCTGAAAATCCAGGCTATCAGGCAGTTCATCGCCGACATGGACTGGGGCGAGCTTGACTATCTGATCATCGATGCCCCGCCAGGGACCGGCGACGAGCCGCTGTCGGTCGCCCAGACCATTCCCCACGTCAAGGCTGTGGTGGTCACCACGCCGCAGCAGGTAGCCCTGGCCGATGTCCGCAAATCGATCAACTTCTGCAAGACGGTCAAGGTCGAGATCACCGGCGTCGTCGAGAACATGTCCGGTTTCGTTTGTCCGCACTGCAACAAGACGGTCGATATCTTCAAGAGCGGCGGCGGAGAAGAGGTGGCGCGGGAGTTCGAGCTGCCGTTCCTTGGCCGCATCCCGATGGACCCGCGGATCGTCGTGGCGGGTGACGACGGCGTGCCGTATCTCTCTTCGAACGAGGACAGCCCGGCAACCAAGGCCTTTGCCGGAGTCCTCAACGCCATCGAGAACCGCCTGCCGCCGGTGAAGGCGCCGGTCGCGCTGAACATGGCCGGAGGATGCGCCTGCAGCAGCGGCTGCGGCGGCTCCAACTGACACGGTTGGGGACACTATCCGGCAAACCGACGGCGGGGAGTTCGGCCTGACCCTTCCCGCCGTTTTTCTCAGCAAGGGAGACCAGCGAACATGGTTATCAGACAGTTGACGGTAGGGAGTATGGCGGTGTGCTGTTACATTGTCAGCTGCCCGCAGACGAAGCACGCCGCAGTCGTCGATCCCGGCGGCGACGAGGAGAGAATCCTCGCCGAGGTGCAGAAAGGAGGACTGGATGTCAAGTACATCATCGCCACCCACGGCCATCCGGATCATGTCTGCGGCAACCGCCGGATCAAGGAGGCCACCGGCGCGGAAATCATCATGCACAGTGCCGATGCCGCCTTCTTCTGGCAGCCGGACATCCAGCACTATTTTTCGATGCTGGGCCTCGAGCCGTCACCGGCTCCCGACCGGCTGGTCGAGGATGGCGACATTATCGAAATAGGGAAGGAAAAAGTGCTGGTTATCCACACTCCGGGGCATACCCCCGGCGGGATCTGCCTGCACTGCGGCAAGGACCTGCTGACCGGCGACACCCTCTTTGTCGGGGGAATCGGGCGCACAGATTTTCCCGGCGGTTCGCACCAGGAGTTGATGCACTCGATCAAAACCCGGCTGATGGCCCTGCCCGACGATACCATCGTCTGGCCGGGACACGGGTATGGCGGCAAACAGTCGACCATCGCCGAGGAGCTGAAGACCAACCCCTATCTCTGAAATTCTGATTTTTCCCATACCCGACTATGCGTGAAATCGTTCTTGGAACCGCCGGCCATGTCGACCATGGCAAGACCAGTCTCGTCAGGGCCCTGACAGGGATCGAAACCGACCGTCTGAAAGAGGAAAAGAAACGGGGAATCACCATCGAGCTGGGATTCGCCTTCCTCGATCTGCCCTGCGGCCACCGGATCGGCATCGTCGACGTTCCGGGGCATGAACGGTTCGTTAAAAACATGGTGGCCGGCGTCACCGGCATGGACCTGCTCGCCTTCATCATTGCCGCTGACGAAGGGATCATGCCGCAGACCAAGGAGCATTTCGAGATCTGCCGGCTGCTCGGGGTCAAGCAGGGGATGATCATCGTCACCAAGAAGGACCTGGTCGAGGAGGATTGGCTCGAAATGGTCGAAGACGAGATCCGCCAGTTCTGCGTTGGCAGTTTCCTCGAGGATGCGCCGCTGGTTTTCGTCTCGTCGACCACCGGTGAGGGAATCGACAAGGTCGTCGAGGTCATCGACGGGTTCGTCCGTCAGCACCATTTCCAGGAAGTCTTCGGCCCTTTCCGCCTGCCGGTCGACCGGGTTTTCGCCATGAAGGGATTCGGTGCGGTGGTGACCGGCACCTCGATATCCGGCAGGACTTCGGTCGGCGAGGAACTGCGCTTCTACCCGGGCGAGGTGGTGGCCAAGGTCCGCGGTATCCAGGTCCATTCCCAGGCGGTGAACGAGGTTGAGGCAGGGCATCGGACTGCCATCAACATGCAGGGAGTCGATACCGCCCAGGTCGAGAGGGGCATGGTGCTGGCCACCCCCGATTCGCTCCAGGCCAATTACATGCTCGACTGCGAACTGCTGTACCTGGCCTCCAATGCCAAGGCGCTGAAACACCGCAGCCGCGTCCGGGTCCATGCCGGCACCGCCGAGGTGATCGGCCGGGTCTCGCTGCTCGATCGTGATGAACTGGCGCCGGGCGCCGAGACAGGGGTCCAGCTGCTGCTTGAGCAGCCGGTGGCGGTCTGGCCGGGCGACCGCTACGTCATCCGCAGCTACTCGCCGGTCACGACCATCGGCGGCGGCGAGATCCTCGGCAACGTTTCGCCGCGCAAACGCAAACGGCTGGGGGAAGCGGACAGGCAGCACAACCGTGAGGTTTTCAACATCCTCCGCCACGGCTCCCCCGAAGACAAGGCGCTGCTGCTGCTGCGGGAGAGCGGGAGCAAAGGGCTGACCTTCGACGATCTAGCTATCCGCTTCGGCCTGTTCGGCAAGCACCTGAAAAAGATCCTCGACCCGCCATTGTCGACCCGCAAAATCGTCGTCGTCGATTCCACCACCCAGCGCTACCTGGCGGCAGATGTTGCCGACGGCATCCGGCAGATGCTCCTCGACAACCTCACCACCTACCATCTCGACAACCCGCTGCAGCTTGGCCTGTCGAAGGAGGAACTGCGCTCGGGGCTCGGCCGCAAGGTCGACCAGAAGGTCTTCGGCTTCTGTCTCAACGATCTGCTGCGCAAGGGGACGGTGGTGCAGGAGGAATCGATGGTGCGCCTCGCCACCCACCAGGTTGCCCTGAAGGCCGACGAACAGGAACTCCAGCGGGAAATCATCCAGTGGTACCACGAAAAGGGGCTGTTCACGCCGACCTTCAAGGAGACGATGGAGCGTTTCGCCGACTACCCGGAAAACCAGGTCAAGGAGGTCATCGATCTCCAACTGCGGGAGGGGAAGCTGGTCAAGATCAGCGAGTCGCTCTACTATTCGAAACAGACCATTGAACAGTTGATGGCCTCGGTTGAGGAATATATCCGCCGGGAAGGGGAAATCGATGCCCCCGGTTTCAAAAACCTCACGGGCCTGACCAGGAAGTTCTCCATCCCGATCCTCGAGTACCTCGACCGCATCAAGCTGACCATCCGGATCGGCGACAAGCGCATCCTGCGGAAGAAAGCCTGAGATTTACCGCTTTTCTGATTGTATTTTTCGACCGGGAATCCGCCAATCGATGACCATTGCCTTGCGGGTGTTGCTGGTCACCCGGAAGCGGTCGTCGATGGTCAGGCCGGGCAGGGCGACGACCTCATCCCGCATGGACAGAACCAGGAAAAAATCGCGCTGCGAAGACGGGATGCCGCGATCATTGAGAAATCGGTTGATCTTTTTGCTGCCCTTGCCACCGAACGGATGAAAGCGCTGCCCGGGTACAATCGACTGCAGGCGCAGCGGAAACGAGATCCGGTCGGCATCGACAACGAGACCGGGCGTATCCCGCAGTGAAGCCGGCGGTTTTTTCATGCTGAGCTGCAGCAGTGCACCAAGGGAGGGAATCCGATACTCGCCGGGTGCAGTGATTTCCATGGCCACCGCAACGGCCTCGCGACCACTGCCGCGAAAGGCGTTTTTTCCGCGGGGATAATGGAACAACAGGGCATCATTGGTTTTCTCTATCCGCAGGCCGCCGCCCAAATGCACTTCGCCGCCTGCGTCCTCTCTGGTCAGCAACGACAGCACCAGGCCGATCTGGCGGAAGGTCGGCCTGACGGCCATAGCCCAGCACCCCTGTTCGATCACCCTCCGGCGGATCGCCTGATGGCAGGCCTTCAGGGAGGACAGCGGCAAAGCGAGGTGATCGGCAGGGGTTTCGGGACGGGGGGGCATGGCCTGTTCGCCCAGCCGCCCGAGCAGATCCTCTTCTTCCCGCAGGATATCCATGGTCTGGAGGATGGTGCGGCGGATGGAGGGGTTGAACT
>WBUQ01000091.1 GCA_008933635.1 Desulfobulbaceae bacterium | reverse complement strand
CCCGTCGGCCTTCCTGTCTGCCGCCTCGCATCTCTACCTCGCATTCGCCCTGCGGGAGGTTGATCCCCTGCGGATGGCCGACTGAAATGGACGGAACCGGTTTCTGAGATTTTTTCTTCATTTCCTTCGCCCAAAGCGTATATACTGGTTGCGTTGAATTGCCGTTTTCCCGAAGCGTTACGGTCACAGGAAGAATTGCTGGAGAGGGTGATGGTTGCAGATGATCTGAAGAGCAGGGAGGCGCTTCTTGCCGAACTGGCGGAACTGCGGTCGGAACTGGGAGAGACCCGGGCACAGCTCGAGAGCCTGAGACGTTATGACGGCGATGACCTGCTCCTGCAGCGGCTGGTCAACGATTTCATGTCTCCCATCGTCATCACCTCGATGGCGGAGCGGCGGCTCCTCTACCTCAACGAGTTCGCTTCCCGTTACTTCGGCATCAGGCCCGGCGACGCCGAAGGCCTGAATGTCCTTGATTTCTGGCTCAATCCCGATGATCGGACCCTGTTCGTCGCCGAAATCACCCGCCGCGGGCGGGTCAAGGATTTCGAGGCCTGTTTCCGGGCCACCGACGGCCGTATCCTCTGCGCCCTGCTCTCGGCACATACCATCACCTTTGCCGGTCAGCTCGCCACCCTCACCCTGTTCGCCGATATCACCGAGCGCAAGAAAACGGAAGAGGCCCTGCTCGAGAGCGAAACCCGCGTCCTCGACATCTACAACCTGATGCGGCTGATGTCCGACACCGTACCCGATTTCATCTGGGTCAAGGATCTCGACGACTGCTATCTCTTTGCCAACAAGGCCCTCTGCGAGAAGTTGCTGATGAGCGAGAGTGCCGAAGAGCCGATCGGACGCAATTTCGCCTACTTCGCAGAGCGGGAGAGGGCGCGGGGGTACCGGTATACCTTCGGCGAGGCATGTCCCGATTCCGACGCGGTGGTCAAGAGGACGGGGGCGGCGGGCCGTTTCCTCGAGGATGGCCTGGTGCGCGGCGAGATGCTGGTCCTTGATGTCTACAAGACGCCGTTGTTCGACGAGTCGGGCCAGCTGATCGGGACGGTCGGCGCCGGTCGCGACGTGACCCAGGACCGGAAGAACCAGCAGGCCCTCCGCGAAAGCGAGGAGCGCTATCGCCTGCTGCTGCAGAATATCCGGGACGTGATCTGGGTGCTGGACGACCAGCTCAGGTTCACCTTCGTCACCCCCTCGGTGACGACCCTGACCGGGTATTCGGTGGAGGAGTTCCTCAGCCTTTCACCCTACAGCCATATGGCGCCGCGATCCCGTCTGATGTACGAGATCGCCGTCCGCAAGGGGCTGGAGCGCGAGGCCCGGGGCATCCGCGACCAGCAGCCGCGGATGTGGAAGTTCGAGTGGCTGTGCAAGGACGGATCGGTGATCTGGGTCGAGAGCCTGACCACCATCCTTCGCAACGAGGATGGGTCGTTCAAGGGCATCATCGGCGTCAGCCGGGACAACACCAGCCATATGCGGGTGCTCGGCGACCTCAAGCAGGCCAAGGAGATCGCCCTGGCAGCGAACCGGGCCAAATCCGAGTTTCTCGCCAATATGAGCCATGAAATACGCACGCCGATGAATGCGATCCTCGGCATGATGCAGCTGCTGCGGGAAACGCCGCTCAATTTTGAACAGAAGAGTTACGTCGAAACCACCCTCGCCTCCGGCGAGGGACTGCTCCGGCTGATCAGCGATATTCTCGATTTTTCAAAGATAGAGGCCGGCAAGTTCGAACTGGTCGAAGAACGGTTCGCCCTTCAGCAGTTGATAGAGTCGGTGCTCCGCTCGTTCGACAGCCTGATTGACCAGACCCGGGTGCATTTCCATTTCGTCAGCCGGGGCCGGGTGCCGGAAGTCGTTCTTGCCGACGGCTCCCGCCTGCGCCAGATCCTGGTCAACCTCATCGGCAATGCGGTCAAGTTCACCGAAGCGGGAGAGATCGTGATGTTCCTGGAGGCTCGGTACAGGAGGGGCGGGAAGAAGGCGGACCTGTTCTTCGAGATCAGGGATACCGGAGTGGGCATTCCCGCCAACCTCACCGACCGGCTGTTTGAACCCTTTGTCCAGGCCGATGGTTCCTTTCGCAGGAAATACCGCGGCACCGGTCTCGGCCTGAGCATCGTCAAGCGTCTGATCGGCCTGATGGGCGGCAGCGTCACCCTGTCAAGCGTTGAAGGGCAGGGTACGGCGGTCCGGTTTGCGATCCCGGTCGCCATCTGTGACAGCCGGGAGGCACGAATCGAGGATGGTGGCGGCGCCGAATTTCATCTCAATGGCCCGCTCCAGGTCCTGGTGGTCGAGGATGAGGCGATCAACGCCCAGGTGGTCTCGGCGATGCTGCGCAACCAGGGACATGGGGTGGTGGTGGCATCGAATGGCCGGCTGGCCCTGGAGACGCTTGAATCCGAGGAATTCGACTGCATACTGATGGATATCCAGATGCCGGAGATGGACGGCATGGAGACCTCGGCCGCGATCAGGCAGCGGGCGGGCCGCAACCGCCTCGATATTCCGATCATCGCCCTGACGGCGCATGCGATCCAGGGGGATCGGGAACGCTTTCTCGCCGCCGGGATGAACGATTACCTGACCAAGCCGATCCGGGTTGAATCCCTGCGCGAGATCCTGCGGAAGGTCGCCGGACAGAGGTACGCCAGGGAGTGATGGCGGAAAGACGGACGGGCACCGTCCCCGAGGGGAGCGGTGCTCGTCTGCATGCAGTGGCCGGCGAGTATGGCCGGCAGATCCTTTGCCCCCTCCGCGATTACTTGAGGAAGGTCTCGATCGGGGTGTACTTCAGGCCGAAGGCCTCAGCTACCCCTTTGAAGGTCACCTTCCCGCCCACCACGTTGACGCCCAGGCGGATTTCCTCGTTGTCCACGCAGGCCTGTTTCCAGCCCTTTTCGGCGATCTGCAGAGCGTAGGGCAGGGTGGCGTTGGTCAGGGCCAAAGTCGAGGTCTTGGCCACCGCACCCGGCATGTTGGCGACACAGTAGTGGACCACGCCGTCGACGATGTAGGTCGGTTTGGTGTGGGTGGTCGGCCGCGAGGTCTCGAAACAGCCGCCCTGATCGATGGCGACGTCGACCAGGACCGCTCCCTGCTTCATATCCTTGAGCATGTCCCGGGTGATGATTTTCGGGGCCTTGGCGCCGGGGATCAGCACCGCGCCGATGACCAGGTCGGCCTCTTTCAGCAGCTCGCGCAGTTTGGGGCGGGTGCTCATCACCGTGTAGCAGTTGCTCGGCATGATCTCGCTGAGGTAACGCAGACGGTCGAGGTTGTTGTCGAGCAGGTAGACCTTGGCGCCGAGGCCGCAGGCGATCCTCGCGGCGTTGATGCCGACGACGCCACCGCCGATGACGACGACGTTGCCGGGTTCGACGCCGGGGACGCCGCCGAGCAGGATGCCCCGCCCCCCTTCGCTCATCTGCAGGTAGCTGGCGCCCTCCTGGGCCGCCATGCGGCCAGCCACCTCGCTCATCGGGGTCAGGAGCGGCAGGCTGCGGTCCTTCTTCTGGATGGTCTCGTAGGCGATGTTGACCGAACCGGCGGCGATCAGGGCGCGGGTCAGTTCTTCGTCGGCCGCCAGGTGCAGGTAGGTGAAGATGATCTGATCCTTCCTGATCAGGGGATATTCCTGGGGCTGCGGTTCCTTGACATGCATCACCATGTCGGCCTTGGCATAGATCTTGGCGGCGGTCTTGACGATTGTCGCCCCCGCCTGCTGGTAATCACTGTCGGTAAAACCGCTGCCGAGACCGGCATTCTTTTCGACGAGGACCTGATGGTTGTGCTGGGTCATGATCTCCACTCCCGCCGGAGTCATGCACACGCGGTTTTCAGCCACTTTGATTTCCTTGAGGATTCCGATGATCATTGTCCTGTTCCTTGTCTGGGGTGGAGGGGTCTGTGTGGTCTTCCGTCATGTCCGCAGCAGGGGAGGAGTGCGCGGGCCGGGACATGACAGAAAACCACCGCTCTGCATTTCCGCTTACAGAATGTACGGCACCTTCAGGTTATAGCCTTCGTAGACGACGAAGCTCTCGACCGTCTGTACGTCCTGGATCTTCGCCACCTGTCCGGTGATGAATTCGAGCAGGCTGTAGTCCTCGCTGAGCAGCACCTGCAGGATCAGGTCGTAGCGGCCGGTGACGATCCCCGCCGATACCACCCCCCTCAGTCTGCTGAATTCTTCGGCCTTGCCCTGCAGGTCCATGGTCTTCAGCTTGACTCCGAGATAGAGCAGGCTGTGGCCGCGCAGCACATCGACGCGGACATTGCCGGTGATCTCAAGGATGCCGTCCTCGATCATCCTGTTGACCCTGGCCCGCACCGTGTTCTCGGTGATCGACAGGGCCTGGGCAATCAGCTTGTAGGATTTGCGCCCGTCTTTGAGGTGCCGGACGATCTCGATATTGACGGCGTCGATCTGCATGGGGTGTTTATCGTGTTATGAGTCCGGGATATCGGTCGATCTGTCGCAGTATGATAGGGGCGATTGCGGAAAAAGTCAAAATAAATGGACAATAATGAGAAAAAAGTAAGTGGAGTGTGGTTTTCGTGCGGGAAACATAATTCAGGCGAGATAACTTGATCCGCTAAGCGGTTGAAATGAATCCAAATCGCTCCGGAATACATTCTGGTGCCGGTGGGCGGCAGATGAGGCGGTACAGCGGACGGCCTGCTGACCGGGCGCGCGCAGCGCATCCTGTCAACGGCCTGAACCGTCGCCGGGGATGCGTTGCCAGAGGTGGCGAGCGCTGGCTGCCCTCCACCTGCCATCTGCGGCCAACAAAGGGATTTTTTCCCTGTCCGTGACGTAGACCATGCAGGACCACTGGTCGCTGCGACTGTCCGCTATATGCCGAACCTCCACGCCCTGCTGCATCAGCAGCCAGGTCAGGGGATATTCCCAGTCATCCTCGCCGATAAGCAGGCCGAGCCGGGTGCACCGGGCCTGCGCCACAGCCATGCGGACCTGCCGGTGTTCCATCTCCAGTTTCGGCCGTTCCATGTAGTACAGGCGTTCCCGTGTCCGCGAAGAATGCGGGGAGAAAAAATCTCCGGCGGTCAACGGCCGGTGTTCGGCATGGGACAATTGGAAGAACGACAGCATCAGGGAGAAAACGGCCGCCAACCAGAACAGGCCCTTGACGCACATTCCCGGTATCAGCCGTTCTCCGGCATACCGGGTGATGAAAAGACAGGAAACCGGCAGCAGGGCAAACAGGGGCAACTGGACGCGACTGATCCATGGATTGTCCTTGACCAGCAGGCCGAAGGTCAGCCATGCAGCGATCGGGGCGAGCGAGACACAGGCCCTGAACAGCGGACCTGCCCCGCTGCCCCTTGCTGCCGGCAGGCAGAGCAGAGTGATCGCGGTAACGGCGAAAAGGCAGAGGGCCTGAACGGGATTGCCGATATAGTCATTGTGCGGACGGAAAACATTGGAATACAGCACCCGCTGGATCCCGATCGCTCGATAGGCGCCCTCGGCCTTGTCTGGCCACGGCACATGCTGGAAAGTCATTTTTACCGGGTTCAGCAGGCGGCCGGTTGTCCAGCCGGCATCAATCCTGTACACTGCTCTCTGGGCTGCGGGTTGCGTGAGTTTGCGCGAGAAATCGGGTGCCGTCAGCAGGACGAGAACCCCGATGGCGATCAGTGCCCCCTGCAGGACAGCCCTTTTGTGCCGGCTGACTTCGGCGGAGCGCAGCAGGCAGACGGTGCCGGCTATCGGCAGCGCTGCCAGAAGGGCTGTCGGCTTCACCAGGAACCCGGCGGCGAGGCAGGCTCCGAAGAGGGCATATTCGGCGGCAGCACCCTTCGCCACACTGCCGCGGAAGATCCGGATGGCGCTGATGATCACGGCAACGGCAACCAGCGATGCCACCACATCGTTCTGGGTGGATGTCGCCTGGAACAGGAGCATCGGGGCCGTGACGGTCAGAAGGACGACGGGGGAGCGATAGCCGCGGGGAATTCCGAGAACCCTCGCCAGATAGAAACAGGCCCCGGGCAGGAGGAGGAATGCGAGGAACTGGACCGAGTTCGCCAGGCGGTCGCTGCCGGTCAGGATCTGGAAAAAGAGGATCAAGTACTCGGCCCCCGGACCCATCTGGTTCTGCCGCGGGATGGCTGTTGGATAATAGCCGATGCTCTGGTTCTGGACCCAGTGGGCCACTCTCGCCATGTGATAGGTCATGCTGTCCCAGTTGGTTGGCGGGTAGTGGAGGAGCATGAACAGCAGCAGCAGGAGAACGGGAGCCAGCGCCGCCAGCGCCGGTTTCCCGGCGAGAGACCTCAGGGAGGAGCGCAGCCGGCATAACCAGCGGTGAACGGGAGGCCTCGACGTCCTCAACCAGACCAGCCAGAGGATCAGCACCGCTCCATGTGCCAGGAGCATGCCGGTGAACGTGACGGCCCGGAACAGGCTGAGGAGATTGAGCAGGAGCGATTCTCCCGTGACGACCAGGCAGCAGGCGAGCGGCATCGCCCCGCTGAGTGCCATGGGCCTTATCCGCAGAACGAGCGTCAGTGCTGCTCCGTGGAGCAGAGCGAACAACAGCAGGGCAAGGGGAAGCATGGTGGTTTGATATCCCTCTGGAGATGGAAGGGCAGACAGGCCTGTCCGCATCGACCCGGACCTGTCGGGGATCATACCAGGAGATGCCGTGATGATCGAGTACCAAGAGCCTTTCGGCAAACGTCTTTATCGTCGCTCCAGGCTGCTGGCCGGCCTGCTCAACGGTGAAAAGGCCTATACAGGACCTTTCTGGGTGGATTTCGATGTCACCCGTCGCTGCAATCTTCGTTGCGTCGGATGCCTGTATCATTCCCCCCGGGTGGTGGTTCCGAGGGCTTTCTTGTGAAAGGGCGGCACATGCAGGAGAATTCCATGGTGTGGCGATGTGTGGCATAGCCGGTATCTTTGCCGCCGAGGCAGATCCATCTGAAATCAGGGCCATTCTCATCAGGATGAACGAAGCCCAGCGGCACAGAGGGCCGGATGAAGGACGGATCTGGTTAGATCCCGTGATGCCGGTCGGACTGGCGAGCAGGCGACTGGCCATCATTGACCCCGACCACGGCCGGCAGCCTGCAGTGAATGAAGATGGCAGCATCCACGTCGTGATGAACGGGGAAATTTACAACCATGCCGACCTGCGTTCCCGGCTCCTGGCGGCAGGCCACAGGTTCGCCAGTCTGTGCGACACCGAGGTGGTCGTGCACCTGTATGAGGAATACGGCATCCAGAGTCTGGAAAAGCTGAAGGGGATGTTTGCCCTGGCTGTTCTCGACACAAAACGGGAGAGACTGCTGCTTGCCCGCGATGGGGTTGGCATGAAACCCCTGTACCATTGCCACGGCAAGTTCGGCGTTGCCTTTTCCTCGGAACCGCAGGCCCTGTTTGCCGCCGGTCTGCTGCCGGCAGAACCGGATCCGCAAGCCATCGACCTCTATTTTTCCCTGGGCTATGTCCCGGCCCCGCTTTCATCGTTTCGACATATAGGCAAATTGCAGGCTGGACATTATCTGGTGGCCAATAAAGACGGAATCCGCCAGGGTGTCCACTGGCGGTTCCGCTATCCCTCACGGCGTTCGGATGCCGGCAGCGGTCAGTGTGAGGAAGGTCTCGAACGGCAGCTCCGGGAGGCCGTCCGCTCCCACCTCAAGGCAGATGCGCCGGTCGGTTTCTATCTCTCCGGAGGATGGGATTCATCCCTCGTTGCGGTCCTCGCCGCCCAGGAGACAGGAGAGAGGCTGCGTACCTATTCTCTTGTCTTTCCTGAGGATCCCGGTCATGACGAGAGCCGGTACCAGCGGTTGATGGCGAAGACGCTCGGCTCGGAGCATCACGAGGTAGAATACCGTGATTCCGGTCTGTTGTCCATGCTGTTGCCCGTAGCCAGGCATCTGGGTGAACCGTGCGCCGCCATGCCGGTGATGGCCCATTATCAGCTGGCGGCCCTAGCTTCCCGGGATGTCAGGGTTGTCCTGAGTGGCGAAGGCGCCGACGAGTTGTACGGCGGCTATCCCTGGCATCTCCCGAGGCTCCCTTACCTGCTTCGCCGGCTGCCGGTCCAGTCGCTGTTCGGCACTATCGCCGCCATCACCGACCGTATCGGTCTGCGTCGGTTCTGCCGGGTTGTCGCCGCCGCTGATGAACGGACGGCCGATGCCGAATGGCTGCGCGTTTTCGATGAAGCCGAAAAGAAGGCGTTGCTGCGACCGTCGTACAGGTACGCCGGTCGGGATCTGGAGCCGGTCATCATCCCCGACGCGCTGCAGGCATCCTGCCGCGACGGAATTGACCGGCGGCTGGCCCATGATGTCCTCGGGCGACTGGAGGGGGCCATCCTGCTGGCGGCGGACAGGCTGAGTATGGCGCATGCGCTGGAGATACGGATGCCTTTCCTGGACAGTGACATGATAGCATTTGCCGCCGCTCTGCCATCGTCGATGAAGATCCGTGGTCGCAGGCAGAAGTATCTCCTCTCGCGGCTGGCGGACCGGTATCTCCCCGGGGAGATCGCGGCACGGCGGAAGAAGGGCCTGTCGCAGCCTCATGGCAGCTGGGTGCGGGAGCCGATCGCATCCTTCGTCCGGCGATTCCTGCTCGATCAGGCCGCATCGGGTCCGTTCGAGAAACGGCGGCTCGAGCGCTACCTGGCGCAATGGCTCTATCCGGGATCGATCAAAGCCCTGCACATCGCCCGGCTGGTTTTCTTTCAATGCTGGTGGAATACCCATTTCGACAAGGCGGCATCGCGGGTGGACTGAAGGATGGGAGGCCGGAGGCGGAAGGCAGCTGATTGGTGACTGTGGCTGCACCGCGCCCGACATGGCCGGATCCCCGCCGTTGCAGTGTCGCCTTTACGTAACCGGGTCAATCCACGGGAAAAACTGACAGGCTGCCTATGCGGTATTCTCTGAAGGAAGTCTTTGCTCAGGTGACGAACCCCGTCGGTCGCAGGGAGTTGCTCGTCAGGCAAGGCCGCAGGCTGTGGCCGTTGCTGCGACCGTTGGCGGCAGGGTATCGACGGATGTGCCTGCCTTCGACCGTCATGGTCGCCGTTGTTGGTTCACTGGGAAAATCCACAACCATGCGGGCCGTCGCCGCAGCCCTCGGACTGCCTGTGCCGAACGTCCCGCCGGGAAATTCCTGGAGCATGCTGGCGTTCTCCCTGCTCACCATCCGCCCGCTCGCCGGTCACGGCGTGCTGGAGGTCGGCGTTTCCAGCGCCGGCTGGATGGAGCAATATGGCCGGATGATCCGTCCGGATATCACTGTTGTCACCACGATCGCCTCGGAGCATCACCGTTCTCTGGGAACTCCCGCCGGAATCCGGTCCGAGAAGGCGGCGATGGTTCGCTGTCTGCCTGCAGATGGCCTTGCGATCCTCAACGGCGATGATCCACATGTCAGGTGGATGTCCGGGGCGACGCGGGCTCGGGTGGTCACCTATGGTTTCGATAGCGGCAATGATATTCAGGCTGCCGAGGTTGCATGCCGGTGGCCGGGGGGAAACCGGATCACGTTCCGGGTCGGTGACCGCACCCATACCATCGACTCGCGTATGTATGGACCTTGCATGGTCTACCCGATTCTGGCCGGCGTTGCTGCAGGGATGGCGGTTGGTCGGGATATGGAGCGGGTGCTTGCCGCCCTGGCCGAACTGGAGCCGACGCCGGGCCGGATGGAGATCGTTCGCCTGGACAACGGAGCCTGGGTTCTCAATGACAGCTACAAGGGAACGATTGAAAGTGTTTTCAGCAGCCTCGAGGTCCTCGGCGGCATCCCGGCCGGCCGTCGAATCGCGGTTCTCGGAGAGGTGGAGGATACCCCCGGCAGCCTCGGTGCGGTTTACCGCCAGGTCGGAATGCTGTCGGCGGAATGTGCGGATGCCGCGATCGCGGTGTGCAGCACGAACAGCGCCAAGTTCTTGCGGAGCGGGGCGGCTGGCTCCCGTGTTGCCGATGCGGCCGTCATTCATGCCGGTCGCGGCTGGCATGACGCTTACCGGTTGCTTGGGGGGGAAGTGCGGAGTGGGGACGTCGTGCTTCTCAAGGGCAGACGGACCCAGCGGCTGGAGCGGCTTCTCCTTGCCCTGCAGGGTGCTGAGGTCGGATGCCGGCTCGCGGCCTGCAAATGCAGTGTACGGACCTGCAGGGCATGTCCGATGCTGAAGACCGGCTGGAAAGGGCGGCCGGTCACGGTGTGAAACCGTCGACCGGGGCGGGTCCGGTTCAGGCGCTTTCGACCCGCCGGGCCGCGTTGAGGAGCATGGTGGCTTCCTCGCGGGTTCTGCCGATGAACATCAGATCGACCAGGCCGCGTCTGATCGTGCTGGTGTTATAGGGTACCATCCCGGCCGTTTTCTCCGGGGTGTAGAACAGGTGGTGGAATCTGGCCTCGAAATCCTCGAACGAGCCGGCGGCGGTCTGGAACCATTTTACCGAGATGAAAGCGGAGATCGGCCGGGAGGCAGTTCGGCCAAGGTATTCTTTGAGAAACAGCGGATAAACGGAACCGTTGACTCTCGGGTTGATTTCCGTCAGAAAAAAGGCAGGCCTGCCGGTTGCACGGTCGACGTATTCGCAGAAATCGTAGCCGACGATCCCCCTGAATCCTTCCGAACGCAGCCAGGAAGAAAAGCGATAGCCCGCCTCGACCATGCCCGGCAGGGTCCTCGCCAGGGAAGGGAAGCTGTTGCCGTGGTGGGCGAAGTGCCGGGAAAGTCGCTGGTCGGTGATGCCGACGCAGCGAATCGTATGGTCTGCCGCCCCGATATGGAAGACGATATTGGGGGATACGGTGACATCGTACAGGACTTCGACGAGATAGGTCGATTCCTGCAGCTGCGGGGCGATCTGGCGAAGTGCCTCGCCGGGGTCCTCCCTGGTCGCTCGGATTGTGTATATCTTCGAGGCAAGGACGGCCACCGCGCTTTTGATGATGACGGCGTCGGCGAGTTTGAGCAGGCGATCGACGGCTTCCCTGAGCGGCCTCGGATCGACGACAGATGATGCCTCATCGGTCTTCACCCGCTCCAGCGATACCACCTCGCCAAAGGGGACGGGTATCTGCAGTTCGCGGGCGGTGTTGAGCACCGCATGTTTCTGAATGCAAGTTTTGACGAGGCTGAAGGGGCCTCCGCTGATGGCGACCTCTCTGCCCAGCCTCCGCTGCAGTTCGGCAGCCAGTTTCATGCAATCGGGAGTGGCGATGAACGGGTTGATGCAGACGGTCGCCGCCGGAATCTTCCGGCACAGGCGGTCGAACTGCAAGGGATCCTTCAGCAAGGCGGCAGCGTGGGACATGCCGCATTCCGACGGGCGCGGACCGTCGACACGGAAGATATTGTCGGCGGCGGGACCGACGCCAAGCCCCGCGAGATATCCTATCTGGCCGCAGGCCGTGTCGGCTGAGAGACAGACCACGTCATCCTGTCTGGCGAGGACCAAAGCCTTTTCGAGGTCGGCGTCCCTGCCCGGGGCCGTGACGGTAGCGGCACTGCCTGGTTGGAAATTCACCACATCGTGCAGAAAAAGATTGAGATTCGGGCCAAGGGATCCGGCTATCGGGAAGGTTCTCGGTTCGGCGGCAATTCGTGCTGCTGATTCTGCGATACTCATGGTCACCTGGATGAGGATGTGTGCCGGGCCGGTCTTTTCACCGCAGATTCGGCCGGATCTGCCCATTGGGCAGCAATGTCTTGAACACCGCATACTTGCCGCTGGGTTCCATGGGGATGGCGGCCGTCAGCTCTGTCCGGAAGATGCCGCCCATGCCGGGCATGGCGCGTACCGTCCGCTCGAACTCACCTCTCAATCCGGGCGGGGGATTTCCCAGCGGGACAATCCTGAGGACTATACTTTCACGACTTTCCTGGACCAGCTGATATTGCCGGACCCACTGCCGGGGGGCGTGCACGATCAGGCGGATGATCTGGAAAGGGTGCATCAGCCGGCCATCGGGGAGGACCAGGAATTCGATAGTTCTTCCCTTGATCTCCTTGATCGTGGCAAACGGGGCGCCGCAGGCGCACCCGGTTTCACCCTGGATGGCGGTATCCCCGAGATGGTAGCGGATGAACGGCATCGCCCGGGAAAACAGGCTGGTTACAACTACTTCGCCCTCCTCGCCCGGTTTCGCCGGTCGCCCGCCCCGGAGAATTTCGATGATCAGGGAGTCGTCGCAGAGATGGTACTCGCCGGTAGTGCGGCATTGCCAGGCGAGCAGATTGAATTCGTGACTGCCGTAGGTGTCGCACACCCTGGTTCCGAAGGCTGCCTCGATCACGCTGCGCATATGCGGTAGCAGCGTTTCCCCGCCGGTGACGACCAGGCGGGGAGAAGGGATTCCCCGGCCGGTATGAAGACTGTGCAAGGCAGTCTGGTAGAGGGTGCCGGCCAGTCCGGTGATGACCGGGAACCGGTGCCGTTCAAGCTGATCGATGATTTCCGCAAACGGCAGAAAGCAGTCGATCATGCTCGTCCGGCACAAGCCGAGGGTGTTCAGTGTGCGCAGAATGATCTGGGAATCGTTGGGATGTATGTCCCGGATTCTGGCGACAGCGCCGATCCTGTCCGTAGGGCGCAGCCCGGAGTCAAGGAGGGCTCGCCAGCGGAATGCCTGCAGCAGGCGCTCCTCGAGCCAGGTCCGCCGGATCGTGAACGGCACTCCGGTCGTACCGCTTGACCTGCGCTGGATCTGCTTCTCCGGCGGATAGCCGGCAGCGACGACCTGATCCGTTGCCAGCGGAAGCAGATCTTCCTTGCGGCTGACCGGGATTGCCGCCAGGTCGGCCTCGCTGCGGATACACGACGGGCGGATCCCCGCCCGGTCGAACAAGGACCGGTAGTAGGGGACGTTCCGGCAGGCATGCCGGACGAGCAAGCGGAGTTGCCGGTCACGGAAACGTTGCAGTTGTTGCCGGTCCCGAAAACCGGTTATAAACAGCGAGGCAAGGCCCGGAAGGAGGTGCGGGTCGAAAGCGGCAGACCTGTTCACAAACGTTTTTCCCGGGTTGAAATTTGAAGACAGCGCATCAGGCGGGACCGGACCTGGCCGCCTTGACCGCTTTGACGGCGGTGAAGTTCCCGGTCAGATGCCGTGTAGGGAGAGCGGCAAGCCGCTCGAACCATTGCAGCCATTGCAGGTATCGCTCCTGACCCGACGCGGAGGCGTGATCAGACAGCAGCCTGGCGGCGGCGACGGCCAGGACCCGAGGACAGTGCATGACGGCCCGGATTTCCCCGATATCGAAACCGGCTTCCTGCAGCTCCCGGCGAAGCCGGCCGGGGGAGAGCGATCTGCCGACGTAATAGGGCACCAGTCCCAGCCGGCGGAGCAGGGTGAAGGGCAGGAGGCCGCGCAGGGCGAGGAGCGGGTTGAGCGGGTTGTCGATGGTGAGCAGCAGGCAGCCGCCTGTCTTCAGGATGCGATAGAGCTCCCGGATGCTTCCGGTGATCTGGCGTTCATCGGCGAAGTGGTCCAGGGTGGAGTTGGAGACGATGATGTCGAACGTTTCGTCCTCGAAGGGAAGATTCCTGACATCGGCGCTGACCACCTGCATGCCGGGGTGGTGCAGCCTTGCCTCCCGGAGAGTCGATACGGCCACATCCATGGCGATCACGGTCTGCGCCCGGGATGCGAGCAATTGGAAGAGACCTTCGCCGAAGGCTTCGTCAAAGGCATCGGTCTTCAGCAGGATTTCGGTTCCGGCCGGCAGCCAGCGGGAAAAGAGCGCGCTGTTGACCGCATCGCTGTGACGGCGCCAGAGATGGTGCTGGGGTGTGGACCGCCATGATCGCGCAATGTCTTCCCAGTATCTGTTGCTGTTGGAGAGCATTGTGGCCTGAGAATGGTTGTGCCTGCGCCCGTTGTCCCTGGCGGGGATGGTCGCCCGGCGTTGCTGCGATATGGCTGACGGGTGAAGGAATGATACAGCATCGGGAGTTCCTCTTCATCACTTTCTTGTCATCACCGTCATCGGCGGGAATCGGCGATCGACGCAGCTGCGGCTGTGCTCCCCGATGGCCGGCAGTGGCTGCCCTTCGCGGCGGAGGGTGGTGTTATCCGGAGGAAAACAGCTGCCGGTGCCCGACATGTGAAAATACGGGGCAGAAGGCATCTTGGCTTGACCTGCCGGTGTATTCCTGTTCCGCTGGCAGCTGAAGATTACCTGCCGTGCGGATGACTGCAGTGAGCGGTGGCTGGATGAACATCCTGAAGGAGTCCGGGCAGTACCGTGCTGACACCCTGAACGCTTGACCGAGATGATGAACGGACAGGATAGCGACAGAAGAAAATGGACCGTGACGGGAATCGCCGGACGCTCTGCCGAGGTGGTCCGTTCGGAGGGGGTGAAGAGCCTGTGGTTCAGGATACTGGGGGAACTCGTCTACCGCAGGCTTGTCCTCTTCAGCTGCCGGCAGGAACGCCTTCCCCCCGGTCTACCCGGGAGTGCTGGTCTCACGCTCGCGACCATCGCTGACTCGGAGCGGGACGCCTATGAGCGGTTCCGCGGCGGCGGTATCGATTGCCGGCGGCTGCTGCAGTCAGGGAAGCGCTGCTGGGTCCTGCGCAGCGGAAGCGAGATCGTCAGCTCCTGCTGGACGGCGACGGACTTCGCCGAGATCCCGTACCTCGGTCTCCGGATCCGGCTTGCCCCCGGACAGGTGTATCTTTTCGACACCTACACCGCTCCCGCCTGTCGCGGGAGATCCCATGCGTCGCGGCTGGTGGCGGAACTGGCCAGGACCTGCCTTCAACAAGGGGAAAGGGCTGTCATCTCGGCTGTGCTGCCGGAAAACCGCGGGGGAATGACCCTGTTCGGCCGCCTTGGATTCCGGCAGGCCGGGGTTGTCGGCTATTTCGGGATCGGACCATGGCGACGTGAATTCTGCCGCAGTGCGATCGAGCCGGACGAACCGGGGGGGAAGAGGTTTCCCCGCCTTGCCGACGGAAAAACGGGGTAAGATTCGCCTGTGCGACGGCACATTGGTCTGGCGACGAAGGGGAAGATCTGCCCCGGGCGGCGGCCGCTGAAAAGGGCGGCATATTGAGACGAAACGATCTGGCGGACAGGAAGGGTATGCGACTTGCGGAACGATGGCATGGACTGGTCAGGGCGCCGAAACTGGCATGGGATATCCTTGCCCGGGGACAGTACGAATTCGTCTACGACCAGATGCCGGTACAATTTCGCGGCATGTCCGCGGCGAAGCGCCTCAATCTTTTCGCTTCGGGCATGAACCTGCTGCACCGGCGCCTGCAGCCCTGGAGCTTGCCGCTGCACATGCAGTTCGAGCTGACCAATTTCTGCAACCTCAAATGCCCGGTCTGTCCAACCGGAATCGGCGGAATCAGGCGGAAGCACCAGTCGATGCCTCCGGACCTCTTCCGGCAGGTGATCGATGCAGTCGGGCCTTATTTGCTCACCGCCTCACTGTGGGCCTGGGGAGAACCGACCCTCCACCCGCAGCTGGGCCGGATTCTGCAGGCTGCACGAAGGCATCCCGTTGTCACCTTCCTTTCGACCAACGGTCAGAATCTCTGTGAGCAGAAAGTAATCGACGCTCTGATCGAGAACCCTCCCACGTACCTGATCGTGGCGATCGATGGCTTGACCGACGAGGTGAATACCCGATTCCGCAAGGGAGCACGGCTGGCGAAGGCGCTGGATGGGGTCCGCCGGCTGGCGGAACTGAAAAGGCAGCGAGGGGCGCAACTACCGGTGCTGCATATGCGCTTTATCGTCATGAAGCACAACCAGCACCAGGTGAACGATCTGATCGGGTTCGCCAGGGAGCACCAATTCGACCTGCTGACCGTCCGGACCCTGTCGATCATCGATAGCGAGGCGCCGGACGCGGTGCATCAGTGCATGATTCCCGATGAGGCTGCCTATTGCGCCTACGCCTACGATCAGCATTCGCGGGTGAGAAAAGCCGATTTCTACTGCCTCGAGCCGTTCTGGTTCCCGACTGTCTTTGCCGACGGCACGGTGGTGTCGTGCGAGCAGGATTACAACGCCCAGCGGCCTCTCGGTATTGTCGGCGCCGGTTATGATTTCCGCAGCATCTGGTTCGGCGGGCAGGCTCGGGAGATCAGGCGCGAGGTTCGCGACAGGGGGGAGACGGTCAGTTTCTGCCGCAACTGTCCCTACCGGGACAGGAGCACTACCGACGTCAGCATCAGAGCACATTTCCTCAACGATTCAATCAAGTACGACAGTCTCGTATGACCAATAAACGGAGAAAGGTAAGGATTGGCC
>WBUQ01000090.1 GCA_008933635.1 Desulfobulbaceae bacterium | reverse complement strand
AAGGAGGAGGAGGCGGAATACCCGGAGACCCGTTTCCGCTTCCAGTATTCGCCGGAAAGCTTCACCGGCACCGAGCTGGAGTTCGCCCTCGAGATCTGCGAGGCGGTGATGGATGTCTGGCGGCCGACAGCAGAAGATCCGGTGATCATCAACCTGCCGGCGACGGTGGAACTGGCCGGGCCGAATGTCTATGCCGACCAGATCGAGTGGTTCTCGCGCAACGTATCGCGCCGCGACGCGCTGATCCTCAGCCTCCACGCCCACAACGACCGCGGCTGCGCCGTCGCCGCCACCGAGCTCGGCCTGCTGGCCGGCGGGCAGCGGGTCGAGGGGACGCTCTTCGGCAACGGCGAGCGGACCGGCAACGTCGATATCGTCACCCTGGCGCTGAACATGTTCACCCAGGGCGTCGACCCGGGCCTTAATCTCCACGACATGAACCGGATCGTCGATGTCTACGAGCATGTCACCCAGATGATTGTCCACCCGCGCCAGCCCTACGCCGGCGAACTCGTCTACACCGCCTTCTCCGGCTCGCACCAGGATGCCATCAACAAGGGCATGGCGATGTACGAGGAGGCCGACGGCCAGCTGTGGGAAGTCCCCTACCTGCCGATCGACCCCACCGACGTCGGCCGCACCTACGAGTCGATCATCCGGATCAACAGCCAGTCCGGCAAGGGCGGGGTGGCCTATATCATGGACCGCGAGTTCGGCTTCAAGCTGCCCAAAGAGATGCACCCGGAGTTCGGCGCGATCATCCAGGGGCTCACCGAGGAAAAGGGCCGCGAGCTGCAGCCGCAGGAAATCTACGACTCCTTCGAAGAGGTCTATCTCTCGGTGTCTCAGCCCTTCGCCCTGAAGGGATTCAACACGGTGAAGCGGCATTTCGACTCGCCCGACAAGGCGTCGTTCGCCGATGTCGAGGCCACCCTGCTGGTCGACGGGGTTGAACGAACGCTCAGGGGTTCGGGCAACGGCCCGCTCGACGCCTTCTGCGCGGCGATGAAGGCCTCGGTGACCGGCGAGTTCACCCTCTGCAGCTACCATGAGCATGCGCTGAGCGGCGGCCAAAGCGCCAAGGCGGCATCCTATATCGAGATCGAGGATGTCGGCGGCAACCGGAAATGGGGTGTCGGCGTCGACACCGATATCATCGTCGCCTCGATCAAGGCGGTGATGAGCGCGCTGAACCGGGCCAGTCTGGGGTGAGAAATGCGTGAAAGGAAAATCATCTTCTCCTGCATAGTCCGTTGACGGAGTGGTGTCGTGTGCGTGCCCGGTCCCTGGGCAAGGTTCTGAACCTGCCGCAGGGCCGGGCAATTCCGTTTCTTCTTCCGGATTTCCGGAATGGATGTATTTTCAATATGATAATTCCCATGGTATTCCTCCGCTGAGTAAGGCCACCTTCCTCAATCCGGTACTTTGACCTGAACGTCAACTTCCCGCAGCCAGTACGTGACATTTCTCTTCAAATCGGCAATTATGGCATTTTCAATGGCTGGGTGGTCGTGGTCCAGACATAACCGGCACCCTGCCATCATCAACCTTCTGCAATTTCGCAGGAACCACTCCTTACGTTCACATACGTACTTACAATGACTCTGCATACAGCAAAACGCATCCTGGTGACCGGCGGGGCCGGCTTTCTCGGCTCCCATCTCTGCGAACGCCTGCTAGGCGACGGCCACGACGTCCTCTGCGTCGACAACTACTTCACCGGCACCAAGAACAATATCGTCCACCTGATGGACAACCCCCATTTCGAGCTGCTGCGCCACGACATCACCTTCCCGCTGTACGTCGAGGTCGACGAGATCTACAACCTGGCCTGCCCGGCCTCGCCGATCCACTACCAGCACGACCCGGTGCAGACCACCAAGACCTGCGTCCACGGCGCCATCAACATGCTCGGCCTGGCCAAGCGGGTGCGGGCGAAGATCTTCCAGGCCTCCACCAGCGAGGTGTACGGAGATCCGGAAGTCCACCCCCAGACCGAGAGCTACTGGGGCCACGTCAACCCCACCGGCCTACGCTCCTGCTACGACGAGGGCAAGCGCTGCGCCGAGACCCTGTTCTTCGATTACTACCGCCAGCACAAACTGCGGATCAAGGTCGGCCGGATCTTCAACACCTACGGCCCGCGGATGCACCCCAACGACGGTCGGGTGGTGTCGAACTTCATCATGCAGGCCCTGCAGAACCAGCCGATCACCATCTACGGTGACGGCTCGCAGACCCGCTCGTTCTGCTATGTCGACAACCTGATCGAGGCCTTCGTCCGACTGATGGATACTGACGACGACTTCCTCGGCCCTGTCAACCTCGGCAATCCGGCGGAGTTCACGATCAAGGAACTGGCAGAGAAGGTGGTGGAGATGACCGGCTCGAAGTCGGAGCTGGTATACAAACCGCTCCCCGCGGACGATCCGATGCAGCGCAAGCCTGATATCACCCTGGCCAGGGAGAAGATGGGGTGGGAACCGGATGTGCAGTTAAAGGATGGGCTGGTGAAAACGATCGGGTATTTCAAAGGATTGCTGTAAAAATATAGAGCGAGGTTAATAGCTTGATCTGTGGATTGCCTCTGTGCTGTTGATGCATGCTGCATTGTCCGCTTTTTGGTTTTTCTTTCCATGGAAGAGGTTTCAATCTCTTCATTTTGTTTTGAAATGCAATTCGGGAAAGAAATTCCGGATAACAGGAAATATCTGGTGAAAATTATCTACTTTCTAAACGAAAAACAATAAAAATATAGTAATATTGTATATATAGATAGTTGTGACATTTCTGGCCCGGATGTTGCAGTACAATCGTAAATTATTCAATGTAGTGCGATCATCAAATTCGGAAAGGAGAAATGAGCATGAAAAAATTATACATCACGATGGCACTTGCCATCTTACCCTTCTCGTCGGCTTACGCATTGTCTATCAGCACTGTCAATGGGGATCCAACAGGATATCTGCCTGGAGCTAGTATCCTATATAATTTTGATACTGGTGTTGCGCCAGCGAATTTGTCCGGAGATTTCGATGTTATTTCGATCCCGGAAAATATAACGGAGACCGCCGCTCCGTGGAACGATTTGGCTGGTTATTATCTTACTGTGCCAGGACTTCCGCCAGCACCTGTGAATGACCCTGATGGTAATGTGAACTGGGGTACTGCAATTCTGACATTTGCAGGTGATATGAATTACTTGGGATTGTATTGGGGGTCCATGGACACCTACAATAAAATCGACTTTTGGTTGGATGGTAAATTTGTCGATACGGTTTCTGGCAGTCAGGTTGCGGACCCTCTAGCAAATGGCAATCAAACTTTCGGTGGAACAAATCGATATGTAAATATTACAGGAATAGTTTTTGATGAAGTCAGATTTACCAGTACCGGATTTGCATTCGAGGTGGATAATATTGCAGCCAATCCAGTACCTGAACCGGCCACCATGCTGCTATTCGGTGCAGGGTTGGCAGGTCTTGCCGGCATCAGGTCGCGAAGAAAGAAATAACACAGCGATCAGACGTTGTAAAAAGGGGGGCATAATCGTATGCCTCCCTTTTTTTTTGTCCTCTAGCCAATCTTAAACTTGGTGAGAGTTTTTATGAAAATGAGAGCGATTCTTTCTATTTTTCGAGGTGCTGATTTGAGGATTCATACCCACCAGAATGGCGCTATTCTCCTTAACAGACTTCTCGTTTTGTTCAGAGCAAACCGGCGAAATCCTCTTGAGTAGTCTTTTTGCCAATGCGCGGCAGTACCAACTGGATCAACCGAGACAGGCCATCTCAAAATGGCTTTCGGATCCTTTTCAAACGCAGTGAGTTTTTCGTAGAAAAGATTCTCTATCAAGTTGTTCTGAGCTGATAATTCCTGCTGAATCCCAATCAAGTTCTGTTGATAGAATTGGGTGTTGAAAATCATCAATTGTGTTGTAACAAACAATTGGGGGTGTTTGACGAACAGTGAATTCTTGCGCGAATCAACGGCAAAATGAAAGTCATCAGGTAGTTTATTAAGCAGGTTTACAACGTTTGGAAATGTCAGTCTGCCAGTTGCCTTGATAAAATACTGTGAATTTTTAAGACTTGAAATATTCGTCAGGGCGTGATCGATGATCGTGAGCTCAGCGTATCCGTAATGGAGATCTTTTGGGTAGTCATTCATGAAATGGGAGTAAATCTCTATTGCTGAAAAGTCAGAACCCCCCATTTTTGAAAGCTGGTCTGAAATTCTTTCAGTCCCATAACCTGAATTGTCAAAGAATATTATCGTGTTTCTTTGCAATGGAAGTCTGCTCCAAAACAGTATACCTTCACAATATTGATGTAAGCGCTCGGCAGGCTGACTGATTACCGTTTTTGCATGTGGCGACGGAGTAATGGTTCCGGTGAGCAGTATTGTATAGTGATTTTTCATGCTTGTAATCATGGGTTTGAGTGCAGATGATGAGATTCGATGAGTAAGGGTATCTCAGCAAAGACTTCAGTGCGCTATTCTCTGGAGACTTATGGCGCATCGTTGTTTATCCAAGGTTGCACGATACTTCAGGGAATCATTCTGGCGAGAAGTCTTGGGCCTGTAGGTCGTGGTGAGTTTGCTGCTATACTTTTATGGCCGACCATTTTAGCCGAACTTGGCACGTTGGGAATTGAAGTGGTTCTGGCAAGGTGGGCTGGCAAAAGAATCGAAACACAATTGCTTTCAAATAGCGCATTAAGATTATCAGCATGTACGGGATGCCTTGCCGCAATAATCTGCTTTTTTTCTCTTCCCTATCTGATGCCAAAAGAGGTCAAGCACCTCGTTCCCTTGGCTGTTCTCTTTACCTGCTTTATTCCGATTTATCATAGTACATTATTCCTGTTTGCGATAGATCAGGGAAGTGGCCGGATCAGGCTCTTTAACCTTTGCAGATCGATGCTCAATCCAATATATGTAACTGGGTTGTTGTTAGGGTGGTACTTCGCTGAAAAAAAATTGCATTGGGCCATTGCGTCACTGCTCGTGGCTCATGGAAGCATGCTTGTATTACGGATCTGGTTGCGTCGGTCCGAATTTCACCATGCAAAGCCGATATCCTGTCTGCAAATGATAAAAGAAGGCCTTCCGTTCCAATTGTCTAAAATATTTAGTATGTTAAACCAGAATTTGGATCAGGTTATTTTGGTGTGGTTGCTGAACCCGATCGAACTCGGATACTATGCTATCGCGAGATCTGTTGGGAGCATTGTCGCCAGTCTGCCGGTCACTCTTGGAATAATTTCATTTTCAGAGGCAACTCGCCTGGACAGGAGTAATGGTTTTTCTCCTTTCGCAGAAAAAATTCGGATGGGATTTGTTCTTTCAGTACTTTTGGGGATTATCGCTGCTCCTTTCGTTCCGTTTCTCATCCCCCTCTTTTATGGCAAGGCATTCAGTTCTGTTGTTTTCGTTTCGTATCTTGCTTTAGCTGGAACTGTTTTTGCCGGCTTGGTATTGGTGGCAGAAGAATCACTCAGAGGGCATGGAAAGTCATTGTCTATTATATTTGCCCGGTCTGCTGGAAGCGTGATCATCGTATGTACTGGATTGCCACTTTCCCGACTGTATGGGGCTTCGGGGATGGCCGGAGGTTGGTTCTGCTCTCAGATAGTTATGCTGTTTGTGTTTCTGTGTATCGCTGTCGAATATTTTGAAGATGGAGATTTCAAGTCATTTATCCCTCGATTTCAGGACTTCCAAAGCGCAATTGGCTTAATCAGCAAGTTGTGCAACAATCTGAAAGGTTTTCTGAAGGTAATGAGCTAATCTTTTTATTTCTTTGTTGAATGTTGTGAAGAGCGGATATTGATTGAAGAGTATAGTTGATAGGATATAATCAATTAACGAAGTATATACGTATGGTAGTTATACAGATTTCGTATTCTATTTGTAGTCATTTTTTGCCGCAAATGGAGTTGCGTTTTCTTATTTTTCATTATGCAGAACTACCAAATAGAGTTTAATAAAATTTAGTTATGTACTTTTCAGAGCTAACCATAGGATTGTTGCTTGCTGGTATTTTACCAATTGTTATTGCAGGAGTACAGGTATCAAAAGAAGGATTCACCGGATTTCTGAGTCTTCGGTTTCTCTCAATAGCATTCATTTGGTTAGGGTATCATTTTTCACCTTTTATTGCGTATTTATCTGATATTCATTGGAAATCGTTTCTTCTCGTTCCTGATTTTGTTGATGCCGGACTTTGTTTTTCAACGTTATCAATGTGTTGTATAGTCGTTGGTGGTGGTTTATTGAAACCACGGTCCTTCGTTAGCAGACGCAATAAGCTGAATAGGCCTAGAAGATTACAGATCTTTACAATTTCGAACAGATGGCTTTGTGTCATTCTAATTGTGAATATCCTGCTTTTCATAATTAACGTTGGCGGTATTGATGATATATGGAGTGCGACGTATGGTCGTGGTGAAGGCCAGTTTGAACTAAGACTTGGGAAAGATAAATTTTTTCATGTGCTTCGTGTCCTGTCAATGCCATTGAGTGTGTTTTCTGCAAGTATTGCGACACTTTCCGTTCTTCAACAAAAAAAGAAAATAAGCACCAATATACTTGGGTACTTAATCCTGATTTCTGCATCCTTGGAATCGATTCATTCGTTCAGCCGTGCTGCTGGTTTTCCTCTTTTAATTTTTGCCTTTCTGGTATTATTAATCAAGCATGAGAAGGGAATATTCAAGGCTACTGTCGCGGTGTTTATTGCGTTTTTTCTCGGAAGTGTCGGACTTCATCACAGGAGCTATTATTCGCCAGGACTTTATAACTTCATTAAAGCGGTAGAAGAATATGAATTCATTTCTACAAAAAACGAAGTAAGAGTTTTGATTGGTCCCGGAGACAATCCTCTTGATGCAATGGCTCCATGGACCAGAAAAACCTTATCAAGAGAGCAAGAGGAATCTAACAGTGTATCATTTGACCTCATCTCTCGATTACTATGGAACCTTCAGCCGTTCCCATCTGAAATTGTTCCTGTTAAATCAATTGGCAGAGACCTATCCGAAGTTATGGGAACATGGGGTCAGTTTAGAATAACAACGCCTGCTATGGCCGAGCTTTATTATGTCTTTGGTATGCCTGGGGCCTTGTTATTTATACTTCTTGGAAGAATGTTCCTCTTTTTTGATAAACGTTTTTTCATTCAGCCTGATGTCAGTACAACCGTTTGCCTTCTATTATGTTTTGTCTCTCTCCCGGTAGGTTTGCATTCGGGAATGAGAGCAATGACACGTCCTTTGCTTTATGCACTTGTAATTTATTTCATTGTTCATAAAAATTGGAAAACTATATTTAAATATCATGGTCATAGATATACGAAGGTGAGAGTTTGAATATTCTGACATTGACTGGATCTTTAAGTCGACTTGCAGGTGGATTGTTTGAGACAGTAAGAAAACCAGCGATAATATTAGATCGGTATTGTGATACAAATATAAGAGTAGTTGGAATCAATGACACATTCACGAAGATTGATATATACGAATGGTTGCCAATTATTCCTGATGTTATGAGTACGACTCGTCTGAGCTATAACGGATTCTCATATGATTTCAAAAAAATGTTCGAAAAAGAGCCATTTGATATTCTCCATTCACACGGTATTTGGCTCTACCAGGATTTTTTCATATCTGTGCTTTATAATAAAAACAAAGCTCCGTATGTTGTTACTCCTCAAGGGATGCTTGATCCTTGGGCTCTTAGAAACTCAAGATGGAAAAAAATTATTGCAGGATTCCTTTATGAGAAGAAGTTATTAAAGGGCGCGACTGTTCTTCATTCTTTAAATCATGCAGAGACTTCCTCAATGCGCAATTACGGCCTAAGAGGGCCATTCTGCGAAATTCCTAACGGTATCGACCTTAACAATCCTCAGTGTTCGGATTTGTGTGCGCCTTGGGATGAAAAAAATTTCTCGAATAAGAAGATATTGCTCTATCTGGGTAGAATTCATCCTAAAAAAGGTTTATCTGAGTTGCTACAAGGATGGAAACATTTTCAATCACAGGATACTTCTTCAGGAAAGCTCTGGTCCTTAGTCATTGTTGGTTGGGATCAAGGTGGGTATGAAGCGGATTTAAAAACCTCTTGCGAGGAGCTTGGTATAGAAGCGAGTGTACATTTTCTAGGACCTTTATATGGCAAGGATAAGCATGCCGCCTTGCAGAATGCCGATGCCTTTATCCTTCCCTCATTCAGTGAAGGGCTTCCCATGGCAGTGCTTGAAGCATGGCAACATAAGTTGCCGGTAATCATGACAGAGCATTGCAATCTTCCAGAAGGATTCAAGGAGGGAGCTGCTCTGAAAATTGATAATTCACCAGATTCTATAGCTCGGAGTATTTCAGATCTTGCATCCATGAATGAAGCGGACATGCATAAAATGGGGATAGCTGGATACCGTTTACTTGAAAGCAAGTTTAATTGGGAACTGGTCGCTGCCGATTTTCATTCCGTCTACAAATGGATACTCGGTGGAGGATCTCCACCCGATTGTGTGCACTTCGAATGAGAGATCTTTCATCGCTTGATATCCATCGAAATCGTGCCGTGAAAAAATACGGAGTGCATGAGATATTTCTGCGTGTTGCGTGGATGATAGCCCATCCACTGTTTCGTTTCAGTCCCAGGACATTTTTTTGGTGGAGAAGAGCTCTGCTCAGATTATTCGGGGCCAAGATCGGTAGCGAAGTGCATGTGTATAACACAGCCACGATTTACATGCCTTGGAATCTTGAGATTCATGAATGGTCGAGTGTAGGGGAACATGTTTATATCTATAATCTTGGAAAGATAACAATCGGTCAGAAAGTTACGATTTCACACCGAGCTCACCTCTGTGCGGGGACTCACGACTACACAAAATCGGACATGCCCTTGCAAAAACTTCCTATCACCATTCTTGATCAGGCATGGGTTTGTTCAGATGCTTTTATTGGTCCTGGAGTGACGATTGGGGAAGGGGCAGTACTAGGTGCAAGGGCTGTGATTGTCAAAGATGTCCCTGCCTGGCAGGTCATGGCCGGGAATCCGGCCAGACCGATCAAAACAAGAGTGATCTCCGGTTATGAGTGAGATTACAGTGATCCATGTCAAAAGCTTGAATACAATATCGTTCACCAGCAGAGCCCCAGTTATATCTCAATCAATGCTGTACTGAATCGACAACCTCATGATCGACATCACCGTTGCCATTCCAACTAGGAATGAAGAAAAAAATATTCGACAGTGCCTTGAAAACCTTTCGGGATTCCGCGAGGTCATTCTGATAGATTCTGGCAGCACTGACGCAACGGTCCGGATTGCCGATGAATTTCAAGTAAAAATCCTCAAATTTAAATGGGATGGGAAGTTCCCGAAAAAAAGAAATTGGCTTTTGCGAACCTATAAATTTACCACGGAATGGGTCTTGTTCCTTGATGCCGATGAGGTGCTTACTCCCGAATTTAAAAAGGCGGTGGTACCTGCAGTCGAGGCACAAGACACCGTAGGCTACTGGCTGAATTATGCCGATCATTTTCAAGGCAAATTGCTTCGTTTTGGCCTGCCTATGAAGAAATTGGCACTTTTCAAGGTCGGAGCGGGAGAATTTGAACGGATAGACGAACAGGAGTGGTCCAGTCTGGATATGGAAGTCCATGAACATCCTGTACTGAGCGGGAAAACCGGGGAGATAAAAGAGCCGCTTGTTCACTATGACTGCAAGGGTCTTTACCAGTATATTGGAAGACACAACGACTACTCGTCCTGGGAAGCACGCCGGTATTTCGAGGTAGAAAACAGGAAAGCGGGCTATCTCACAACCCGACAGCGTATCAAATACCGGTTGTTGAACACGTTATGGTTTGCACCCGGCTATTTTCTGTTTGTGTATATCCTTCGATTTGGTTTTCTTGACGGGAGGGAAGGTTTTCATTTTGCCGTGCACAAGGCATATTATTTCTTCAGTATCTTGTGCAAGATACGAGAGATTGAACGTAGTCATAAATTGTGCTTCCGATCTGAAAATCCGGAGGATCGTTGATATCCATCGTCACTGCAACCTACAACGCGGCATCGACAGTCGCCGACTGTCTTGAATCGGTAGAGGGGCAGATTCATGGGGCCATCGAGCAGATTCTGGTGGATGGAGAATCTACGGATAACACCGTTGAGATTGCAAGAAAATTTCCCCATCTGACATCAATCGTCTGCGCACCTGACAAAGGCGTCTTTGATGCCATGAACAAAGGGATTGAACTGGCAAAAGGTGAAATCGTCGGGATACTCAATGCGGACGATATGTATGCCGCGCCGTATGTCCTGAGATGGGTTGATGACGCCTTCTCGGATTCATCGATTGATGCGTGTTATGGGGATCTGGATTATGTCGATAAAGACGACACGGGCAAAGTCGTTCGACGCTGGCGAGCGGGTTCTTTTTCCCGCAGGAAATTCTACTGGGGCTGGATGCCGCCTCATCCCACTTTTTTCGTGCGCAGAGCAGTGTATGAACGTTTCGGCCTGTTCAACCTTGAACTGGGTTCCGCGGCAGATTACGAGCTGATGCTGCGTTTTCTTGTCAAGCATCGGCTCAGGGCTGCCTGCATACCCGAATTGTTGGTCAGGATGCGGACTGGCGGAATCAGCAACGCTTCTCTGCGCAACAGGCTGTTGGCGAACAGGATGGATCGGCTGGCCTGGGACGTAAATCAGTTGAAACCCTACCCATGGACCTTGTACCTGAAACCGTTGCGCAAGATCGGGCAGTGGCTGGTAAAATGAAGCATTGGCCTTTCTGCTCTCCTATCTGTTTTGTTCCCGCATGAGACCCACTTTTTGACCCTCACAGTTTAAAATCGCCCTTCATCGGTTTAGGGGGTCTCGTGGGATGGGCGGCCATATTGTGGAGGAACTGGATAAAATCGGTAAATTGGTTTGTTGCCTGGGGAGTTCCGGGATTTTCTGCAAAGATATGCTTTTTTATGTGCTTGAATTCGTCAGTTTTGGAGAAGACAAGCAGTTCTTTTTTGGCTTGATCGGAAAGTTTCATGAAAAATCCCTTTTCAGTTCAGCCAGCAAGGCGTGTTTATTGAAAAGCGAAAAATACTCGTCAAGAAGTTCCCAGTCAACCGGCCTCTTCCTTAGCCGCTGGTAATCGAGCAGCAGCCGCATGTCGCCTATGTCGGTAGCTTCCCTTCGCGCATCATTGACTATGGCCTGGACCTTGAGACCGATTATGTCCTCAGGAGAGAGCACGGGGATCATATATGTATCGAACACTCTGAACCTTTCTACCCTCGACAGCATTTCTTTTGAGATTGTCTTTGCAGCGTGAAGGATATCAATACTTCCAAGCGGCTTTAATACCGATGCATATTGTGACAGATTCGGAGATCGGTGAACACATGTATACATACAGCCAGTGAGAATTCTGTCTGCTTTGTCGAGGTCGTCGACCAGGAGGAGAATGTCGATATCCATGGTTGAACGAAGAATCCCCATAACTCCCAAGGCAAACCCGCCAATCAGGCCATACTGAAGCTTCTCTTTTTCGAAGGAAGAGATGACTTTTTCAAAGACGAGCTGGAAATCCATCTGTGTTTGTGCCTCACGGTTTCATCATGGGATCAGATACAGAAGGCGGGAAAGGGAGAGGTTCCGATTTTTTGCAGTCACAATAAAGGGAAAATCGGAGTCTATCACCTCTAGCACCTTTATCTATTCGTCACTGACGCTTCTTCCATCGACACTGTCGCCTCTATTATCCGTCACTGCCGCGAGGGCGGGAGTCCGGATTCAGGGCTGGATCTGGATGCCCGCCTACGCGGGCATGACGGGGGCTGCGAATGGTCCCTTTATTTCAGAATTACCCATCTCTCCCGCAACACCGATACAACCCTGTTCACACACTCCCGCAGAGGCAGGGTGCCGGTGTCGATGTCGATGTCAGGAGAGAGGGGTCTTTCGTACGGTGCGGAAATCCCTGTGTAATTCGGTATTTCTCCTGCCCTGGCCTTTTTGTACAGACCCTTGACGTCACGCTGCTCGCAGATTTCCAGTGGGCAGTTGCAGAAGACTTCGATGATGTTTTCCGGCCCGATGATTTCCTTGACCATCGCCCTGTCGCTCTCCAGCGGCGAGATAAACGCTGTCAGCGAGATGACGCCGGCGTCGAGAAACAGCCTGACCATCTCGGCGATACGCCGCAGGTTTTCGGTGCGCTCCGGCGCACTGAAGCCCAGGTCGCGGCACAGGCCGTGACGGACGTTGTCGCCGTCAAAGACATAGGTCCGGCAGCCCATCAGGTGCAGTTGCTCTTCGACGGCATGGGCGAGGGTCGATTTCCCCGAACCGGAAAGACCGGTAAACCACAGATTGATGCTTCGATGACCGTTCAGTGTCTCACGGCGGGGGCGGTCGACGGCGGCCTTGTGGCGAA
This sequence comes from Desulfobulbaceae bacterium, assembly GCA_008933635.1. GTDB lineage: Bacteria > Desulfobacterota > Desulfobulbia > Desulfobulbales > Desulfocapsaceae > Desulfoprunum. Next base: position 3,852 of record WBUQ01000090.1, on the reverse strand, counting down.
TGACGTTTGGGCTGGAAGGCATGATTTCTTTCCTGGATGCCCATCTGCAAGGCACCGCGGCAGGAGTTGTTTGTAGGCGTCCCATGTACTGCCGGACACTTCGGCAGGTTCAGCGAACGGTTCCGGGCGTGGATGCAAAGGGCAACCCTGATTTCCTGGATTCGGTCTCGCTGACCAGATTCAACGAGGCGTATAGTTCCAGATTGTAAGCACAATTGCCAGTCAATAGTTGGGAGCGGGACAAACCAAGAGACCAGGACGCCTCTCAAGCCTGCCGCGCCGTCATGACAGAGACCCGGAGATCGCGGGAAAAGTGTCATTGACACACATGCTGGAGGAAGAGTAGAGAAATACTGCTGAACGAGCTCGCCAGAGACAAGCCGGTCTGGTGACTGCCGCTCTGGAAGCACGGGAATTTACGAAAATCGACGGCTCTGACTTCCTGCGGGCAAGACGATCGCCATGCCGGATCAGCTTGAATCTCCTATTTCACACGCATTTTTCATCTTCCATGAACATCTCGATCATCCTGGCCCATCCCGACCCGGCCAGTTTCAACCATGCCATCGCCGATGCGGCTGCCGCTGCCGCCAGCCGACAGGGTCACACCGTACATCTGCACGACCTCTGCGCCGAGGGCTTCGACCCGCTGCTGCCCGCAGCCGAAATCCCGCGCGATGCCGACCTGCCGGACCTGGTCGCACTGCACTGCCGCGAGATCGCCGCGGCGGACGGCATCGTCATCGTCCATCCGAACTGGTGGGGCCAGCCGCCGGCGATTCTCAAGGGCTGGATCGACCGGGTTATCCGTCCCGGCGTCGCCTACCGCTTCGACGAAGGCGACAGCGGCGAAGGGGTTCCAGCAGGGCTGCTCAAAGCCAGGGCCGCCCTGGTCTTCAACACCTCCAACACCCCGGAGCGGCGGGAGTGCGGCGTGTTCGGCGACCCGCTGGAAACCATCTGGAAAAACTGCATCTTCGTCCTTTGTGGGGTCACCGAGTTTTACCGCCGGATGTTCGGCGTGGTGGTGACCAGCACCGCCGATGAACGGGCAGCATGGCTGGCCGAGGTGGAATCGGCGGTCGACAGGTACTTCCCCGGCCGCGATGATCGGGGGAAGATGTGAAACGCGCCGTCTTGCAGGCAATACCAGCCCTTCCGGGGGTAAACTTCATCAGGCCTCCGCCGGTTGCGCAGCAGTATCCAACGGGGCAAGATCCAGATATATTTATCCATGCCGTGCTGCCAAAACGGCGTCCTGGTCCCGTCACTCCCGTCAGGGCGAGACTCGAGAGACCGGGCGGCCTGTGGTGCCCGCCTGCGCGGGCATGACGGAGGATGCGGGCGAAGTCGGAGGACCGGACGCGGCCCCGTTCCGGATACCTGCGGTGGGGGAGTTCCGGAAAGCCAAATGCCGAAGTTTGCTTGAAAAAATCAAATCAGACCTTTCAACAGGAGAGTGCACGATGATAACCGATATGAAATCCGGCTACCGGGTGGTGACCGACCAGCAGCTGGCCGATCTGCGTGCCCGCGAGGACGAGCTCTACCGGCAGCGGACCCCGAAGTCCCGCGAGACCTTCGAGCGCGCCCAGGCGATGCTGCTCAACGGCGTGCCGATGCCGTGGATGGGCGACTGGGGAACCTCCCACCCGTTGTTCGTCGAATCCGCCTCCGGCAACCGGATCACCGACATCGACGGCAACACCTATATCGATTTCTGCCTCGGCGATACCGGGGCGATGTTCGGCCATTCGCCGGAACCCACCGCCGAGGCAGTCAGCCGCCAGGTGCGGCGCGGCATCACCACCATGCTGCCCACCGAGGATTCCCTGTGGATCGGCCGGAACCTCTCCGAGCGCTTCGGCCTGCCGTTCTGGCAGGTGGCGATGACCGCCACCGAGGCCAACCGCTACGTCATCCGCATCTGCCGCACCCTGACGGGCAGGCCCAAGACACTGGTGATGAACGAGTGCTACCACGGCAGCATCGACGAGACACTGCCCCATATCGGCGAGGGCGGCCGGCTCGAGCTGCGCTCGCCGTTTGACGTCAACCCCGGCGTCCCGAAGGAGGCCCTGACCCGGGTGGTCGAGTTCAACGACCCGGATGCGCTCGAACGCGAACTGGCCCACCGCGACGTAGCCTGCGTCATCGCCGAGCCGGTGATGACCAACTGCGGCATGGTCCTGCCGGCGCCGGGCTACCTCGAGACCATGCGGCAGCTCTGCGACCGCTACGGCACGCTGTTGATCATCGACGAGACCCACACCTTCTCCAGCGGCCCCGGCGGCTACACGGCGCTGCATGGCCTGCGGCCGGATTTCCTGACGCTGGGCAAGTCGATCGCCGGCGGCATCCCGGTGGCGGTCTACGGTTTCACCGCAGCGATGGCCGAGCGGATCAACGCCAGTTTCGGGCGCAAGAGCGTCGCCGACCCGATGGGCATCGGCGGCACGCTCTCCGGCAACGCCTTTGCCATCGCGGCGATGCGGGCGACGTTGGAGAAGGTGGCCACCGCCGAGTCCTTTTCGCGGATGATCGCCGGCCAGGAGCGGATCTCCGACGGGCTCGAAGCGGCGCTGAAGAAATACGACCTGCCTTGGAGCGTAACCCGCTGCGGCGCCCGCTGCGAGATGCAGTTCATGCCGACGCTGCCGAAGACGGGCACGGAGGCCAAGGCCAACTTCGACTGGCAACTGATCTACTACACCCATCTTTACCTGGAAAACCGCGGGGTGCTGATCACCCCCTTCCACAACATGATGCTGGTGCCGCCGATGGCGACGGATGCCGACATCGACCGGCTGGTGGCGGTGTGGGGCGAGTGCATGTCCGAGATCGCGGGGATGCGGTAGAGAGACGCTTGAGTGGCTGAGACAGACGTTGAATTTTTTTCCACTTTCCTCCGTCCCCCCGCCACTTACTGTATTATTCAAGACATTTACTCCGTCACTCCCGCGCAGGCGGGAGTCCACAAACAGCCCTTCCCTGGATGCCCGCCTGCGCGGGCATGACGGAGGAGAGGGGCGAAGGCGGGAACGGCTGGGAACGTTTTCGACTTTGATGCCCGATCAGTCCTCCTTGCAGTCAGGGGATGCCGCACGTACTATAATGGGAGGCAGCAGGGGAACCGGGGCCAGACCCCGGTTTTCCCCTTCCGCCAGTTGTTGAAGATCGAGCGTTGTCACCTGATGTGCAGTCAACCATGACAGGAGGCCGGCCATGCATCGTCTCGCCCTGATTGCCCTCATCGTCCTGTGCCCGTCCGTCCTTCCCGCCGCCCAGCCCCGGGTCGGCATCGTCATCGAGCCGCCGGTCGAATATTACGGCCAGGTGGACATCCGGGCGGTGCCCGATCCCTGGCTGGTCTACCCGGAACCGGTCCTGGTCGAACCGGTCGCAGGCTCGGAGAAGGCCGAACCGCTGTATCTCTACGTCCCCGGCGACCATCACCGGCGGTGGTTCAAGCACTGCCGCGAATACAACGCCTGCAGTGTGCCGGTCTTTTTCGTCAAGGAGAGCTGGTACAAAAAGGTCTACCGGCCCGCCTACTACGGTGACAGCGGCAAGAGCTCCGCCAGGCCGGCGATAATTGTCCCCGGCTACTGACAATCGTGCCGCCGCCCATCTTTCGCTATTTTCCCTTTCCGTGCAGGTGCCCATGCCGCTCAGAGTCCTGATCGTTCCTGACAAGTTCAAGGGGACCCTGACCGCCGGGGCAGCTGCTGCCGCCATCGCCCGGGGATGGGGCGGGGCGCGGCCCGGGGATGTGTGCGAACTGCTGCCGATGGCCGATGGCGGAGACGGATTCGGCGAGGTCTTCGGCCAGCTGCTCGGAGCCTGTAAACG
>WBUQ01000089.1 GCA_008933635.1 Desulfobulbaceae bacterium | reverse complement strand
TTGTAATACAGGATCGGACTGTCACCGGCATAGGCAGCTGTGGGTGGCTTGCGGTCTCCAAAGGCGCCTGGATCGGAACCCTCATAGACTGATCCACCATCGTTAATTGTTGAATCCGGACCGGTCCAACCGGCCTCTGGCGCATGGCAGGTGGCGCAAGACTGGTTGCCGTTGAGAGAGAGATCCTTGTCAAAAAACAGCGATTTACCCAATTCCTCCAGGGGAGTCAGGGCATATGCGCCGGTGACAACCAACAGTTGAGCCGAGACCAAGACGAGCACGAATTTCAAGGTGTTTTTCTTGCGCATAGCGGTTTCCCCCCTTCGAATTGAATGGTTATTGCTCTGAAGACAGATACGGAAGCATTTGGTTATACCGAGATCTGCTCCAGAACTGAAACACTTGCCTCCTGAGGCCACTCCTTCCCGCGCCGGTTGTATTTCGTCGTTATTGTGGAAATTTTAGAAAACTCTTTTCAGTGGAAAATAGTTAACCTGCTTATATTCATATATATGAGAAAGATTCTCAGCAGTTATGTTGCAAAAAAAATGCCGGCTCCGAACAGATCCTGGCAAATAGTGTAGCCAATTTGAATCATTGGAACATATTCAGATAGAACTGATCCGTTTGGAATGAGAGCGGTCTGGGATTTCACTATCCTGGGAAATTTGTTCGGATTAATGAACAAAACCCACTCCATTTTTCCTGTTTTCCGAACTCGTCGCCAGGCCTCATGCCTCGTTATTTAGATCGAACCATCTACCACAGCACTTCATTGTCGATTGATTCGATGGCGACGTGTGCTGGATTGAAAACTTTACCGCAACAATATCGCCAGCGGTTGCCGGCGTCGAGATCCAGGTGACAGTGGACGGCACCGGCCCCGTCGCCCCGCCCAACTCTTCCACCAATGCTTCCGGGGTTGCTGCCTTTCCCGACACCATTGCTTTAGTGAGCGGTACATTCAGCCTGATCTTCAGCTTTACAGATCCGGCCTACGGCGGCAACACAGCAACACTCGGACCCTATCAGGGCGGTGTCTGTTGAACGTAGACGATGAGCCACTGCACAATGCTTTTGGAACATCCAGTATAAGACACGAACCATTGGGGGACAGCCCCCTATCAGTTCCCTTTAGGAGGAAGATTTTCTGGAAGGAAATGACCCTCAATTTTAAACGAATTGGGCTTGATAAGTGTTTACCCTTATATTACCAGCCTGAGATGTGCTGATATTATATCTACCTGGTATTTTGAATTATTTTGTCTCGTCCACTTAAATCTTTAATATTCGGCACAACAAATCATAATTTCGCTTGCGCAAATTCATTGAACAACTATTAAATAGCCCCTGAGGCAATCGCCTGTTGCAACACCATACCGATTATCAATACACACGTTATTGTTGCCTAGTGGTTTAGATGAACCAAGAAACAGGGAGGGGTTATGGTGAAAGAAGATCACAAGATCAATGAAGGTCGCAGGAAAGCGCTAAAGAAAATTGCAGCCGGAACCAGTGTCCTAATTGGGTATTCCATTTTGCCTGAGGAATGGAGCCTGCCCATCATTCAGTCTGTCGTGTTGCCCGCTCATGCTGCGACGAGCGGTGAAGTTCCACCACCACCTGTTGTTCCAAGCTTCGTTCAATGTACAATTGAATGGCTGGACGGAGATCAATTAACACAAAACATATCGTTTGTTGTCACGGGATCTATTACCCCTGCAGGTATTTATCCAATTCAGGTAGCCTTTTCAACCGTAGGAGTGGTTGATTCAGGCACCTTCCCTATGAATACAGACCCAACAGGTGTTTATTCGATTGGAATAGGGCCTGTCAGTGGCCCGGGCTACACACAAGTCACTGTCGTTGTTACTTCAACTGCAGTAAGCGGGTCGACCACCTGTTCTATAGATGTCCCGCCATCTCCGCAAATTCCGTAAAATTGACATAACAAAAAGGCAAGGGTGATGAAATGTTCATCCTTGCCTTTCTTTCTTTGTGATGTTCTCCTCCGCTTACGAATAAAGGACGCTGCCGCAGACGAGTCGCTCGACAACACCCAGGAGGAAACCTGCCAGCAACCCTCTTCGCCCCATAGACTTACAATAACAACTGAACGCCTACCACTCGTCAGCCATGACCACCCTTCTCGATAGCCATATCCCGGTATTGAATTCCGATTTCAAGACCGAGCAGTTCGACAACGAGATCCTGCTCTATTCTGTCACCAGTACCCTGGCGGTTTACCTCAACCAGACGGCTATGATGGTATACGGCCTGTGCGATGGCAACAACTCGGTGGGCGACATTATTACCACCCTGGAAACTGCCTATCCGGAGCAGATCTCCTCCATCCGAGCCGACGTGACCGACTCCCTCCAGCAGCTCGTCGACCTTGGAGCGATCCGACTCAGTGCTTAATCCAGAGGCAGGGATATACCGAGTCGGCCTCTTCGACAGCGACTTCGAGATCGGCTACAACTCCGCCGCAGCGAAAAATCTTCTCGATTTCCTGTTCCAGGATCTGCCGCCAACCGGCGGCACCGTTGCAGATAGGCGCTTCGATGTGGTGATGGCCGGCAATCCGGTTCAGATGTCGCTGTGGCTGGATGAAAAGCGCTATTATCACGGCACATCGCGGCATGAACTGGCTTCGATCCTGGTCAACGAGATCATCTACTCCTGCATCTTCGGCAATTGCCGCGATCACGCCATCCATGCTGCGGCAATATCCATCGGCAGCCGTGGCCTGCTTTTTCCCGGCACGAGCGGATCCGGCAAAAGCAGCCTGGCGGCATGGCTCACTGCCAACGGTTGCAACTACCTGACCGACGAACTGGCGATGGTCACCGCAGACGGCATCATCCAGCCCTTTACCCGTCCGCTATGCCTCAAGTTGCCATCCTTCCAGATCCTGGCACAGCATTTCCCTTTCCGCGAAGTGGACATCCTGCACGGCGCAAGCGGCGCCATGATCCCTCATCGCTGCCTGAATCAGCAGTGGCAGCCGCAATCGGCGACCGTGGACGCGATCATCTTCCCGCGTTACGTCAAAGACCATCCCGGGGCCCTGACACCGATCTCGAGCGCCCAGAGTTGCCTGAAAATCATCGGATGTTTCGTCAACGCCCGCAACATGGCCGATCATGGCATCCATCATATCGCCAGCCTGGCCCGGCAGGTCGCCTCGTACGAACTGCAATTCGGCAGTTACGAGGTTATCCTGCCTGCCCTGCAGCCCCTCCTCGCCGATACGCGCTGACTTTCCATGCCGAACCGACTGCTCCAGCTTTGCGCGCGAGCCACCAAACACCCGCAACTCAACGAGAGGATAATCCCCTGCTGCGCCGCCGTCACCGACTGGGATGCAGTCCTGGCCGAGGCGGAACGGCATGGCATGGCGCCGCTGCTCCATTGGCATCTCTCCCCACTGGCCGATTCGTGTCCGTCTCAGGTGAAGATGGCCTTGCGCCTGCTCTATCTCCGCCACCGGAACGCAAACGCCGTCTATGCCGAGGTGCTGCGGGAGGTGACGGAACTCTTCGTCAATGCCGGCATCGATGCGCTGGTACTGAAAGGAGCGGCCCTCTGCCACACCCTCTATCCCGAACCGGGCCTGCGGCCGATGCGGGATATCGATCTGCTGGTCAGGAAAGAACAGGGCAGGCAGGCGCAGGATCTGCTGATCGCCGCTGGGTTCGTTGAATCAAAATCACCAAGGCCTGATGACCATTTTCATCTGCCGTCCCTGCATCGGAAAGAAAGGGATGTACCGGTCTGTATTGAACTGCATACCGGATTGTTCCCCGATTGCCCGCCCTACTACACCCAGATCGCATTCGATGAGTTACTCGTCAGGTCCCGGCAGTTTGACCTGAATGGCGTCACCGCCAGCTCCCTGGGCGATGAGGACATGCTCTGGCATGTGTTCGAGCACGGCCTGCACATGCCGCTGACCTACGAACCGTACAAACTGATCTCGGCGGCCGACATCATTACACTGGTCGAGATGAGGCTGGAGGCGCTGGACTGGGGGCGGCTTGCGAAGATCGCACCGACCCTGGCGGCGGCATTGCCTCTCCTCCATCAGTTGAGCCCCTGGCAAAAAGAAGTGTTGGAGAAGTTCGGCTGGCAGCCAGGCACGCCTTTCGCAGACGCCGGCGAGCCCTTCACCGGCTGGCCCCATCTCAGGCTGGCCGAGCAGCGCGATCGGTCGCTGCCGGCGATAGTGCGGGCCACTTTCGCCCCTCCGCAATGGTGGTGCAGGATGTATTACGGGATCAGCAGTTGGCGGGAGCTGCTTGCTTGCCGGCTTGTGCGTCACCCTGCCCATATCTGGTGGTGGGCCAGGCTGTACTCGTCGTTTACAGTCAGCGGGGACGATGCGGCGACGGCAACAGGCCGGATGTCGAAATGGAAAGCGGTGGCAGCGAAACTCTGGCGTCGGGCGGGGTGACAACAGCGCGCCACCCCACCCTCAACCTCAACTCGCCAGTTTTACTGCGGTTGTCACTTCGGGTTGAGATTGCCAGCTGAATGTGCCCGTCACCTGGATATCATCAGATCCACCGGATTCGGTATTGACCTGGCACCGAGCGACACCGGCCACCCTCGTCACCCGGGTCTCGACTGCAACCGAAGTGATGTCGGGCCCGCCGCCGATGGTCAGTGTCGCCTCGAAGGTACCATCCTCGGCGGTCGCCACCTGCACCTGCTCCTGCGCTTGGGCATTGCTGCCTACTCAAAAACCACTATATGATTCAAGCACTTGGCTAACATAGATCAACGCTTCGCGGCATTTTTGCCTATGTTCAAACAGCGCCGAGCGATCCCGGGCAAGTAGCGCCACATACAATCCAAGATTGAGGAAGTGCCTCGTAAGGAAGAGGATCGACAGTATCTTGAAAGACGGAACCTTCACTGGTGATGGTGATTCGCCTTCCACCTTCTCTCCCGTTATTTTCAGTCCCAGCCGGATATCGCAACTCCACCGTATTATTCCCGGAATTGATCGTTATGCCATTGAAGGAAACAGGAAGTAGCGCAGATTGTCCAGGAACTACGCCAATAAGCGCGCCGTTTACCCACAGTTCCATGAACTCATTAAATGACGGAGAGGTGGCTGCAGCAACTTCGATTGTGGCGTTGTTTCCTGCATAAACACTGCCATCACTGCCTGCGCAGACAGGGTTTTCGCATACGGGTTCGTCAATAACCACCGAACACTGGGCAGTCCCCTGTGCTCCGGTGACATTGGTAACCACGTTGACGGAGGTGATGCCGGGCCCGCCGCCGATGGTCAGTGTCGCATTGAAAGTTCCATCCTCAGCGGTCGCCACCTGTACCTGCGCCTGGGCATTGCTGCCGCCGACAGCCGTTGCGGTGACAAGAGTCGGCAGATTGGCAGCCGGAGGCGTGACAAAACCCGTCACATGGACTGTAACACTTTCGGTGGCGGTAGTTCCTGCCTGCAGCGTGACCTGACAAGGGTCATTCAGGACCGAGCCACTGGTTGCGGCATGCGCCGGCAGCAGGATCTGACCGATGATCGGCCGGGTCCATTTGTCCGGCAGCATCGAACAACCGGCCAGTACACCGACACTGACCGCTATCTTCTGGATGGCCCTGCGCCTTCCAGGGTCCACCGCATCATCATCCAAGACATCGCGTTGCTCCATTGAAGATTGCATATTCTTCCCCCTGTAAAGTTAATGAACAAAACAGTACTGGTTAAAAACTATTTGGAGACTTAAATCGAAAATACAGACCAATTTCAAGCAATAATGTGTACGCTCTGACAAGGTAGTTTTGAATAGGTGCATTTTCCATGATTTTACAATCACATAAGTTTCGCAATATTAATATATAAGTAATATCAAAGCACTGGGAGGTGAAAAAACAAACTCACGGCAAATATGGGCATTAAATGTTGTTCATTCCTTTTCCTTACCGCCCCTGACAACTCTATTAATGAAAGGAGGATGCCAAGATGATAGGATATTTCCTCGTTTTTTTATCTATACTTTCATTGCTCCCAGCTACAACCTACGCGCTATCTGTAACATCTCCAAACGGCGGCGAACAATTAGTAATCAGAACATATGAAACAATAACCTGGGACACCGCAGGGCTGCCTCGTGACAGTCGTGTGAACATCTATCTGCTAAGAAATGATGAATTTGTCGGACTCATCATCACGGGTTGGAACGGGAATTTGGGTACATACGAATGGCCTGTTGGTCATTATTCTGGTCACTTTGCAGATGCGGGTGAGAATTATAAGATCAGGATTCAACAATTGGATGGGAATCTCAGCGATGTAAGCGACAACAGCTTTTCGCTGAGGAGAAGTACCGCTGCAGGTGATCTTGAGGTGACAGGACTTTCCGGGGAGGAAGGCAAAGTCCGATTACATCTCCGCAGCACCTTTCCTCGTTTGGCAACGGTTGCCCAATATGAGCTTCGCACTCCGGAATTCCCAGACAGAAGAGTATCCCGCTTTCCATTATCAATCTTCTGCGAAGGTCCATGTGAGCGAGAATTCATTTTGGAAAATACTCTCAAGAAACAGGTGAGCCTTGGGAATATGGCTTTCACGTATTACCAACTCTCGTTTGACTCGGATGATTATGTCAATGAAACCAGTGAGCTCAACAATCACTTCTCCGCGATGCTGCCTGGCCATAAAATTTTCCCTGTCTTTGAAAGATTGTTCTTTGCAGGACATGAAGTCCAAAGAGGAGGCAGGGTTTCCATTGATTCCTGGAGAGGTACAACCGGCATAGACAGCATCTACGCCCCGATCCATCTATATATGCGTAATGATGGGTACGCTAACTCTGAAGAAGGCAAGATAAGTGTTTATCAAATTGGCCCTCAGCCACCCGATGATGTAAGCAGTCATGGAGGAGGTTATCTTTGGGAAAACAGGACCAGATTAATAAAGTCGGCAGAATTTTTCCTTTCGAATTATTACGACACACATTCAGGAAACCATAAGACTATTAACGACTTATATATTTATAGATCAAACTCTATAATAGTCCTTATTTACAGTTGGAAAGAGTCTGGAGTTACGAAAAAAGTCGAGTATCGTTTCAACGTGGACTTCAGCAATTATAATGACTGAAACACAGCGTCGTATTTCTCTGTTTCACGGGTTCAGCAGAATATTGCACCGCGAATTGCACCTCTGGCATGTATCTATCTATTTATTAATATTATTATCCTGAATGGGGTTCAGGGGGCCGGAGGTTCAAATCCTCTCATCCCGACCAGATATTTCAAGGATTTAGAGGTAGCTCTTTAAGTCCTTTTTTTTTCCAGGGTCCAAAATGGTCCAAGCTGGGCAAGCGGATACAATTATAGGCTGGCATATAAACGTAGAAACCTTATGGATAGGGGAAGAGTAGGTATTTTTGTGCTACTTTTCCCCTATTTTATTGAGACTGCGAGGATGTGCTGAAGATATTTTGCGGGAAAAACGATGTTAAGAAACTTTCGGCATTCCTAGCGCAAGAATTGATTTTTCTTGCACGTAAACACAGAAACTTTTCTCCAGAAAAAGATGGTCACTCCTGGATCAGCACTCTACTGAAGAAGATAACCTGACCGATGATGTGAATGTCCTGCATATCAGCTTCGTATGGCTGGTATTCTCGATTGTCCGAAATGATCTGAATCTTTCCACCAGTGCGAAACGATAAACGCTTGATCATCACCGTTTGATCAAAACGGAGCGCAAAGAGCCCGCCTTCTACAATTTTCTTCCTATTCGTGTCAATCATGACGGTATCGCCGTCCTGAATGGTTGGATACATGGAATTGCCGAAGACACGCATTAAAACCATGTCTTTTGGGCCACTGGCTACTTTGCGAATCCACTCCTTCCTAAAAGCATAGTGTCCTTTTACATCCTCTGATTGGACAAATGCCCCTCCTCCTGCCGACAACTCAGTCTCTACCATGGGAATGAGGTCGAACGATGACTCATCACCTTTTGGCTGTAAGGTTGTAACACCTCCTGTCATCGGTCCTTCTCCGAGTAAAAGCCAGGAAGGGTTTACGTTATAGGCTCTGCAGATAGCCTCGAGAAAATCAGCATCGGGGGTTCTCTCTCCTGATTCGTATCGAGGTAACGTATTCCTGTGAATACCAAATCTTCTGCAAAAATCTGCAGTACTTGTGTCCCCTCGCAAACTCCTAAGTCTCTCAGCCAGAGTCATTTTTGCTCTATCTTTTGAACCCATTCATATGCACATCTTTCGCGTTTAAGTAAAATCGAAAGCTGTGCAGGAAGCTGTGCACGTGAAAATTACTGCACAACAGCATAATAATATTGAATTTATGAGATAATAACACAAATGGATGCAGCACGTGTCGCGGTCGAAAGATGTGCACACAATATGTCTTGACAATGAACCCATATGGGTGCTATGGTCCACTTGTGGGATTACAATTGTAATACCCTACTTTAACAAGTGTAGCGGTTTTCCATAACACGGTCAACATATGAGTTTTTTGGCAATTCGGACGGTGGAACACGGTCATGCCGGATGGTGAATTCACAAGTAGAGGTTGTGATGGTTAAGCAGCTCAACCTTTTCAGTCAGCCAAGCTTCAACGTTGGGAAGAGTGTCAAGGAACAGATGGCCAAGACGGCCAAAGACTCCCGTTTTTCCCGGGAAGAACTGCTCGATCGGATGAATGACTTGGCTTCTCGTTACGGTGTTCGGCTGCTGAAAGGCAACGGTAGCGCTCTTACCATGGCCACCTTTGAAAAATGGCTGAACCCTAAAGCAATGGATTACATCCCTGGCATAAACAGTCTGGTTATTTTCTGCGCTGCAAGCGAAGACCTCGAGCCAATCCGGCAGGTGATCGCACCCTTGGGTGGGCTGTTGATAGATGACACTGATGCGAAACTACTTCAATGGGCCAGGGAGTATCAAAGGGCCAAAGATGCAAGATTGAAAATGCGCAAATTGGAGCAAGAGCTATGAGCTCCATCGAATCGGAAAAACGACGCGAGATACGTTTGCAAGCCAGGTCATGGATGGTGCTGAACGGCATTCGCGGAGTGGATATAGAGCGAGCCCTCGGCATGAAAAACCATGTTGCGATAGCTGACACATTAGCTGGTCGTCGAAATAATCGTCGAGTCCTGTGCTACCTGCTTAAACAAGGGTGCCCTGCCGCATTTCTAGCTCTTCCGACAAATATGGAGGAAGCAGCATGATGCAGGCTTCGATTCAAGAAATTGCCGAAGTTCTCAAGGTCCATAGAACAACAGCCGTGCGAATGGCAAAGGCGGAAAACTGGCTTTTTGAGAGAAAACCGGTCAAAGGCGGCATGGTCAAAATCTTCAATGTCGCCACTCTTCCGGACAAGATCAGAAAAGCAATTGTTGTCTCTAAATTACAGGCGGAACAGCATCAAATATCAGTTATCGGAGAGCAGCCATCAGCTCCAAAACAACAGCCTCCGCCATCAACCGATGCCGCCAAGCAACGAGCGCTATACAAAGCTGATCTGCTCAGTCTTTACAACAAGGCTTTAGATGCCGCTCCCTGGGGAGAAAAGGTCAAAGCCCGAGATGAGTTCATCGCCATCTACAACTCCGGAATTGTCTGGCCAAACCTGCTGAAAGAGATCGGCCAGGTGTCATGGAAGACTCTGGAATTTTGGAACCAGAAGATGAAGAAGCACCATAACGACTGCTTCTTCCTTGTCGATCAGAGGGGGTCACATGCTCGCGGAAAATGCGGACTGACCGATGAGCAAACCGCCATTTTCCTGCGCTGCGTCCTGCGTCCGAACAAGCCCCGGATCGCAGAATCATACCGGATCGCCAAGGCGATCATGAAGCACAAGGGGATTGAAAACCGCCACAGTGAGGCCACCTACCGACGCTTGGCCTTGAACTGGAAATCCCGCAATTACGACCTCTGGGTATGGGCCCGGGAAGGCGCCAAGGCATGGAACGATAAGTGCGCCATGTACATCGAGCGCGACATGAACCTGCTGCAGGTCGGCGATGTCATCGTCGCCGATGGCCATAACCTCAACTTCGAGATCATCAATCCCTGGACCGGCAAACCGACCAACCACATGACGCTGATCCTGTTCTACGACATGAGAAGCAATATGCCGCTCGGTTGGGAGATCATGCCGACAGAAAACACGGCGGCGATATCCAGCGCATTGCGCCGGGCGGTACTCCGGCTCGGCAAATATCCCAGGGTTGTCTATCTCGATAACGGCAAGGCCTTCAAGTCCAGGTTCTTCAAAGGCTCGGAAGACTTCGACACGGCCGGCTACGGCGGCCTGTATAAACGCATGGGCTGCCAGACGATCTACGCCTGGCCGTATCACGGACAATCGAAAACGGTCGAGCGATTCTTCGGCACCTTCGGCGAACTGGAAAGGCTTTCGCCAACCTATACCGGCAACAGTATCGCCAATAAGCCGAGGCAGAAAGTGATCAGCTATGATGCCGAGAAGATCAGGCGCGAAGTCGAAGAGATGCAGCGGCTGCAGAAAGAGGCCGAAGAACGCGATTTCCGCGACTCGTTGATGAAGCTCGATGAAGGCGATCGCTATGAACGGCTGATCGAATTGACCGCCCAGGGCGTCGATCTCGGGCCGGAATGGACCGGCTTCATGGCCTTCTTCGAGCAGACCTCAGCATACACCAGTTTCCCCGAATACTGGGAATCTTGCCGGGTGAAATACGGATTGATGTGGAGAGCAATGGGTGCGGCTCCGACAGGGGCCTGAAATGAAAAGGCCGGAAACTGCTGCAACAGTCTCCGGCCTAAAACCTTAACCAACGTTAAGGAGGGATATGAGCGCAAGTATAAAATTCACCCCGACCTTTGTCCAGACGAAAAACGTCCGGACATTCGAGACCATGATGAACGGTCTGATGATCGGCAAGGGCGGGCAAGGCGAGGGAGACGAAAGGCTCGGCTGCGTCTGGGGCCGGGCCGGCAGGGGCAAGACCCGCACAGTGCAGACTTGGGCGGCGAAGAACGGCTGCGTCTATATCGAGACAGTCTCGGTATGGACCGAGCTCGACTTCCTGCAGAAGCTCTGCTTCGAGCTGGGCGTCAGGCAGATTCCCCACAGGCGAGGAAGATGCTTCGAGATGGTCATTGAGAAGATGCTGATCTCCAGCCTGCCCATCTTCATCGACGAGATCGAGCGATTTGGCCAGAAGTTCCTGGAGATCATCCGCGACCTGGTCAAGATCACCGGCGGCACCATCGTCCTGATCGGCGAGGAGGAACTGCCGCACCTGATGAGCCAGAACCGGAGGATCTGGTCAAGAACCTACCGGGCCATGGAATTCGAACCGGTGAGTCCCTCTGACATCATCATGTACGTCGGCCAGTGCACCGGGCTCAAGATGGGCACCGAAGCCACCGAGATCATGCACAAGGCCTCGGGTGGAGATCTGCGCATCGTTCGCCGCGATACCATCAATCTGGCCCATGCGGCATCAAGTCTTAAACGCACCGGCGAGGTCGACGCCGAACTGGCCCGGATCGCCTGCAAACAGGGCCTGCAGGGGTAAGACCATGGCACATCAATCACATATGAAGACGGTGTTGAACACAGTCGCCGCAATCGCCGAGCAGAACAACGGTGAAGCCTCCGTTGATGCGGTCTCCAAAGCGATGATGGCCCAGACCCGACAGCAGCACAAGAACATCCTCAACACCCTCAGCGAATTATATAGGATGGGGAAGCTGCAGCGCCCGCGCCAGGGTGTATATGCCCCTGCGATATTGTCGAAAAAGCCTGACATTCGCGAGGCAATGTGGCGAGTGCTGCGGATGCGAAAGAGGGTCACGGTCGAGGACATGATGACGATGGCCGATGCGAGTCAGATATATGCTCGTGAATGGCTAAGAATGCTGGCCGATCGAGGAGTGATCAGGAAGATCCAGGAACCGGGCACAACAGCCATCTGGGTCTTGGTCAGGGACAGCGTCGAAACGCCACTGGACGAGGAGAAGGCCGCCAGGCTGAGAGACATCAGAGCCAGAAAAAAGGCCGAGTTAACCAATCGCATCGAGGGCATCGAGAAAGAATTAAAAAAGGTCAAAGAGACCATCGCGGAACTCTAGGAGATCATCATGAACGACAGCTACCAAATGGATATCGAAGAGCAGCTCGACAACCTCAAGGGCTTGATCGGCGAGATCGGCAGAGATCCCAAACCGGTTGACGTAACCCGAGCGACCATCGCCGTCGAGTTCGTCAATGGCAGGATCAAAGAGTTCTGCCGGATGCGCGTGCTTGATGGAGGCATCGATGGAATGGACAGAACTGCTGCGTAGGGCAGTCGCCGCCGAAGGCAGCCAGGGAAAGGTTGCCGATAGCCTCGGCTACAGCCGGACGACCTTGTCGATGGTCCTGGCTGGAAGCTATCCGGCCGATACGACAGCGATACGGGACAAAGTGATGGAAGTAACGGCGGCGGCCGGATGACCGGCAACGAGATCGTCGACGGCAACATCAACAACCTCTTTCCCGATATCTCCCGGCTCGACCGGGTCTATGGCCGGGTCAGTCTGCGCAAGGCCTTCGTGGCAGTGCAGACGGGCGACACCGAGGTCTATTCCGGGGCCCATGTCGTCTTATCGAAACCGGCCGCCGACCCCAACGTCTCGGTCTGCATGTTCACCACCGGCGATCCCCATGACGAACGGGTGGAGGCCAGGAACCGGCTCGAATCCTATGTCACCGTCGGTCCGCGGTACCGGGGCTGGCTGTGGGGCGACCAGCCGGCCGGCAGCCGGCAGATCCTCATCTTCCAGGTCAAAGGCAGCGGTATTCCGGATGTGGGTGACGTTCTCGTCCTCTACAACAACCGCGGCCTCGGCAACGAGGAAAAGCAGTATGTGCGGATCACCAAGGCCGAACTCAGCTCGGCCGAGTTCAACGCCACCTCGGAGAGCTCGGAGTACGGGGAGACCGCGATGGCCTTTCAGCGCGATATCTTGAAGCTCGAGATCGGCGATCCCCTCCGCTACACCTTTGTTGGCCTCGAGATCAGCAAAAACGACAGCCTGCCGACCAACGTCTACACCACCACCGTCTCCGATGCGGCGAAGTATTACGGGGTGATGCAGCCGACCGCGCCGATCAACCAGGGCGATATCGAGATCAACGTCGACTCGATCTTCACCCACCTGGTGCCATCCGCCCAGGGCGAGTCGCCGATGGTGGATCTCTCTGTCGGTGAGGCCGGGCCGGTCGTCGGCAGCGGCCAGTCCTACTCCTTCACGGTGGCCAGCCTTGCCGTGGCAAACGGCGTGCAGGTCCATTTCGGCCGGGGCATCAAGCCGGGAACCCTCACCATCACCACCAGCAACGGCAAGACCTACACCGACGACAGCAACGGCATCCTGATGGAGGGCACAACCCAGGTCGGTACCGTCGAATATGCCACCGGGACCATCACCTTTGTCGCGATCACCGGCTATACCGCCAATCTGACCGTTTCTGCGATCATCGGGGTTGAGGTGCGGAGGGTGCCGAACACCCACTACCAGCAGGTGGTCCTCGCCAATCGCGGCTACAACTACACGATGATCCTCGAACCGTTGCCGATCCCGGGCTCGGTCTGGGTCGACTATTTGAGTCAGGGCAAATGGTACCGGCTGCGGGACAACGGCAAAGGAACGCTCATCCCCGATATCGCAAACACCGGCACCGGCACGGTCAGCTACACCACCGGTTCGTTGATCCTGACCTGCGGCGCTTTGCCCGATGCCGAGACGGCGATCATCTACAACTGGGCCAACCCGATCGAGACCGTCGATCTCTCGGGATCCGTGTCCGTCGATGTGGCCGAGATCAGCCATACCCTTGCCAATGCCCCGGTTGACCCCGGCAGCCTGGTGATCACCTGGCCGACCGGGGTCAGCAGCACGGCCACGGCCACTGACAATGGCGAGGGTGTCATCACCGGCTGGGCCACCGGTTGGATCAACTACTCGACAGGCGAACTTGCCTTCAAACCGACATCGCTGATCACCGCCGAAGGACAGTACGAGATCGATTACGAGAAGTATCCGGTGATCAGCGGCGGCCATGACGGCAGCTGGACCAATACCGGCGGGATCGTCACATTCACCCTGCCGTCAGGTCCGATCAAGGCCAGATCGGTCAATATCGACCTGGTGGTCCGTTTCGGTGCGTATCCCCATGTCTACCGGTTGAAAGACGATGGCAGCGGCAACCTCTCGTCCCCGGGCTGGAAGATCGAGGTGCCGGTATCGCACCCGACCTGGCCGGGCTACTCGGAAGCAGGCGGCATCACCGGCACCATCGACTACATCAACCGGACCGTTTCGATCAACATCGCCAGCGTCACCGGCATCGAGAAATGGCGGGAGCCCTACCTGAAGAAACAGTACACCCCGAACGGCTCGTCGATCGTCAACATCTCCTGGGTGACCCAGTACTATGACCAGGAGGAGCGCAATATCGAATGGGCGGACGGGATCATCGACGATCTCTACTACAACTACGCCCTGTCGGCCGCTGCCCAGGAGACTGCCAATGAGCTGATTGCTTCCCAGCCGTTCATTCTCGATCTGACCCCGAACATGGCCGGTCAGACCATCGTCCCCGGTTCGGTCAATTTCTCCTGGAGCGGCAACCGGTATGTCGACCGGCTCGGCAAGCTCTACCGCAACCCCGCTCCCACAACCGGGCTGGGCGCCGAGGCCGGCAGTATCGATTACAGCACCGGCATCGTCACGCTCAGTCTCTATGACGGCGGCAGCAATACCATCGCCCTGCATTCCCTGCTCGGCCGGATCGGCAACCAGCTCGTTTCCTCCTGCGTTTTCCGGACTCCCGGGGCGCCGCTCAGACCCGGCTCGATCACCATTATCGGCACCACGATCGATGGACTGACCATCAACGGCTCAAGCGATTTCGACGGGCTTATCACCGGGGCCAATGTCAGGGGAACGGTCAATTACGAGAAGGGCATCGTCTGGCTGGAGTTCGGCAGCATGGTCCCTGATTCGGCCGAGTACCTCGATCAGGAATGGTACGACCCGGATGATGTGGTGGACGGGCAGATCTTCAAGCCGACCTCGGCCTTCAGCGACACCCTCAGCTATGCCTGCGTGGCGTACTCCTATATCCCGCTCGATGCCGATCTGATCGGACTTGATCCGGTCCGGCTGCCATCCGATGGCCGGGTGCCGATCGTCAAGGTCGGCGATGTGGTTGTCGTCCACAATACCGACAACGATACCCTGCCCAATCCTTTGTCGGCAGGCCAGGTCATCACCCTCTCGAGACCGAACATCTCCAGCGTCGAGCTCTATGATTCAAGCGAGTCGGCCCTGCGGGTTCCTTCCACCAAGTACGACTGGGACAAGGATCTGCAGAAACTGACGATGGCCGATCCGCTGGACCTGACCGGGTTTGTCTACCCGATCGTCTGCATGCACAAGGTGGAGGATATGGCCCTGGTCTCAGGGGTCCAGATCAACGGCCAGATCATCGTCAACACCGGGCTGCAGAACGCCTACCCGGTTGCCGGCACCTATGTCTCGACCGCTTTACTCTTCGGCGATCTCCAGGCCCGGGCCTATGGCCTGTTCGATCAGAAGACCTGGACCAATGTCTGGTCCGATGACCTGATCGGCGATGCGACGGCCGCCAGCTACAACGAGATCAATTACCCGATCCTGGTCACCAATGACGGGGCAGTGCGGGAACGCTGGGCCCTGGTGTTCACCGGGGTCGATTCGTTCAACATCATAGGCGAGAAATACGGCATCGTCGGTACCGGCTACACCACCAACGACTGCAGTCCGATCAACCCGTCGACCGGAGAACCCTTCTTCTTCCTCGATTACCGGGGCTGGGGTGCCGGCTGGGCCGTCAACAACGTCGTCCGGTTCAATACCGAAGGGGCCAACCACGACCTGTGGATCGCCAGGACCACCCTGCAGGGACCTGCCACCGAGCCCAATGATCAGTTCACCCTGCAGATCAGAGGAGACGCGGAATAATGGCAGCGCCGCAGATCTATAAGAGCACGGACGGCAACGGCCCGGTGATGCGGGGGGAGCGGCGGGCGCTGATCGATGTCCTGAGAGCCTGCCTGGTCGACGGCTATGGCGACAAGACGCCTGCCGGCTGGACCCTCGAGTTCATCAACGCCACCTTCGACAAGGCGGTCTTCCGGAACAGTCCCGTGACCGGCACCGGTTTCTATCTCAGGGTTGACGGGTTGTCGCCAGCCAACACCTACACCCAGGCCCTGAAGGCGTATG
>WBUQ01000224.1 GCA_008933635.1 Desulfobulbaceae bacterium | reverse complement strand
ACCCCTTGTATGTTAGAGGCAGGGGGGATTGAGTATACTAACGGAAGTGAATCCCGCCACAGGGATGAACTTGGAAACCCCTAAGGCGGGTGAGCCTGAGGGAGAGATAAAGTCGCCCTGTGTAGTCCGGGTGAAGAGGTCGGACGGTATCGAAAGCCGCTCAAACGATGAGCTGAGCTTGGATGTGCAAGGGAGACCCATAGCACCGGGAGGGAATCATGCAACAGGAGTGGATTGGGATTGATGTGAGTAAAGCGGAATTGGCCGTGTGTGTGATGAATGAGCAGCGGGAGGTGCAGCAGGCGACCTTTGCCAATGGCACCAAAGGCTTTCGCAGTTTGGCGAATTACCTCAAGAAGCGGGTGGCAGTAGGGAGCGCGGTGTGTATGGAGGCGACAGGCAGCTATGGCGATGCGCTCGCCGCCTACCTACATGAGCGAAAGTACCGGGTGAGTGTGGTCAATCCCCTGCGGATCAAGCACTATGCCGAGAGCCAACTGCGCCGCAACAAGACCGATCGCTTGGATGCCGAGATTATTGCCGATTTCTGTCGCACCCAAGACGTGCCCCAGTGGACCCCACCCGACCCGGCATGGGTCGAGTTACGCGCCTTAGTACGCCTCTTGGACGACCTGATTCAGATGGAGGTGCAAGAACGCCAGCGGCTGCAAACCACGCCCTCCCCCACCGTGCAGGCGCATCTACAAGACCACCTGCGCTATCTGGCGACCCAAATTGAGCAGGTCTTGGCCCAAATCAAGCAGCACATTGACCAAGACCCGGATTTAAAACACCAACAGACCTTACTCAACTCCATTCCCGGTATCTCAGACAAGACCAGCAGTCGCTTATTGGCTGAAATCCGCGACATCACCGCCTTTGAGACGGTCGGCCAATTGGTCGCCTTTGCCGGTCTCAATCCCCGCCAACGCCAATCAGGGCGTTATCGCGGCCAAGTCAAGATTTCTAAAATGGGCAATGCTGCCCTCCGTGCCGCCTTGTTCATGCCTGCCCGCTGTGCCAAACGTCACAACCCCCTCGTGCGTGATTTGGTCATGCGCATGGAGGCACAGGGTTATTGTCCCAATGCCGTCACCGTCGCCGTCATGCGTAAATTGTTGCATTATGTCTTTGGCGTACTCAAGTCGGGTCAGCCTTTTGATCCTCATTATTTGACCAAACCGGCTCTTCCTTCTTGACTTTTAACACGGTATCTCTCCCTTGTGAGAGGGGCTTTAATACGGCGTTTTCGACTCCCCCTCGCCAGATGGAGAGGGGGCCGGGGGGTGAGGTCAACCCGTCTGGAAATCCCTTACGGTCATACAACACCCCACAAAACAAAAACCGCCCTCACATGAGAGCGGTCTGTGTTGTCTATTCAACTAGCCCGATGGGGCAAATTAGTACCAGTCATCCCGGCGATTATTGCCACGACGACCACCACCACCGCCGCCACCGCCGCCTTCATAGCGGTCATTGCGTGGGGGGCGATTGGTCCGGGGACGCTCTTCACGCGGACGGGCTTCGTTCACGGTCAGCGCACGGCGTTCAAAGGTGAACCCATTCAATTTGCTGATGGCTTCCGCGCCCGCTTCGTCCGACGACATCTCCACAAAGCCGAACCCTTTGGAACGACCAGAATCCCGGTCAGTCACGATGGTGGCGCTCAACACTTCGCCATATTGTTCAAACAGGCTGCGGAGTTGGTTATTGTCAACGGTATAAGGCAGGTTGCCGACATATAATTTTTTCGCCATTTTTGCATACTCCTAGAGAGACTTATGGCAGGTGGACATTTAGCAATAGGGTATGCTGGCGAGAACAAAAAATCATATCCGCGAACCAGAGAATCCATACGCTATCAGTGAATATCATCCCACAAATTTAAATTTTTGGCAAGTCCTTTGGTGGTGCGGTTTTCCTGAATATTTGATCGCGCAAAATCGCACAAAGCCACGGCTCAATAGTCCACCGTCTCAACTATCTCCACGAGGCGGGTCTGCGGATTGGTCATCACCGTCCCTTCGATGCGCTTCCACAAGCCGCGTAAAGCGTTTAATAGCCCCTCCGCCTCCTCCAACGTGTCAAACTCCAATTCGATCATTGCATAGTTGGGGTCATCCAGCGAACGGATCACCCGATGGCGACGCACGCCCGCTCGCTGGCGTCCAATCGGGTCACTGTCAAATGCTTCTTTCCAGTGGTCAAAACTCGGGACGGCGTGTTCAATTTGGAGCATAATCATAGTGGTTTCCTTTGCAGTGTAGCAATTTTGCAGTGCCGAAAACCCGCTGGTAGTCTGGCGGGGCAATTCATTCCATATCACAATACACCCGATCTAGCCTGTTTGTCTACTGGCTGCGGGAAGGGGCGATAAAATGGGACACAGAAATTGGGAGGGACACACCATGACGATCAACATTCACTGGAAGCGCTGGGGCGTCTTGTTTTTCGTCATGCTGTGTCTGACCCAATCCGTCCACGCCCAAACTGAACCTCAAGGACTCTCCCTGCTCTATTGGTCGGGCGAGTGGGGCGAGGCACGCGATCTCTATCGCTGGGAGGCGGGCAAGGGCAGTACGTTGGTGGCGGAGGAGGTGGGGGTTGATGCCACTGCCGGGGTGATCGGCGGGGACTGGCTCTATTTTTC
>WBUQ01000223.1 GCA_008933635.1 Desulfobulbaceae bacterium | reverse complement strand
AAACCGCACTGGCCGCGCAACGAAGACGACCTCGACCTGCCGGACCGGCCGCCACCCCGGCCAGCCGAATCCCGCCTGGACGCCCCGGCCTATCTGGGCAGCTTCCGCGCCCGGCTGCGCGACGACCGGGATCCGCTCGATTTGGAGGTCCGCTTGCCGCTCGACCTGACCGGGGTGGAACTGGGGGCGCTGCGGCTGGATGCCGTCAACGCCCGCCGCCTGTGGCGGCTGCTGCGCGTCGCCGTCGCCGTGCTGGGCTGCGGGATGCCGGTCCCGGAGGAGGACGCGTGAGCGGCTTGATGAACCAGATTATCGAGCACGACCGCAGGCGCGCGGCGGTCCTGGCGGCCCTGCGCCGCGCCACCTCCCCCGTGCTGGCGGTAGAACTGGCCGCCCAGACCGATCTGCCCTTGTACTCGGTCGGCAACTACCTCAGACACCTGCACCGGGCCGGGCTGGCCAAGCCGCTGATACCGCGGATCAGCGCCAAAAAGCCCGGCCTCTGGGTGGCGGCGACGCCCCCGCCGCCGCCCGCGCTGCGGGGTCCAGGGGCGGCCCATTGCCCCAAAGGCATCGAGCCGGCCGACCTGGAATGGATGGCGTACTGGCGTGACCGCGCCGCCCAGCGCGCCGCCCGGACCGGAGCCGCCGCGTGATCACGATCCCCAACGCCACTGAAACCATGGCCGAACGGGCGTGGCGCTACGGCCTGGACACCCAGCCGGGCCGGCATTACAGCCGGGGTTGGCTGTTCCAGGCCTGGGCGTACCTCGACCATAGCGCCGTGCTGTTTCGGCCCCTCAGCGGCGAACCGCTGTGTGTGATCCATTCCCTTGAGCTACTGCCCTTTTTGGAGTCAGTCCAATGACCGAAGCCCCTGCCGACTACCGCCGCACCGTGCGCGCCCGCCATCGCGCCGCCGCCATTGACCGCATTGCCGACCGGTTGGCGGACGGCGTGTTGTCTGAATTGCCCGACCTGTTCCTGGTCCTGATCGAACGCGCCCTGGACCGCGATTTGCCCGGCGTCGCCGAGTTGTCGCATCACCACGTTGTCTTCACCCCGCAGTCCCACGTCTGAAGGAGGCCCTATGGCCCTGTTTTCCAAGAAGTCCCCCGTCGTCCCGACGGCCGCCCCGGCCCTGCCGGCCTGCACCCTGACCCGCGATGGCCAGACCTTGGCGCTCGACGCCGAATCCAGCGCCCTGCTTTACGCCGCCTGGGACCGGAAGCGGCAAGCCGACGAGGCCAAGGCCGACCTGGACGCGATGAACGCCCGCCTGCTGGAAGCCTACGGCCCCGGCTGCACGCTGGAAATCCCCGGCCAAGCCAAGCTGACCCTGACCGAGCGGGAAAGCGTCCGCATCACCGAACCGCACACCCTGAAGGCCCTGCTCGGCGGCCGGTTTGACGACCTGGTGAATACCCGCATCGAGTACACCACGAGCGACAAGCTCAAGGCGCTGCTGGCCGACGCCGACCACCCACTGAGCGACGCCGTCCGCGCCTGCTGCACCTTCGGCGCCAGCAGCAGCGTCACCTATCGGCCAGTCAAGCCGTAACCCATTGCGGGGCGACCGCCCGGTCGCCCCAAGGAGCCCCAAGGAGCCCCTATGAACGAACCTATCCCCGGTTTCCTCGACGCGGAACGGGCCGTCTACGACGCCCTCCTCGCCGCTCCCCGTCCCCTGATCAACGCGGGACGGCTCGTGCAACTGAACTACCTCGGCAAAGGCAAATATTCCCCCCAGCTCGATGTGTTGGAAATCCCCTATATCGTCGGGAACGAGAACGTGGCCCCTACGAGAGAGATTGTTTTCGTCGAGCGGGAGGGCCTGCTGGAGCGGCTGGGTCGTACCCGCATGGTCTTCCTCGGTCTGCTCAAGCCGGGCCGTGGGGTTAACTTCGCCGCCCTGTTAAGGAATGCCAAGATATCATTCAAGCAGTGCGGCGACCTGCGGTTTATCCGCCGCGCTGATGCCTTGAGCATCGAGACCAAGTTCAAGCTTTTGCGTTGCGCCGCACCCGCAAAGGCGCCCGCGCCCGCGCCCGCCCCGCCGCTCCTGTCCCCCGAGGTCGAGGCGGTAAAAGAGGCGCTAGAAGAACTCCGACGACAGACGGTCGGCGCCCATCGGATTTTGTTCAACGAACTGCGCCACCAGCGCGCCGGCCTTGATCGGCTGCTGGCGGAACTGGGATTAGCCGGCATTGCCCCGGAGACCGATCCGCCATGCTCCCCGGCGTCTGCCCATCCTGCGGCCTGAAGGCCGAGTTGGAGGTGTTCGCCGCCCAGGCCGACATCCGGGCGGCGCTGGCCGCCGCCCTGCTGTTGCCGGCCCCGCTGGGCCGGCGGGCGCTGGCCTACCTGCGGCTATTCACCCCGGCGCACAAAGCCCTGGCGATCGCCAAGGCCGGGCGGTTGCTGGCGGATCTGCAAGCCGCCGTGGCGTCCGGCCAAGTCCGCCGCCACGGCATTGACCGCGCCGCGCCCCAAGCCCTGTGGGAAGCCGCGCTCGACGGGATGGCCGAACGCCCGCCCGAGAATCTGCCGCTGCGCGACCACGCCTACCTGTTCCAAACCGTCTGGAACCTGGCCGAAAAAGCCGCCGCCCGCCAGGAACAGGCCAGCGAAGACCGCCGCCGTCGCCCAGCCCCATCG
>WBUQ01000088.1 GCA_008933635.1 Desulfobulbaceae bacterium | reverse complement strand
CCCCGGCACTGGCTTGCCTTTCTCCTCCCTGTATTCGCCCCCTCTCCGCCTGCTCCTGCTGCCGCCCTCGCACCCGCCGCCAACACTGGCCTGAACGTTTTTCCTGGATAATTGTCCCACTGCCGGCGTACTCTGTTGGAAGACACCTATCTCCCGGAGGCGAGGCGATGCGGCTGGCGATACTCGAGGCGATCATTTCCGTCTTTTCGGCCTGGAGCAGCGGGATGCCGGTGGCCTGCCGCAGGGGCTGCACCACCTGCTGCACCGCCAATGTGACGGTCACCTGGCTCGAGGGGCAGCGGATCCACCGCTTCATCCGGGCAAACTGCATGGAGGAATGGCTGGCCCGCCAGCTCGCCGGCGCAAGCCCGCCTCGACAGCCGCAGACGACGGTCAACGCCTTCGCCGAGGCCTGCCTCGCCGGCAGGGAAATTGCCCTGGAGCCGGTCGATTTCACCGGCACCTGCCCTTTCCTCGAAGACAGCCTCTGCTGCATCTACGAAGTCCGTCCCTTCAGCTGCCTCAGCTTTGCCTCCCAGGTTCCCTGCATCCCCGGCCATCACGCCAGGGTCCCGCCGTACTACATGGCCGCCACCACCGCGGTCAGCCAGCTCATCGAGCACCTGGAACCGGGCTCGCCCTGCGGCAACATGATCACTGTCCTGCTCGCGCTCGCCGGGACTCCGGCCAATCGACGGGTCGCGGAGCTGCTCGACGACCCGGAGAAGATCCGGCTCAGCCGGAAAGGCTGCCTGACTGCCAGACCCCTGCCGGGCTTCCTCCTCAGCGAGGAGGATCGCGACACAGTCCTCCCGCTGCTCGACCGCATCCTCACGACGAAGGTCCGCGGCAGGACGATCGAGGAGTTTTTCGAAGACCGGTCGCCGGCCGGCGACAGCCCCCACATCGAAGGTTGAAGCGGGTGCAGAGATGGAACCGGCGGATCAGGCCAGGGGACGCGGACGCCGCTGGCTGATGTAGATCCCCGAAAAAACGAGCAGACTGGCCAGGACCTGGAGCAGATTGAAGGTCTCCCCGAGAAAGATGAATCCCATGGCCACGGTGAATACCGGGATCAGGTTGATATAGGCCGAGGCCTGACTGGCCGGCAGCTTGCTGACCCCGAAATTATAGAGGAAATAAGCGCCGATGGTGACGCAGCTGCCCAGGTAGAAGACCGCCAGGGCCGGCAGCAGGACGAACTCGCCGGGAAGATCGGTCTCCGGCGACAGCAGGAAGAAGGAGAAGAACACCGCCCCGACCCAGCTTTGTACGGCAGTCAGGAAGAGCGGCGAATAGCGGCTGCTCAGATGCTTGAGGGAGAGGGTATAGCCGGTGGCGGCGACCATTGCCAGAAACTCGAGGAAATTGCCGAGCAGCGGATTCGGCGCGTCGGCGGAGGTCTCGCCGCTGACGCTGAGCAGGCAGGCACCGGTGATGGCGATGGCAAATCCGGCGAGCGTCTGCCGCGAGATCTTTTCGCCCAGAAAGACGGTGGCGCCGATGGCCACCAGCAGCGGCAGAATGGCGGTGATCATGCCGGCCTGGGAGGCGGTGGTCAGCTCGATCGCCTTGGCCTCGAAGATGAAATAGATGCAGGGCTCGCAGACAGCCATCAGCACCAGGTAGCGCAGGTCTTCACGCCGCAGGCTGACCCGGCCGAGGCGGCGCAGCAGGAAGAGGAAGCAGAAGCTCCCCACCAGCATGCGGCCCCAGATGACGATCATCGGCGAGTAGGCGCGAAAGGCGATCTTCAGGGCGATGAACGAACTGGCCCACAGGACCATCGCCGTCACCAGGCAGACCATCGGCAGCCAGCTGCGTCCTCCTCCCTTCATCGTCTCTTCCCCGCCGGCATCAGCGGACATCCTGGAGGACCGCCCGCCGCAGCCGCACCTGGCGGATCGCTCCCTCGGTCAGATAGAGGGCGAGGGCCGCCCAGATGATGCAGAAGCCAATCATCCTCTCCCGCGGAAAACCTTCATGGTAGAGGAAGATGCCGATGAAGAAATTGATGGTCGGGGCCATGTACTGCAGCAGTCCCAGCGTCGACAGGGGGATCTTGTGGGCCGCGAACCCGAACAGGAGCAAGGGGAAGGTGGTGACCACGCCGGCACCGACCAGCAGGATCGCGTCGGCTGTCGTGCCGTCGAGAAAGGCGCCGCGGCCGGCACTCTCCACGAACACCAGGTACCCCGCCGCCGGCAGGAAGAACAGCAGGACCTCGATGCCGAGGGCATCCATTGACGACAGGCTGCTCTTCTTGTGCAGCAGGCCGTAGACGGCAAAGGTCGAGGACAGCGACAGGGCGATCCAGGGAAAACGGCCGTAATACAGAGTCAGGTACAGCACCCCGGTCAGGACCAGCAAGAGGGCGGCGATCTGGCCCGGCCGCAGGCGCTCCTTGAAGAAGAACACCCCGAACAGCACCGAGATCAGCGGGTTGATGAAGTAGCCGAGACTGGCCTCGAGGATATAGCCGGCGTTGACCGCCCAGATATAGATCAGCCAGTTGACGGCCAGAAGCGCAGCCGAGCTGCCGAAGATCCGCAGGTTGTCCCGGTTCGCCACGGCCTGCCGGAAGGCCGCGGTCCGGCGGGCGCAGAGGATGATGGCCAGCGTCACGAAGAGCGACCAGGACATCCGGTGGCAGAGGATCTCCAGCGCCGGCACGGTCTGCAGCGCCTTCCAGTAGATCGGCAGGATACCCCATATGATATACGCGCAGGAAGCGGCGATGATGCCGCTGTAACGGACCATGAGTTCTCCAGAGCGGTTGGGCCGGTTTCGTTCGACTCGGCGCGGATAATGCTTATTCTTGTAGGACGGAACCGTCCTTTGTAGCAGATGCTGACCGATCATGCCAGCAAAAACGGCCACCGGCGGCTGCCCCGCGACGTCTTTGCCGACGATGCGGATCCACGGTGCGCCTGACCTGAGGAGTCACTCATGAACCATACCAGAAAGGCCAACCGCCTGATAGACGAAAAGAGTCCCTACCTGCTGCAGCACGCCTTCAATCCTGTCGACTGGCAACCCTGGTCGGAGGCCGTCCTCGAGCAGGCCCGCCGGGAGGACCGGCCGATCTTCCTGTCGATCGGCTACTCCACCTGCCACTGGTGCCATGTGATGGCCCACGAGTCCTTCGAGGATGAGGCGGTCGCGCACCAGCTCAACCGCTTCTTCATCCCGGTCAAGGTCGACCGCGAGGAGCGCCCCGATATCGACCGGATCTACATGACCGCCACCCAGGCGATGACCGGCTCCGGCGGCTGGCCGCTGTCGGTCTTCCTCCTGCCCGACGGCCAGCCCTTTTTCGCCGGCACCTACTTCCCGCCCCGGGCAGTCTACGGCCGCCCCGGTTTCAGCGACGTCCTCACCGCCATCGAGAAGACCTGGCATGAAGACCGCGGCCGGATCAACGACGCCGCAAACCGGATCACCGCCTTCCTCAAAGACCTCGCCGCCGCCGGCCCGGCTGCGGATCGCCTCGCGGACGACCTGCCGGAGAAGGGTCTCGCCGCCCTGGCGGCGATGTACGATCGCAGCCACGCCGGCTTCGGCAGCGGCAACAAGTTCCCGCAACCGGTGTACCTTGAGTTCCTGCTCCGCTATTTCCACAGGACCGGCGACAGCGACGCCCTGCAGATGCTGGTGGAGACCCTCAACGCGATGACCGCTGGCGGCATGTACGACCACATCGGCGGCGGCTTCCATCGCTATGCCGTCGATCGCCAGTGGCGGGTGCCGCACTTCGAGAAGATGCTGTACGACCAGGCGCAGCTGACCGCCATCCTGCTCGACGCCTTCCTGGCCACCGGGCATCCGGGCTATGCCGCCACTGCCCGCGAGACCCTCGACTACTGTCTCCGCGACCTCCGCACAGGCGGCGGCTTCTTCTCGGCCGAGGATGCCGACAGCGAAAACCCCTACAATCCCGCGGAACACGGCGAGGGCGCATATTTCCTCTGGCAGGAGGCGGAAATCGATTCGCTGCTCGGGGCAGAGGATGCC
The DNA here is from genome assembly GCA_008933635.1 of Desulfobulbaceae bacterium. GTDB lineage: Bacteria > Desulfobacterota > Desulfobulbia > Desulfobulbales > Desulfocapsaceae > Desulfoprunum. The sequence goes on along the minus strand of WBUQ01000088.1, from coordinate 12,890 downwards.
GCCATCTTCAAGGCGGCCTACGGCGTGCTGCCGGACGGCAACGCGCCGAGCGACCCGGCCGGGGAATTCGCCGGCCGCAACATCCTCTACCGGGCGATGGATGACCGGGAACTGGCCAGAAAATCAGGCCGGACGGAACAGGAGATCGCCGATGTCCTCCGGCGCGGCCGGCAGGCCCTGCTGGCGCGGCGCAACCAGCGGACCCGGCCCCATCTCGACGACAAGGTGATCACCGCCTGGAACGGCCTGATGCTGACGGCCCTGGCCAAAGCCAGCCGGGTCTTCGATGATCCAGGATATCTGACGGCCGCCGAGGAAACGGCCGATTTCGTCACTGACCACCTGCTGGTCGACGGCCGCCTCAACCGGCGCTGGCGGGACGGCGAGGCCCGCTTCGAGGCCAGCCTGGAGGACTACGCCTTCCTGATCCAGGGACTGCTCGATCTCTACGCCGCCGACCATCTCCCACGCCGCCTGCGGCAGGCCCTCGAACTGGCGGGCCGGATGGTCGGGGATTTCACCGATCCGGCCGGCGGTTTCTTCGACACTGTCGCCGACAGCGGCCTGATCACCCGGATGAAGGATCGCTACGACGGGGCCGAGCCGTCCGGCAACTCGGTGGCGGCGATGGTCCTGCTGCGGCTTGGCCGGATTACCGGCGACCCGTCCTGGCATGAGATGGCCAGACGGACCATCCTGGCCGCGGCGAGAACCCTCGAGGAGCAGCCCGCCGCCCTGCCGCTGATGCTGGCCGCCCACCTCCTCGACCGGAGCAGGGAACGGCTGGTGGTCATTGCCGGCTTCCCCGCCCGCGACGACACCCGGCGCCTGCTGCGCGCCACCGGCAGGCGCTATCTGCCCGACACGACGGTGCTGGTGGCGGATGGCGCGGGCAACCAGGACTACCTCGCCACCCTGCAGCCGTTCTATGCGGAGTTTGCGGAAAAGGACGGCCGGGCCATCGCCCAGGTCTGCGAGGGCCAGTCCTGCCGACTGCAGACCGCCGATCCGGCGGAGCTGGCCCGCATCCTCGGGGAATGACAGGTCAGAGGAGCTCGCTGGTCGCCCAGTAGTAGATGATATACGCCCCTGCGACGAGGAGCAGGGACGCCGAAATCTTCTGCACAAAGGGCAGGACCCGGCGTAGCGCCCCGACCACCACCCCCTGCTTGACCAGGGCAATGCCCATGGTCAGCACCAGCAGGACGCTGCCCATGCCGGAGATGTAGCTGACGAACTGGAGGATGCCGACGCCGATATCGCGGGAGGCGATGGAGCTGCCCATCACCAGCAGGAAGATCGGCAGGGTGCAGCTCATCGAGGTGGCGCCGAAGGTCGCCCCGAACAGGAAGAATCCCCAGACCGTCATCCGGCGCGGGTCGCCGAACTTCTCGGACAGCCTGAGCAGGGCCGGGGCCGAGACGTAGTGCCCCAGCAGCAGCCAGACCCCGAGGATGAAGAGGCAGCCCCCGACGATCAGCGAGAGCCAGGGGATCATCCGGTGGAGGAAGGTGCCGCCCAGGACGATGACCGCTCCGGCCACGCCGAACAGCAGGCCGAAGCCGGAGGTGACCACCAGCGTGATCCCCAGCGCCTTGGCGATCCGGCGCAGGGTCGACTGGGTGTAGAAAGCGCCATCCTCGGCCCCCAGATAGAGGGTCAGATAGACCGGCAGCATCGCGAAACCGCAGGGATTCACCGCTGAAACCATGCCGGCGCCGAAGGAATAGCCGAAAGGGAGATAGGCGGCGACCTGGGTCAGCCACTTGCTGAAGAGGACCTGTATTTCCATCGTACCGCGACGCAATGATTATGGGGGGAGCCGCATTCCGCAGCCGGAAACGGCACTTCTCGACTTCAGCTCTCACTGACTGCGGCGGCTGGAACTGCCGGAGAACCGGACGACGGGCATGCTCCTGCCAGTTCCGGGCGTAAGACTATCTCAAGCCGCCCGAAGGGGCAACAGAAATACGAGAAAAGAAACCCGGGATTGAACCACTGAAAAGCTTCCTCTCGCAGGAATTGCAGGATATATTCGCCACTGCAGCAGCCAGTCGATTTCCCCGCCGGATCACAGCAAGCGAAAACCAGGCAGCATGAAACCAGCCACCACGGCAACACCAAGCACCGCTCTCGAATACCGCCGGCGGATCTGCCGGGCGATGAACTATATCGGCGCCCATCTCGACCGCGACCTGACCCTCGAGGAGATCGCCCGTAGCGCCAATTTCTCGATGTTTCATTTTCACCGGGTCTTCAAGGCCGTGGTCGGCGAGACCGTCGCCGAGTTCACCCGCCGGCTCCGTCTGGAGCTGGCCGCCAACAAACTGATCATGGACCGGCGCGGCAGCATCACCGAGGTCGCCCTGAGCTGCGGGTTCTCCAGTTCCCAGAATTTCGCCAGGGCCTTCCGCCAGAGCTTCGGCACCAGCCCTTCCGCCTTCCGGAAGAATAGCAAGCAGGGAAACATCTTCAGCAACAGGGGAAACGCCAGCTCGCCCCTCCTGCAGTACAGTCCCGACACGCTCGCGATCGCGCCGATCGCCGACAATCATCAGGGAGGAGACACCATGCACGCTGCCGTCCAGGAAATGCCGGAATACCACGTTGCCTATGTCAGGAAGATGGGGCCTTATGGCAAGGAGACCTGCGAACAGGCCTTCGCCGAACTGCTGTCCTGGGCCGGACCGCGCGGCCATCTGGCCTCGGGCGTCCTGCTCGCCGTGTACTGGGACAATCCTGAGGTGACCCCGGCCGACAGATGCCGGACCGATGCCTGCCTCAGCGTCCCGCCCGGCACGACGACCGAAGGTCAGGTCGCACTGCAGACCATCAGCGGCGGCCCCCACGCGGTATGCCGCTTCGAGATCACCGTCGACCAGTTCCATCAGGCCTGGAACGAGGCCTTCGCCTGGCTCGTCTCCGGCGGCCATATCTGCGACGACAGACCGTGTTTCGAGCTGTATCACAACAACGGCCTGGAGCACCCCGAGGGAAAATGGATCATCGACATCTGCATTCCGCTGAAGCGGGTCTGATGTCCTGCCGGAAGGACTGCCCGCATCACCGGTAATTATTCGCAGGCGACAGCGAGCTTTCTTGTTTTTCCTCATTTTCTGAACACAGGAGCCCCCGGGATGGCCATTCCAACATCCAGAACCCACACGATCGGACAGGTCCATTTCAACGACGGGCTCTGCGACGGCTGCGGCCTCTGCGCCGAGGTCTGCAAGGATTTCGGCATCCGGATCGTCGAGGGCAAAGCCGGGCCCGCGCCATCGCCGATCTTCGGCTGCATCGGCTGCGGCCACTGCATGGCGATCTGTCCCCGGCAGGCGATCACCGTCGACGGCCGCTGCCTGTCACCGGCGGACCTGAGCGATCTGCCCGATCGGCGGCAGACGGCAGGGTATGATGAACTGCTCGCCCTGCTGCAGCGGCGGCGAAGCATCCGCGAGTTCACCGACCAGGCCGTGGCCCCAGAGCTGATCGACCGGATCGTGGAGGCGGTGCGGACCGCGCCGATGGGCCTGCCGCCCTCCGACGTCCATCTCCTGATCTTCGACAGCAGGGAAAGGGTGCGCCGGCTGGCGGTCGATTTCTGCTCCTACCTGAAAGGCATGCGGTGGCTGACGGCGGACTGGTTCCTGACCCTGATGCGCCCCTTCTGGGGCAAGGCCAGCGACCGCCTTTTCCGGGATTTTGTCCGGCCGCTGGTCAACGCTTACACCGGCGCGATGGAGCGCGGCGAGAACCTGGTCACCTACGATGCCCCGGCTGCCATCTACTTCTATGGCAGCCCCTACTGCGACCCGGCCGACCCGGTGGTCGCCGCCACCTACGCCATGCTGGCCGCCGAATCGCTCGGCCTCGGCACCTGCATGATCGGCGGCATGCACCCGCTCATCCAGCATGGCCGGGCGGCCCGTCGCTTCCGGGAGGCGCAGGGCATCCGCCATGCCAGCCGCGAAGGCCTGCTGCTGCTCGTCGGCCACCCCCGGGTCGCCTACCGGAGGGGGATCAGGAGATCGCTGGCTGCCGTCGAGTACCATAGCTGAGCAACGGAAATACAACGGAAACCTGACACAGGCAACACACTCTTCCGATAGACTCCACCCCCGGCAACCACCCTGCCCGGGATAAAAGTTGACCGCAGTCGATTTTTCCCTTGACGTTTGTCCGCCAGTCGCTATATTTTCGACCGCAGTCAACTTTTTCCAGGGGAGATCATGACAAGCATCAGAGAGACCAAGAAACGCAGGACCCGCGCCGCAATCATGCAGGCCGCCGTCAAACTGTTCAGCGAGAAGGGCTTCGAGAAGACCAGCATCGAGGAGCTGGCCAGGGAGGCCGGGATCGGCAAGGGCACCGTCTACAGCTACTTCCAGACCAAGTCCGACATCCTCCACGCCTTCTGCGAGGATGAGCTGGTCTGCCTGCACCAGGAGCTGACGGCCAATGCAGACAAGGAGATCCCTCTCCTCAGGCAGATGGTCAACATCTACATGAGCGAGTTCAAGATGATCACCGAGAACCGGGAATTCGGCCGCCTGTTCATGCAACAGACCGCCTTCCCCCGCGACGCCGACCTGGAGAAACACCTGGAGAACGAGGACCAGTATTTCCGGGTGCTGTTCCCGCTGCTGGAAAAGGCCCAGGAACGCGGCGAGCTGCGCCGCGACCTGGAACTGCTGCATATTACCGGCCACTTCTACGGTCTCTACCTGCTGCTGGTCTCGGCCTGGTTCACCGGCCGGGTGCCGACCGAAGAGGCCGAGATCGCCCTTGAAACGCTGTTCCGGCAAGCCCTCGAAGGATTGCAACCCCCGCCGGCCGCCGGCATATCCACCACCTGAAGGATATCACCATGACTGTTCAGCCAACCGCCCCACGGACCACGCGGGCAAAGATCGTCTTTTTCATCTGGAACAATCTGCCGCGCCTGGCGCTGCTCGCCGCCGTGGTGATGATCCTGATCCTCGCCGGCATGGTCAGGAACAAGAGCGCCTTGATCGCCTCGGAAAAAGCCGCCGGCATCAAACAGGAGCGCCCGCCCATCAATGCCGTGACCCTCGCCCTGCAGCCGACAGCGATCAGCGACAGGATCAACCTGCCCGGCAGCATCGAGGCCTGGACCACCCTGAACCTGCTGTCGAAGATCAACGGGACGGTGGAAGAGGTCCTGGTCAGGGAAGGCCAGATCGTCGGCAAGGGTGACGTCCTTGCCCGGGTGGAGGACGAGGACTACCGCATCGCCGTCGAGCGTGCCAGGTCCGCCTACGAGCTCGCCCGGTCGGAATACGAGCGCGACAGGGCGATCTATGCCAAGGGCGTGATCCCCACCGCCGAGTTCGACGCCAACCGGACCCAGATGGAGACCGCCAAGGCGGACCTCGAGAACGCCGAACTGCAGCTCTCCCGCTGCACCATCACCGCACCGATGCACGGCATCATCAGGAAGATCGACGCCAAGGTCGGCCTGCAGCTGGCTGTCGGCGACCCGCTGGCCGAGATCCTCGAGATCGACCGGCTGAAGGCGGTGGTCGGCATCCCCGAATCGGAGGTGGCGGCGGTGCGCGGCCTTGCCACCGTCGACATCAGCCTGCAGGCCCTGGGCAACCGGACCGTCACCGGCCGGGTGCATTTCCTCTCCTCCTCGCCCGAGACCGTGGCCCGGCTGTTCCGGCTGGAGCTGGCCATCGACAATGCGGGCGGCGAGATCCTGCCGGGCATGTTCATCCGCGCCGACGTGGTCAAGAAGACCGTGCCGGATGCCGTCGTCGTGCCCTTCTACAGCGTCATTTCCCGCAACAACGAGCAGTATGTCTTCATCGAGAAGGATGGCATCGCGTACAAGAAGCCGGTCAGGCTCGGGATCATGGAGAAGTGGCTGGTTCAGGTCACGGAAGGCCTCGCGGTCGGCGACCGCCTGCTGGTCGAGGGCCACCGCGACGTCGAGGACAAGCAGAAGATCAAGGTGGTCAAGGCCGCCAGCGACATCAAGGATCTGACATTATGATCGTCTCCGATACCGCCGTCAAAAACAGCACCACCGTCTACGTCCTGGCGGTGTTGCTGATCATCTTCGGCGTCTACTGCTACCAGGCCCTGCCGCGCGAGAGCGAACCGGACATCACCATCCCCAACGTCTTCATCTCGACGGAATACAAGGGTGTCTCGCCCACCGACATCGAGACGGCGATCACCATCGAGATCGAAAAGAAGCTCAAGGGACTGGAAGGGCTGAAGAAGATCGAATCGGTCAGCTCCGAGGGGAAATCGATGATCAACGTCGAATTCGTCACCGGCACCGATATCGACAAGGCCCTGCAGGACGTCAAGGACAAGGTCGACGAGGCCAAGGGCGACCTGCCCAACGACCTGGAGGACGATCCGTCGGTCTTCGAGATCAACCTGTCGCAGATGCCGATCATCGTCTTCTCGCTGTCCGGCACCTGCGGCCTGTCCTGCCTGAAGGACATCGCCGACGACCTCCAGGACGAGATCGAGGCCCTGCCCGGGGTCATGGAGGTCGAGGTCAACGGCGGCCTCGAGCGGGAGATCCGGGTCGAGGTGGTGCCGGAAAAGCTCTCCTACTACGGCCTGACCATCAGCAACCTGCAGAATGCCGTGCAGAGCGAGAACCGGAACACCTCCGGCGGCGCCATCCGTCTCGGCAACGGCCGCTACCAGCTGCGGGTACCCGGCGAATTCGCAACCCCCGAGGAGATCTACGGCCTGGTGATCGGTACCCATAAGGGCGAGCCGGTCTACCTCAAGGACGTGGCCCAGGTCGTCGACGGCTTCAAGGAGGAGACCAGCATCTCCCGCCTCAACGGCCGCGACGCGGTCAACCTGGCGATCAAGAAACGCTCGGGTGAGAATATCATCACGATCAGCAGGGACGTGGCGAAGATCGTCGAGAAGGAACGGCAGCACTGGCCGCAGGGCACCGAAATCACCAAGGTCCTCGACAAGTCGCGGGATATCGAAGTCATGATCGCCGACCTGGAGAACAACATCCTCACCGGCCTGGTGCTGGTGCTGGTCGTCATCTTCCTGTCGATGGGCATCCGCAACGCCATCCTGGTCAGCCTGGCCATCCCGTTCTCGATGCTGATCTCCTTCATCGTCCTCTATGCGATGGGGGTCACCCTCAACATGGTCGTCCTGTTCAGCCTGACGCTGGCGCTGGGCATGCTGGTCGACAACGCCATCGTCATCATCGAGAACACTTACCGCTTCATGCAGCAGGGGGCGAGCCGGGTCGACGCGGCGATGCGGGCGACCTCGGAGGTGGCCTGGCCGGTCATCGGCTCCACCGTCACCACGCTGGCCGCCTTCTTTCCGATGCTGTTCTGGCCGGGGATCATGGGCGAGTTCATGCGTTTCCTGCCGATCACCCTGATCGTCACCCTCAGTTCGAGCCTCTTTGTCGCCCTGGTCATCAATCCGGCCATGGCCTCGATCCACATGAAGGTCAAAGGCGCAGCCGACACCAGCGGCCTGAGCATGGAGGAGATCTCGGCGGCAGTCGACAAGCCGGCCAAAATCGAAGGTTTCTGGATGACCACCTACAGCCGGTCGCTGGCGCGGGCCCTGGAAAAACCCTGGTCGGTGCTGGCCCTCTCCTTCTGCGGACTGATCCTGATGTTCGAGGCCTGGCTGCTGGTGATCGGGCTGGTGAAGCCGGTGGAATTCTTCCCGGAGATCGACCCGAAGGGCTTTTACGTCAATATCGAGACCCCGGAAGGGGCCGATCTCGATTTCATCGACCGGATCATCGCCCGGGTGGAACGGGCGGTCGCCGGTGCCGGCGATGACCCGGGGATAACCCCGCTGGCGGCTCTGGCCCCGAAGGAGTACAGCACTCCCAAAGGCAGGGAGTATTTCGGGCCGAGCGATCTGAAGAACGTCAAGGATGTCTACATGCAGGGAGTGATCAGCGCCGGCGGCGGTTCCGCCTTCTCCGCCAACTCGCCGAACCATGTCGGCGTCCGCTTTCTCGAACTGGAGGAACGCAGCGAAAACTCCCATGACACGGTGAACACCATCCGCGAACGGGTCAGGGACATCCCCGGCGGCAAGATCACCATCGCCAAGGAGGAGGAGGGACCACCCACCGGGGCGCCGATCAACCTGGAGATCTCGGGTCCCGACTTCGAGGTCCTGGGCCGGATCGCCAAGGAAGTGCGCGACGCCCTCAGCCTGATCCCCTACGTGGAAGACATCCAGGACGACTACGTCGAGGGCATCCCCTCGGTGCAGGTCAACGTCGACCGGCAGAAGGCGGCGCTGTTCGGGCTGACCACCGACATGATCGGCTTTGCCCTGAAGAGCGCCTACAACGGCCTCAACGTCTCCTCCTTCCGTCAGGGCGACGATGACTATGACATCACCCTGCAGCTGCGGGAGGCCGACCGGCGGGTCGTCGACGTGCTGCACGAGCTGCTGCTGCCGACCCCTTCCGGCGAGACGGTGCCGCTGTCGACGGTGGCCACGGTGACCTTTGCCGGCACCATCGGCGACATCAACCGGATCAACAACGAACGGGTGGTGACAGTCAAGGCCAACATCGAGGAGACCAAGACCACCGGTCCGGTAGTCCGCCAGGAGGCGGCGAAGTTCATCGACAGGATGCACCTGCCGGCCGGCTACTCGATGAAGTTCACCGGCGAGCAGGACGAGCAGAAGGAATCGGAGGACTTCCTCTCCAAGGCCTTCATGGTCGCCCTGCTGCTGATCTTCCTGGTGCTGGTGGCGATGTTCAACTCGGTCAGCCAGCCCTTCATCATCATGACCTCGGTGATCCTGTCGCTGGGCGGCGCCTTCCTCGGTATGGCCGTCTTCCGGGCACCTTTCGGCATCATCATGACCGGTGTCGGCGTCATCTCGCTGGCCGGGGTGGTGGTCAACAACGCCATCGTCCTGCTCGACTACACCAACAAGCTGCGGGAACGCGGCCACGCCCTGAAGGATGCGGTGATCGCCGCCGGCGCCACCCGCCTGCGGCCGGTTCTGCTGACGGCCATCACCACCATCCTCGGCCTGATCCCGATGGTCACCGGCGTCTCCTACGATTTCCACACCTGGTCCATCGCCTGGGTCAGCGAGTCGAGCATGTGGTGGAAGTCGATGGCGAACGTGGTCATCTTCGGCCTGTTCATGGCCACCTTCCTGACCCTGATCGTCGTCCCGACCCTCTACTACCTGGTGGCCCGCTTCGCCGACAACCGGCAGCATGTCGGCCGGTACATCAGAAATGCCTACTGGAAGCCATACGCCGTGCTGGCCGGCGAATCACGACCTGAAGAGGACAAGTAAATGCGCAGATCATTTTGTTTCGGCCTCGGCCTGTTGCTCACCGCCTTCCTCCCGCTGACAGCCCTCGGGGCGGAAGCGGAACAGGCCATGGAACTCGGTATCGACGAGGCCGTCAGGACCGCCCTGACCAACAATCTCGGGATCATGATCCGGAAGGACGACGTCGATGCGGCGACCGGAGCCCGGCAGGCCGCCGAAGGGGAATTCGATATCCTGGCCACCGGCGAGGCCGGGGCCGCCGGTCAGGAATACGCGCCGCTGGTCAGCGGGGCGGCGGCGGAAGAGGAGACCGGTCAGTGGAAGTTCGGCCTGCAGAAAAAATTCGTCACCGGCACCGAGGTCAGCCTGTTCTGGCAGAACAGCCGTTTTTCCAGCACGCCGCAGGTCTACCTCATCGATCCGGCCTACAGCTCGAGCCTGACCCTGGGGATCCGCCAGCCGCTGCTCAGGGGTTTCGGCAGCGAAACCCAGACCGCCGGAATCCGGGCCGCCGACAGGAACCTGGCCGCCTCCGACCTGCTGGTGAACAGCGAGGCCGCCAACCTCGCCGCCGGCGTCAGACGGGCATACTGGAATCTGGTCTATGCCTGGCAGGACCGGGAGGTCAAGGTCCTGTCGATCAAGCTGGCGGAGAAGCTCCTCGACGAGACCAGGGCGAAGATCGAGGCCGGCAGGCTGGCCGAGGTCGACCGCTACCAGCCTGAATCGGAAGTGGCGAGGCGCGAGGAGAACCTCATCCTTGCCGACCGGAGTATCGGCCTGTACGAGGATGAACTGAAACTGCTGATGAACGCCAAAGACTGGCAGGCGCCGCTGAAGCCGACCGATCTGCCGCAAACTGCCCCGGTGCAGCCGGATGAAGCCGAGGTGCTCGACCGGGCCCTGCAGCAGAGGCCGGATGTCCGGGCCGCCGACCTCAACCGGGAGGCGGCTGAGATACTGGAATCAGCGGCCCTGGACGATACCCGGCCCGATCTGGCCCTGATCGGCCTGGTCGGCCAGGGTGGGACCGACGAGGAGTATGGCAGCAGTCTCGACGATGCCATCGATAACCCGGAGACCCAGTGGCAGGCGGGGCTGGCCCTCTCCATACCGCTGCAGAACCGGGGCGCGGAGGGCAACTACACCCAGGCCCGGGCCGCGACCAGCAAGGCGCGCAACAGCGCCCAGCTGCTGCGTCTCGAAGTGCAGAGATCGGTGCGGACGACCCTGCGCGACGTTCAGCTGGCGCTCAAGGCGATGGAGGCGACGAAGAAGACCAGCCTCGCCTCGCAGAAGCGCCTCGAGGCCGAGCAGGCCAAGTTCGATGCCGGCCGCGCCACCACCCTGGATGTCCTGACTGCCCAGGAGGCCTATTCCGAGGCCCTCAGCCAGGAAAAACTGGCCCAGGTCAGCTATGCCGTGGCCCTGGCCGAACTCGACCGCATCCAGGGGCTGACGGGACTGGCCGCAGCCCCCTGAACACGGCCCGACCCGCTTCCGACCTTTTCAGGCCCCCCCATCGGGGCAGTCAAAGACCAGGGGGCAGCGGGACGGCGGCAACGCCGCGCCGCTGCCTGACCCAGGCGATCGCCACGCACTCTTTGACATATCCGGTGTATTCCTGATAAGCTGTCTGCACAGCAGACTGACCGCTCAGGGTTGCCACACCGATATTAAAAAATGAACAAACACAGCATCATCCGCCAGCTCAGGGAATCGAAGCGGCTGCCGTCACCTTCGCGGGTCACGCTCGAGGTTATCCGTCTCAGCCAGAGCGAGACGACCTCGATGGCCGACATCACCAAAGTCATCGAGACCGACCCCGCCCTGGCCGGGGAGCTGCTGAAGTACGCCAACTCCTCCCTCCTCGGCAACAGCCCGCCGGTCGTCTCGATCCACCGGGCAGCCACCCGTCTCGGCCTCAACAATGTCGTCAACCTCGCCCTCGGATTCTCGCTGCTGTCGCGCAACCAGGCCGGCAACTGCCGCACTTTCGACTATCCCCGCTTCTGGTCGCGATCCCTGGCCCAGGCCGTAGCCGCCCGCTCCATTGCCGAAGCGCAGGGCAAGCATGACCCGGATGAGCTGTTTGTCTGCGGACTGCTCAGCCATATCGGCGAACTGGCACTGGCCAGCGTCTATCCGGTGGAATACGGCAAAATCCTCGAGCGGGAGATGACGCCCGAGCAGCTGGAGAGCTGTGAAAACGAGGCCTTCGGTTTCAGCCACAACGATGTGAGTGCCGAGCTGCTCCTCGACTGGGGCTTTCCCGACGACTACGCCCAGGCTGTCGGGCTGCAGAAGCAGTACGGCCAGAGCAGCTTCCCCGATCACCCGGCGGCCGAACTGGGCGGTCTGCTCCACCTCGCGTGCCAGATCGCCGACATCTGCCTGCTGAAGCTGCCGAACACCGGCACCTTGCTTTCGGTGGAGGCCCTGGCAAGAAAATTTGCCATAACCACTGAAAATTTCAGCATATTCTTCGATCGGGTTGTCCTCAGATGGCAGGAATTCAGCGAGATGTTCCATATCCCGAGCCAGCACTGCCTGCCCTATGAACAGATCAAGGTCCTCGGCACCGCCGTGGCCGGCGAGGAACCGGACCCGGCCGTTGACAGCCTGAAGATCCTGGTGGCCGACGACGACCCGATGATCCTGCTCAACCTGGAGAGGATCCTGGCCGCACCGAACCGCACGATCCTCATTGCCGCCGACGGGGAAGAGGCCCTGCGGATCGCCATCGAGCAGTTGCCGCAGATGATCATTACCGACTGGAAGATGCCGGTCCTCGACGGCCTCGATCTGTGCAAGTTCCTCCGCCGGACCAGCCTGACTCAGCATATCTTCTTCATCATGCTGACCGGCTGCGAGGATGATGACGCCCTGGTCCAGGCCTTCGACGCCGGAGTCGACGACTATGTCGTCAAGCCGTTCACTCCCCGGGTCCTGGAGGCGAGGATCAGGAGCGGGGAGAGGCTGATCCGCTACCAGAAGACCATCACCCGCGACAAGGAACTGATCCAGCGCTATGCCACCAGCCTCGCTGCGGCCAACAGCAAACTGCTGACCATGGCCATGACCGATGCCCTGACCGGACTGCCCAACCGCCGCAGCATGATGACCAGGATGGGCGAGGCCATCGCCGAGGCAAAACGCTTCAATTCCCAGCTTTCCTGCATCATGATCGATGTCGATCACTTCAAGACCGTCAATGACAATTACGGCCATGACAGCGGCGACCTGGTGCTGAAGCAGATCGCAGAGATCTTCGTCGGCAAGACCCGCGGCTACGATATGGTCAGCCGGACCGGCGGCGAGGAGTTCCTGGTGATCAGCAGCCGCACCGATCTCGACAGCGCCCGGCAGCTGGCGGAGAACCTGCGGAGCGCCGTCGAAAACCACGGATTCACCCTCCCTGGCGGCCAGGTCATCAGGCTGACCATCAGCCTCGGGGTCGCCGCCTGGCGGGCTGCCATCGCCGACGGCAACATGCTGATCAAGTCCGCCGATCAGGCCCTCTATCTCGCCAAGGTCAACGGCCGCAACCGGGTTGAGACCAACGCCTGCTGAGGGGTCCAGACGGG
>WBUQ01000087.1 GCA_008933635.1 Desulfobulbaceae bacterium | reverse complement strand
CCCCGGCAGGGGGCAGGGGGATTGGGCTGGATTTTCGGGGGAACGCCTGAAGCGGTGGTTATTCGCTGGTTTTTTTCCGGAGTGCCTTGGTCAGGCTCCGCCTGGATTTGGTCGTGAGCCGTCGTTCCCGCGCCGCCAGGGTTGGCCGGGTGGGCCGGCGTTTCTTGCGGGTGATGGTTGCCTGACGGATAATCTCCGCCAGGCGCGCGAGGGCGGCCTCCCGGTTTTTCTCCAGACTGCGGTGTTCCTGAGCCTTGATGACGATTATACCGTCAGCGGTTATCCGGTGGTCGCGCAATGCCAGCAGCCGCCATCTGCACTCCTCCGGCAGCGATGACCGCCGGATGTCGAAACGCAGGTGCACCGCGTTCGACACCTTGTTGACGTTCTGCCCTCCCGAGCCCTGGGCCCTGATCATTGTCAGTTCGACCTCCTGTTCCGGCAGAAAGAGGTTGTCGCTGATCCGTATCTGTTGCATCGCCTGTTGCACTCCTGGTATGTTTGCTGTTCTGGTCGCACGTCATGTGCTGGTTAAGACAGGCTATTCTATCATGCTTTCGGGATCAGGTCCCGGACAGAAATCGCGGGGAGGGGGAAACCGGGTGAAATCGTCACTGAGTCATAACGCCAGGCGGGTGCAGGACTGTCTCGCCGCGCTGGGGTTTTCCTGCGAGGTGAAGGAGCTGCCCGGATCGACCCGGACGGCGGCGGAGGCGGCCGCGAGTATCGGCTGCAGTATCGGCCAGATTGCCAAATCGCTGATTTTCAGAGATGAAGAATCAGGTCAGCCGGTCCTGGTCGTGGCCTCCGGGGACAACAGGGTCGACCTGGCAAGGATCGGCAAGGCGACCGGGCTGGTCCTGGCAAAGGCAGACGGCCGCTATGTGAAGGAGAATGTCGGCTTCGCCATCGGCGGCATCCCCCCGGTCGGGCACAACCGTCCCCTTCGCACCCTGCTCGACCCGGACCTCCGGCGGTTCCAGGCGATCTGGGCGGCGGCCGGCACGCCATTTGCCGTTTTCGCCCTGGCACCGTCCGATCTGCCGGCGATGACCGGCGGCGAGTGGATCGAGTTGGCCGAGGAGCGGTGAAACGCACGACAACAGGAAAAAAACCGATTGCCCGACAGAGGAACCATGGAGAAGACAACAATACGCTGTCCAAAATGCTCCCATGAGCAGACAGGCACGGTAGAGTGCGCCTCCTGCGGTCTGATATTCGCCCGCTACCAGCGCCATCTCGAACGCCAGCAGGAGAAACTCGCCGGCCAGTCAGGGAGAGACGGGGGTACCGGCGCGGGTGCCGGCCTGAAGATGGCGGCCGTGGTCCTGCTGATGCTCGTGACAGCCGGCGTGACCTACTATCTGGTCAAACCCGGCGATGACATGCCGGCGCAGCCGGTGGAGACGGCCCAGCCGCAACCGGCGCCCGTCGTGCAGGCCCCGGTTGCGGGAGTGGAACCCGCTCCGGTTCCGCCTGCAGCCGTGCAGGAAATTCCGGTCGATAAGGGAAGTTCCATCGAGGAGGCCCGCAACGCCACGGTGTCCATCGAGACGCCCTGGGGAACCGGTTCGGGTTTCTTCGTCAACAAGCACTACATCGTCACCAACCGCCATGTGGTGGAGGTCGACCAGCAGGCACTTGCCGAGGCCCGGTCGAAGGTCGATACCGTACGGGAGCTGGTCGAACTGGAAAAGCAGAAACTGCAGCAGTTGCGGGAGGAGATGGGGAGGCTGGCGGAGGGCCCGACACGGAAGCAGCTGGCCCTGATCCTCCAGGCCCGGGAGGGGGAGCTGGCCAGGGTTCTGCCGCAGCTCGAGGAGGGTGAGGCCAGGCTGGCCGCCATGGAGAAGGGCATTTCCGCTTCGGATGTCAAGATCATCCTCTCCGATGGCCGGGAATTCAAGGCTGATTTTCTCCAGGTCAGCGGCCGGAACGATCTGGCCCTGCTGGCCCTGCACGCCATCGAGTCGCCTTTTCTGCGGCGAGACCCTAGGGACAGGCCCCTGCAGCAGGGGGAGAAGGTCTACACCATCGGCAGTCCGGTCGGACTGCGCCATACCGTCACTTCGGGGATATTTTCCGGCTACCGGGAGAGAACGAGCGACGGCAATGTCCTGCTCCAGACCGATGCCCCGATCAACCCCGGCAACAGCGGCGGTCCGCTGATCGATGAGAAGGGCTATGTCTTCGGGGTCAACACGATGATCCTCAGGGATACCGAAGGGATCGGTTTTGCCATCCCGATCAAGGCGGTCTACGAGGACTTCATGTCGATGCTGCGCTGACCGGGCAGGCTGACGGGCGGCTGTCGGGGGGATGCTTTACCGGTTGCCCTGACCGGCCAGCCAGCCGGTGGAAAATGCGGCCTGGAGGTTGTAGCCGCCGGTATCGGCATGGAGGTCGAGCAGTTCGCCGACAATGAACAGCCCGCTGACCAGACGGGATTCCATGGTCCGCGGATCGATTTCGCGCAGGTCGACGCCCCCGGCGGTGACGATGGCCTCGTCGAAGGAGCGGTGGCCACTGATGGTCAGGCGGACGTTCTTCAGCCAGACCAGCAGATTTCTCCGCTCCTCGTTTGTGATCGACCCGGCCGGCCTCTTCGCTTCCAGGCCCACCTGTTCCAGGCATACCGGCACCATCTCCCGGGGCAGCAGCGCCCTCAGGACGCTGGCGAGCTGCTCACCGCTGCGCCCGGTGAAATCCCGCTGCAGCCGGAGGTCGAGCTGGGCCTCGGACAGCGCCGGTTTGAGGTCGATGGCGAGGACGACCTTCTTCCCTTCCCGCAGGCTGTCGACGGCCAGGTGGCTGAACGACAGGACCAGCGGCCCGTTGATGCCGAAAGGGGTGAAACACAGCTCTCCCTGTTCCTGAAACTGCCGCTTGCCATCGATGAACAGCCGGGTCTCGACATTTTTCAGGCTGAGACCGGCCATTCTTCTGGCCAGTTCGCCGGCCGTCTCCAGCGGTACCAGGGCCGGGCGGATCGGCACGATGCCGTGCCCGGCCTGGGCGGCGAGCCGGTATCCGTCGCCTGTCGAGCCGGTGCGCGGGTAGGATGCCCCGCCGGTGGCAAGGATGACCTTGCCGGCCTCCAGCCTCTCCCCTTTGCTGATTACCCCCAGGATGCGCCCACTGTCGATCAGCAGCGAGTCGGCCGGGTTCTTGCAGCGGATTTCCACACCTTGCTCCAGCGCCCAGTTCTGCAGGACCTTCAGCACCTCCTGGGCCCGGCCGCAGGTGGGAAAGACGCGGCCACCCCGCTCCGTGCTCAGCGGCAGCCCCCGGCTTTCGAAGAAGGCGATCAGCTCGGGGGAGAAAAAACGGTCGAAGGCCTGGTGCAGGAAACGGCCGTTTCTGCCGAAATGATGTATGAATTCAGATAACTCTGCGATATTCGTGAGGTTGCAGCGCCCTTTGCCGGTAATGCCGAGCTTGCGTCCCGGCCTGGCCATTTTCTCCAGCAGCAGCACCTGTCCGCCGGACGCAGCGGCCTCCCCCGCGGCCATCAGCCCTGCCGGGCCGCCGCCGATGACGATCACCCTGTTTTCTTTCATGAGCAGGACGATCCATAGCAGATATGGCCGGTCAAACCGTTGATGGTGATCAGTTGCCCGTTTTCGAATACCGAGGTGGCGTCGTGGACATTGCAGACCACCGGAATGCCGAGTTCCCGGCCGACGATGGCGGCGTGCGAGGTGAGTCCGGGCCGCTCGGCGATAATCCCCTTCACCTTGCCGAGGTGCTGCAGCATCCCGGGATTGGTGGAGGAGACGACCACAATGACCTCGTCCGGCAGGTTGTCCCAGTCGCTTTCGCTTTCGATGATCCGCACCAGGCCATGGGCGGTGGCCGAGCCTATTCCCTGGCCGGAAAAGCAGATATCGGCGACCGTATGGACCTTCAGCATGTTGGTGGTCCCAGGCGTCTGCAGCGGCATGCCGGCGGTGATCACCACCAGGTCGCCGTTGACGATGAGCTGGGCCTGGGTGGCGACATGGATCGCCCGGTCGAGCTGATCGTCCATGGTCGATGCCGAAGCGCAGTAGAGCGGGATCACCCCCCTGACCAGCTGGAGCTGGCGGATCGTTTCCAGGATCGGGCTGACGGCGATGATCGGCGTCTTCGGCCGGTGCCGGGCGACCATCCGGGCCGTGGAGCCGGTGGTGGTGGCGGTTATGATCGCCGCGGCGTCGAGGTCGGCGGCGGTGGCGCAGCAGGCGTAGGAGATCGCGTCGGTGACCACCGGCCGGCGGTGGCGGAGCCCTGCGGCCAGGATCCCGTCATAGTCGAGGGACCGCTCGGCGATCCTGGCGCAGCGGGTGAGAAAGCGGAGGGCCTCAACCGGGTAGCGGCCGGTGGCAGTCTCGGCCGACAGCATGACCGCATCGGTGCCGTCAAAGATGGCGTTGGTGACGTCGCTGGCCTCGGCCCTGGTCGGGGTCGGGCTGGTGATCATCGATTCCAGCATCTGGGTGGCGGTAATGACCGGTTTACCGGCAAGGTTGGCGGCCTGGATCAGCCGCTTCTGGATCACCGGCACCTCTTCCGCCGGCATCTCGACCCCGAGGTCGCCCCGGGCCACCATCAGGCCTTCAGCCGCCTGGAGGATCTCCTCGAGATTGTCGACCCCCTGGCGGTTCTCGATCTTGGCGATGATCGCCTGGCGTCCGCCGTGTTCCTCGATGACCCGGCGCACGGTCCAGACATCGTCGGCGCAGCGGACGAAGGAGGCGGCGATGAAGTCGACATTCCTGCTGATCCCGAAGATGATGTCGTCGACGTCTTCCGGGGCGAGAGACGGCAGGCTGATGCGGGAATCAGGCAGGCTGACCCGCTTGCGGCTCATCAGGAGGCCGCCGTTGACGACGGTGGTGACGACGTCGCCGCCATCGATGGCGATGATCTTCAGGGCCAGCTTGCCGTCGTCGAGCAGGATCATCTGCCCCTGCCTGACGTCGGCGGCGAAGCCGGGATAGTTGACGCCTATCCTTCTTTTGGAGCAGGTTGCCTGATCCGAAGTGATGATCAGCTCCTCTCCCGCGACCAGCTCCAGATTGCCGGCGAGGTCGCAGACCCGGATCTCCGGACCTCGGGTGTCAAGGAGGATCGCGGTGTCGGTGCCCGCCCGGCGGCGCGCCTTCTTGACCAGGTCGATCAGGTGCTCGTGGGTCTGCCGGTCGCCATGGGAGAGATTGATCCGGGCGACGTTCATGCCGGCACCGATAAAGGCAAGGACATCGTCCTCCGTTTTGCTGCGCGGGCCGAGGGTGGCGATTATCTTGGTCTTGTTCATGGCTTCTATCGTCTTGCTGATGGGGTAGGGGCGGTGGGGCTTCCGGAGCGGCTGCGGGTCCGAGGCGTAGGATGGCCGCATCAGTCAGGAAAATTACTACAGCCTGCCGAAAAGAAAAAGAAGAAAATCAATGGCAGAGCCCTGTCGACCGATTGCCTGTGCCACCCCTGAAAATGCAGCCGGAAAGGAAAAGCGCCGCGTCCTTGACGCAGTGATGCTGCGTCATATATACATAAAGCAAGGGGGATAGCAGCAGATCCGGAGGGCAACCAGGCTTCCAGTCCAGGTTCAGACCGCAATTCAACGGAGGAGCACCCGCCATGTCGATCAGGACCAAGATTCTCGTCTTCACCATCCCGTTTTTCCTGCTCTTCGGCATCATTACCACCGTGATGGGCATCAATTCCCTGCAGAAACAGGGCCGGCAGAGCCTGGAGGCGATCAGCGCCCAGATGCGTGAGGCCAAGAACGAGAAGCTCAACGATCTTGTGCGTAACACCTACAAGATCCTCGAGGCCCAGTACAAGGCCGCCCACGATCTGGAACAGGTGGCGGTGGCCTATAAACGCGAACTCGAGTCCGCGGTCAATCTGGCCTATTCGGCCATCGAGAGCATCTACAACAAGCCGGGGCTGACCGATTTCGAAAAGCAGGCGGAGGCCACGGCCATCATCGCCACGCTGCGCTATGCCGGCGACAACTACCTGTGGATCAACGATATGCGGCCGTATATGGTCATGCACCCGATCAAGCCGGAAATGAACGGCACCGACATCTCGGCCTTTGCCGATCCCAACGGCAAGAAGCTGTTCGTCGAGATGGTCAAAGTCTGCGCCGACAAGGGCCAGGGCTTCGTCGACTACATGTGGCCGAAACCGGGCGAGGAGAAACCGGTGCCCAAGCTCTCCTATGTCCGGCTGTTCAAGCCGTGGAACTGGGTGATCGGCACCGGCGTTTATCTCCAGGCGGCCGAGGAGCGGTTCAAGGAGGAGGCGCGCAAGCAGATCAGCAGCCTGCGTTTCGGTCCCAACGGCGATGACTATTTCTTCATCGTCGATACCGATACGAAGATGGTGATGCACCCGATCAAACCGGAGATGGATGGGCAGGACCTGAAGGAGTATGCCGACCCGAAGGGTAAAAAGCTGTTTGCCGAGATGGTCCGGGTGGCCAATGACCAGGGCGAGGGATTCGTCGATTACATGTGGCCGAAACCGGGCAAGGACGAGCCGGTGCCGAAACTGTCCTTCATCAAGCTGTTCAAGGAATGGAACTGGATCGTCGGCACCGGCATCTATGTCGACGACATCGACGAGGCGCTGGCGCGGCAGGAGGAGGTCATCGTCAGTGCGGTCAAGGCCCAGCGGGGCTGGATCATCGGCATCAGTCTCGGTCTGGTCGTGCTGGTGGCCGCGGTGCTGACCTTCGTCGCCCGGCGGATCTCGAAACCGATCGGCGATGCCAGCCTGATGCTGCGGGACATCGCCGAGGGCGAGGGCGACCTCACCAGACGGCTGCAGGTTAACACCAGAGACGAACTGGCCGAGCTGGCCAGGTGGTTCAACGTCTTCGTCGAGAAGCTGCAGGGGATCATCACCGTCATCGGCAAGGATGCGCGGGAGGTCAATTCCTCGGCCCAGTCGCTTGCCGAGACCGCCGGCGTGATGTCCGGCGGTGCCGCCGCCACCTCGGACAAGTCCAATACCGTGGCGGCGGCGGTGGAGGAGATGTCGGCCAATATGGCGACGGTCGCCGTTTCGATGGACGAGACCGCCCATAACGTCGACATGGTGTCGGCGGCCGTCGAGGAGATGACCTCGACGATCAACGAGATCGCCGAGACCTCGGAGAAGGCCCGTTCGATCACCGACAAGGCCGTGTTCCAGGCGGCCTCCGCCTCAACCAAGGTGGATGAACTCGGCACTGCCGCCCAGGAGATCAACAAGGTGCTGGAGACGATTTCCGATATCTCCGACCAGGTCGACCTGCTGGCGCTGAACGCCACCATCGAGGCGGCCAGGGCCGGTGATGCCGGCAAGGGATTTGCCGTCGTCGCCAGCGAGATCAAGGAACTGGCCAAGCAGACATCGGAGGCGGCCAGGCAGATCAAGGTGCGGATCGAGGATATCCAGAGTACCACCAACGACACCGTTGCCGAGATCCAGAGCATCAGCGCGGTGGTCGGCGAGAACAGCGAGATCGTCAACACCATCGCCACGGCGGTCGAGGAGCAGTCGGTGACAGCCAACGAGATCGCCAAGAACGTCAGCCAGATCCTCCAGGGCATTCAGGAGATCAACAGCAACGTCTCGCAGAGCTCCCAGGTGTCTTCCGATATTGCCAGGGAGATCGCCGAGGTCAACCAGGCGAGCGCGGAAATGAGCGGCAACGCCCGCTCGGTCAACGAGAATGCCGACCGGCTGAAAGGTCTCTCCGACGGTTTTTCCAGACTGGTCTCAACCTTCAAGGTCTGATCGGAGCGGCCGGGTGCACAGAGGCGGTGTCGGCTTCCAGCCCTCACCGCCTCTGCCGTTTCTGCTCCGGGGCCGAGCCGGCAGGGCCTTAAGGGTATCTTTCATCCTCCGTCTGTGCTATAGTGCCCGCCTGTTTTTCCGCGGAGACGTTCAGATCAATCAGACAGCCATCAGGGCTGAGGGAGCACAGGGATGACGGAAGTACGAAAAGGCGACAGCGTGAAGGTCCATTACACCGGCAGGCTGGATGATGGCACGGTGTTCGACAGTTCCGCCGGCAAGGAGCCGCTTGAATTCACGGTCGGCAGCGGTCAGGTGATCGCTGGCTTCGACGAGGCGGTCATCGGCATGGTGCCTGGTCAGTCGAAGGTGGTGCTTATCCCGGTCGACAAGGCGTATGGAGAGCGCAACCAGGAGATGGTGATCACCGCTCCGCTAGCGCATGTGCCGCCGGACCTCAATCCGGAAGTGGGAATGCGCCTGGAGATGGGCGGCGCCAAGGGAGAACTGATCCGGGTGGTGGTTACTGAAATCACCGACAGCCATATCACCCTTGACGCCAACCCGCCGCTGGCCGGCAAGGACCTGACCTTCGATATCGAGCTGGTGGAGATCAGGTAGGCGGCACCGGGTCAGTCGGTTGGCCGGGCGAAGAAGGCGGCGTGATTGGAGGTGAAGAAGGGCGGGTCGCGCTGGATGATCTTCCTGATCGCCGGCTGGCGTTTGAATTCCCGGTCAAGGAAAAGGCGGATCTCGCGACGGTTCCAGCCCAGGGGATGTCGGAAATCATGGTAGAGCGACAGATCGTCCGCGTGCCTGCCGGTGATTTCGAGTCCCGCCGCCTCCGGGCTGCCCACCGGCAGGTTGAAGATGGCGAGGTTGAGGAGGGTGATGCAGCGGTGATGGCTGGCGGTGAAGGCGAGGGTCTCCCGCGCGGCCTCTGGAGATTCCCCCGGGGTGCCGAACAGCAGGTAGACATAGGTGGCGATGCCGGCCCCGGCAAGGGCCCGCAGGGCCCTCGACGCCTGGCCGACGTCGACGCCCTTGTGCATGCCGTCGAGAACCCGCTGCGAGCCCGATTCGATCCCGAGCTTCAGCATGACGCAGCCCGCCTGCCGCAGTTGCCGGCAGAAGCCGGGTTCGGCGAGCCGGTCATCGACCCGGGCGAAGCCGTACCAGGGGATTCCCGGGGGATGGCCGGCCAGTTCCCGGAGAACAGCCGGGCTGATGGCGTTGTCGAGGATATGCAGCAGCCGGGGCCGGCAGGTTGCGGTCAGCCGGGCGAGGTCCTGCCTGACGGTCTGGGGTGGAAGGGGGCGATAGGGGTTCTCCTCGCTGGTCTCCGGACAGAAAGAGCATTTTCGCCAGTAGCAGCCTGACGAGGCGGCATAGGGCAGGATCAGGCCCGGGGCCAGGTAGGGGAGCCTGTCCAGGCCGGCATAGTCGGGAACCGCTCTGGCGGCTGGTCTGTCGCTGCCAAGCAGGTCCAGCAGCGGCCCTTCGCCGGGGCCGGCGACGAGGTGGTCGACCAGGCCGGAGAAGGGGTTGCGCCAGGAGGGGTTCCGCAGCCAGGTGGTGACCAGGCCGCCGCCGAGGATGATCGGGATGCCCGGGGCGTGGTCCCGGAGAAAACCGATGATCGCGAAAGTGCAGAGGGCCTGGCCGAGGAAATTCAGCGAGATGCCGATGTGGGAAGGGGATTCCTCCTCGATCAGCCCGGCCAGGCGGCGGCTGAAATACGGATAAAAGATGTTCTCCCGGAAGCGTTGCGCCGCCCGGAGCAGGTCGCCGCTGGCGGTGGGAGAAAGCCGCCGGTCCTGGTAGTTGGCCAGCGAAAGGAGAAGGCCATGGGGTGCCCCGGCATTCTCGATGAGCCGGTTGCAGTCCGTCACTGCCCGCTGGTAGCGTGCCGGCCGGCGGTACAGATCCTCGCCCCGCAGGGCCAGGAGATTGTCGTCGAGGTGCCGGCAAGCCCTTCTGCTCCAGGTATCGCCGGCGGGTGGGGTGGTGCTGAGGAGATGCAGCAGCCCTTCGAGATTGAGATCGCAGACCCGGCAGGAGCAGCCTGCCCCCCTCAGTGCTGCGGCAAGGTGGGCCAGTGCCGCCGGGGGTTCGCAGGGTTTGGTCAGTGGGGGATGGATGAGCAGCATCGGCAGCGAGGTCGGAGTGGCCTTGCCCGGTGGGCGGGTCGGCGGGTTTCCTGATGGAAATTGACAGTTTTGAAGCGGCCACTATATACTTGATGAGAAAAAATGGCCAGTGCGGTGTACGAGCTGTGGACGGCAGGCGGCGGGACGATCACGAGCAGTGGCGCGGAGAAGACGGATACCGGTGCCGTATGAGGCCAGACAGGCAGACAACCATCCTGACCATCGACGATGAGTCCGTCATCCGTCAGAGCATCCACGCCTACCTCGAGGATTATGACTATCGTGTGCTGGAGGCGGAGAACGGCCAGATCGGCCTGGATGTCTTCCGGCGGGAGAGGGTCGACCTGGTGCTCGTCGACCTGCGGATGCCGGAGATGGGTGGCCTGCAGGCCCTTTCCCGTATCCGGCAAATATCGCCCGACATGCCGGTCATCGTCGTCTCCGGCGCCGGCGACATCGGCGACGTGGTCGCGGCCCTGCGGCTCGGGGCATGGGATTATCTGATGAAACCGATCGACGACATGTCGATCCTCCGCCATGCCATCGATCAATGTCTTGAGCGGGCCCGTCTGATAGGGGAAAACAAGCGCTACCAGTCTGAGCTTGAGGAAAGGGTCTCGCTGAAGACGAGGGAGCTGACCGAACTCAACCTCCGCCTCTGCGAGGTCGTCGAGACCACCAAGAGGCTGCTGGGTTGCGGCGAGCTCAGCGAAAGCGGGAAGATGATCATCGGGGAGTTCGCCTCGCTGATGGATGCCACCGGCGGGAGCATCTACGAAGTGCGGGAAGGCGGGCTCCACCTCATCCACAGCCTCGATGCCGGTCATGCCGCCGCTTTTCTGCCCTTCCCCCTGCCGGAAGACAGTGTCTTCGGCCGGGTCCTCGCCGGCCGCGAACCATTTCTTGCGACCGATATCGCTGCGACGGCCGGAATATCGCCCAGCGGTTTCTCCCGGTACGGCGACGGTTCGCTGCTGGTCTTCCCCTTCATCGGCCGGGACGGCAGGCCGGTGGCGGTGATTTCCCTGCACGGCAAGAAAAACCCGCCGTTCGTCGTCCAGGACCGGGAGATCGGGGCAATCCTGGCCTCATACGCCTGTGAAGCCCTGCAGACCGCCGGCGCGGTCGCTGCCATGCAGCGCAGCGAGGAATTGATGCTGCAGGCCCAGAAGATGGAGGCAATCGGCACCCTTGCCGGCGGCATCGCCCACGATTTCAATAATATCCTGTCCGCGATCGTCGGCTACACCGATCTCAGCCTGTTCGTCGAGAACTGTCCGGAACCGGTACGCCGGAACCTGGAGCAGATCAAGAGGGGCAGCATGCGGGCCCGGGACCTCGTCAGGCAGATCCTCTCGTTCAGCAGGTCCGGGGAGCAGAAGGGCGTCGAGGAACCGGTCGATGTCAGTCCTATCATCAAGGAGGCGATGAAGCTGCTGCGGGCGACCATCCCCTCGTCGATCACCATCCGGCGGAATATCGACGGCGGTGCCGGGCTGGTCAGGGTGGATCCGAGCCGGATCCACCAGGTCATCATGAACCTCTGCACCAATGCGGCCCATGCCATGCAGGGAAGGGCAGGCGTCCTCAGCGTCAACTACTCCAGGGTCAGGACCGGGGACGAGCATTTCGACCTCCACGAGGTGGCCGCACCGGTCTGCCTGAAGCTCTCCGTTGCCGACACCGGCAAGGGGATGTCGCCTGAGGTCATGACACGGATTTTCGACCCGTACTTCACCACCAAGGAAAAGGGGGAGGGCACCGGCCTCGGCCTGGCCGTCGTCCAGGGCATCGTCCGCAACTGCGGCGGGGCGATCCGGGTGGAAAGCGAGGAAGGGGTCGGCAGCCAGTTCCACCTCTACTTTCCCTGCGTCGATCTCGGGCAGGCCGAAACTGCCGAGGAAAGCCCCTTTGAGATGCCGCGGGGCAGGGAGAGGGTCCTCGTCGTGGACGACGAGGAGACCCTTGCATTCATGGCCGGCGAAATGCTGCACAACCTCGGGTATACCGTCGAGATCATGACCAGCAGCGCCGAGGCGTTGCGATGTTTTCTCAGCCGCCCTTATGCCTTCGACCTCCTGATCACCGACCAGACCATGCCGGAGATGAGCGGGATGGAGCTCGCCCGGGAGGTGCTGGGGCAGCGTCCCAGCATGCCTGTCGTGCTCCATACCGGCTACTCCGCCGCGATCGATGGCGGCGAGGCGAAACGGATCGGCATCCGCGAACTGATGCTGAAGCCCCTGTCGATGACCAACCTGGCCTTGACCGTCCGCCGGGTTCTGGACGGCGTCTGATCCGATTTCAACCCGCACTTCCTGCAATCATGGGCCCTGCCGCAAAGCAAGGGCCGCCGGGCGAGCCGGTTTTCCGATGACAAACATCCGGCCTCCTGCTACAATGTCGTCGTCTTGTGAATGTCGCATAACGCGATAATGGTCAATTTCTGCAAAAGGATGAATCATGTACTCCGTATGGCAAAAAATCCTGCCGTTGATCCTCGTCTTCTTCGCGCTGTCGCTGCTTGAGACGGGGTTCATGGCTGATACCGCCGATGCCCGCTCGAAGGGCGGCGGCAAATCGTTCAGCATGCCCACCAAAAAAGCCCCGGCCTCGTCCGTGCCGCCGTCCGGGATGAACAACCAGAAAGGCAGCTTCAGCCGCGGACTGATGGGCGGGCTGCTCGGCGGCGCCCTGGGCGGCATGCTCTTCGGCTCGATGTTCGGCGCCCCGGGCAGCGGCATGGGCCTGCTGCCGATCCTGCTGCTGGCCGGCGTCGCGTATTTCATCTTCCGCAGGATGTCCTCGGGAACGAAGGCCGGATCTCCCTTCCCGGGCGGTTTTCCCGGCGGGCAGCATGGCCAGGGCGGGTACCCGGGCGGACGCGGCCCCGCCTCCGGCGGTTTCCAGATGCCGTCGGCGCCCCCGCCTCCGCCTCCGGTCGGGATCATGGCGGTCGATGAGGGCCTTGACGAGATCAGGCGAAACGACCGGAATTTCGATCCGAAGTATTTCGTCGAAGTTGCCTCGGATGTCTTCTTTCAGGTCCAGGCCGGTTGGATGCGGCGGGATCTCGATTCCTACCGCCATCTCCTCGGTGACCAGCTGGCCGGCGAATATGCTCAGGAGTTCGAGGAGATGCGCCGTCAGGGGCATATCAACAAGCTCGAGAGCATCGCCATCCGCCGGGTGGAGATCACCGCCGCCGGCAGCGACGGGCGTGAGGATTTTGTCACCGTCCTCTTCGTCGCCAATCTTCTCGACTATACGGTCGACGACAAGAGCGGTGAACTGGTTTCCGGCAGCATGACCACGCCGGTGAAGTTCGAGGAGGAATGGACCTGGGCCCGTCCCACCGGCACTCAGAACTGGCGTCTCGAGGGCATCAAGGTCGTCAACGGCTGAGGGGGCATCGCCTGCCGCGGCATTGCCGCAGGCAGGCAGGTTAGCGAGGTACGAGATGGATCTCAGTCAGTTTCGCCGTGATTACCTGAAGGGGGGGCTGGCACGTTCGGGCCTCTCCCCCGATCCGGTCCTGCAGTTCACGACCTGGTTCGAACAGGCCAGGGCCACCGACATCCCCGACCCCACCGCGATGATCCTGGCCACCGTCGGCGCGGACGGCCAGCCAAGCCAGCGGGCGGTGCTGCTGAAGTACTACGACGAAACCGGCTTCGTCTTCTTCACCAATTTCGAGAGCCGCAAGGCGAAGGAAATGGCCGCCAATCCGCGGGTCAGCCTGCTGTTCGTCTGGCTGGAGCTCGAGCGGCAGGTGCAGATCAACGGCGTCGCCCGCCGGATTTCAGCCAGCGAGTCGGCAAAGTACTTCATGTCGCGGCCCAAGGACAGCCAGGTCGCCGCCTGGGTATCGAGCCAGAGCCATCCGCTGTCCTCGCGGCAGATGCTGATGCAGAAGTTCCACGAGATGAAGCGCAAGATCGGCGAGGGCAAGGTGCCGATCCCCTCGTTCTGGGGCGGCTTTAGGGTGCGGCCGGATGAGGTCGAGTTCTGGCAGGGCCGCAAGAACCGCCTGCACGACCGGTTCCTCTACACCCGGAAGGAAGACGGTGACGGCTGGCAGATCGAGCGCCTGTCCCCGTAGGCAGGGACCTAACCCTTGACCACCGCCAGCGGCTGCAGCCTGGTCACGATCTCAACCAGGTCACGCTGGTTGGCCATCACGGCCTCGATATCCTTGTAGGCCCCTGCCGCTTCTTCCAGATCCCGCCGGCCGCGGATGGCATGCAGGATATGCCGTTCCTCGAGCCGGGCGATCTCCGCCTTCAGATCGAGCTGCCTCTGCGCCTGTTTGCGTCCGAGCCGGCGGCCTGCACCGTGGGAACAGGACGAAAAGCTCTCTTCGTTGCCCAGTCCCCTGACGATATAGCTGGCCGTGCCCTGCGAGCCGGGGATGATCCCGGTCTCGCCCCGACCGGCCCTGGTCGCCCCCTTGCGGTGGACCAGGACCTCGCGGCCGAAATGGTTTTCGAGCGCCGCGTAGTTGTGGGCGACGTCGACAGGCTCGGCGAAGGAGACCGGGGCGCAGTAGCGCTGCAGGATATCCTCGATCCGCTCCATCATCACGCGCCGGTTGGCCCTGGCGAATTCGACGCAGTAGCGCATCTCCTGCAGGTAGCGCGAGGCGACCGCGGTATCGAGGGGGAGAAAGGCCAGCTCTCGCTCGATGACGGAGGCACCCCCCTTCTTCCGGTTGATCTCGATGGCCAGGTCGTTGTAGTGGTTGGCGACCCGGTAGCCGATATTGCGGCTGCCGGAATGGATCATGATCCAGATATGGCGGTCGTCCGCCTGCTGGATCTCGATGAAATGGTTGCCGCCGCCGAGGGTGCCGATCTGGCTCAGGGCATTGTCGAACTCGCGGCTGACGATTGGCAGCGAATCGACATCGCTGCCCTTTGCCGAAGCGGGCATCAGCCGTGCGTCCTGCTTGCGCCGGTGGTGGGAGAAGCCGGTCGGGACGGCCAGGCGGATCGCCCCGAGGACGGCCTTCAGCGTCTCCCTGGGAACTTCTGTCAGCGAGGTGCGGACAGCGCAGACACCGCAGCCGATATCGACGCCGACCGCGTTGGGGATGACCACGTCCCGGGTGGCGGCGACACCGCCGATCGGCATGCCGAAACCGACATGGGCATCGGCCATGATGGCGATATGGCTGTGGATGAAGGGCAGGGAGGCGAGGTTTCTGGCCTGGGTCAGGGTGTCCTCGTCGATGTCGCGGAGCCAGAGTTTGATCGGGTGCTTTTCGGTGGTGATGCAGCGTTCCATGGTCATTCCCCCCGTAGCGTTCGGCCGCCGGTTCCGCCGGACGGCAGGATCTACTCGCGCTGGCTGATCTCCAGCAGGACCTCTTCCAGCATCTGCCGCAGCTCGTTCTCTGTTCGCAGGCTTTCCCCACCGCCATCCTGCTGCAGGGCCCTGAAATAGGCGTTGCAGATCCTGAGCCGGGAGGGCGGCCAGCCCCGGGTGAAGCCCATCCGGTCCGGTGTATGCTGATCCTTCTTCGCCGCCGCATCATAATCCCGGCGGCCATGGGCCCAGTTGATGGTATGGGAGTAGAACAGCAATGCCCGATTGAGCAGCACGAAGAGCAGGTTGATCGAGTTGGCCGGGCCGATCTGCAGCTGCTGCCCACCGAGCTTCATCCCCATGAAGGAGGCGTTGGCGGAGAGGGTCTCGCCGCCGATCATCGCCCCGATGGCGCCGATGGCCCCGCCCAGGGCGGCATACAGGCCCATGCTGAGGCCGGCGTGGGCGGCATCGAGGCCGGCCCCGACGGCGGCGCCGCCAATCCCGCCGAGCAGCGCCAGCTGTTTCTTCGACAGGCCGAGGACCTGCCAGGTCCGATCGTTGAAGAGGTCCTCGCGGAGGATCGAGCGGGGCGGCAGCTGGTAGTCGAAGATATGGTGCTTGTACAGCGACCTGATCCGCTGGTGGGTCTTGCGCTCGATATCGGCCAGGCTGCGGTTGAACTGCCGCAGCAGTTCCTCCTCCCGGCGCTGGTCGGAGTCGGCATCGCCCGCCGCAACCGTCAGGCGATAACTCAGACTTTCGCCGAGCATGGCGATGATCAGGTCGGCGGTGGCGCGGTTGCGGGCAGCCCAGTCGTGCTGGAAGGTGGCGATGACCTTGCCCAGCACCGGCTGCCAGTCCTGGTCGATGGACTGCAGCGCGGTCAGCAGCAGGATCCGTTCGGCATAGGTCGCCCGATGGGCGTTGAACACCCGGTTGGCGTTGAAGGCCTTGCGGAATTCGTCCTTCCAGTCCTCGAGATACTCTTCTCCTTCCTCCTTGCAGTTGATGATCGCCATCCGCGGCCTGCCGGTGAGACGCAGGATTTCCATCTCCTCCCGGTCGACGTTGCGAACCGGCCGTGAACCGTCGACGACATAGATGATGCCGGCGCCGCGCTCGACTGGCAGCAGCAGTTCGCGGTCGTCGGCGAGTTCGGGGATGTTGCGTGCCAGGTCGCGGAACTGGCGGACGATGCTGCCGCCGTCGCCGGACAGCTGGCGCAGCATGTTCAGTACCCGGCCGGGGTTCTGGAAGCCCGGGGTGTCGGTGAAGCGGAGGACCTCGTGCCCGTCGATGACGACCGGGAAGGTCCGGCAATGGGTGGTCTCGCCGGGCGTCGGGCTGATCCGTACCGAATCGTCCTCGGCCAGGGTTGACAGGACTGAGGATTTGCCTTCGTTCGGATGGCCCATGATGGCGATTTCCGGCGTCATCTTATCTGTCTCTCCTGAGGGTGGGAACACTCCCGGTTCACGCTGCTCATGATCGCCGCCCCCGGATTGGGGCGAGGGTGGTGAAGGGGTCGCCGAGGGCGGTGATCTTCCTCGTCCAGACCAGCCAGTCGCCTTCGGGGATGGCCGGGGATGAAGGGGCGGTCCCCGGCCGGCCGAGGAGTTCGATGACGATCGGCGATTCCGGGCCGATGACGGCACGGATCTCGCCGAGGTAGGAGAGGAAGGCCACCAGCGGCGGCATCCAGGATTCCATCAGGATCAGGACACCGCAGCCGCCCGACCAGTCGCGCAGCTGCAGGTTGCTCAGGACCTCCCGGTCGGCCTCGTAGCTTTCCATGAAACGGAGGGTGTCGACCGCCGTGAAGCCGCCGGATTCCAGCAGGCCGGCGATATCGCTGTCCTTCAGGGCCGGGTAGATGTCATCGGGGATCAGCACCAGCA
>WBUQ01000086.1 GCA_008933635.1 Desulfobulbaceae bacterium | reverse complement strand
TTCGGTGCCGAAGGCCAGGGCGGCGATGGCCCAGGCCGAACCGACCTTGTAGATCTCGGTGATGCCGATCTCCTGCGCCGCACCAGCAGATGCGGGCTGACCGCGCCGCTGCCGTCCGGCGGCGTCACCATCACCCGCCGCGCGACCCCGGCGATCCCCGCCGGGATGCCGTTCATCAGCACCGAGGACACCAGCGGCGTCGAACCGCTGCGTCCTCCAGGGACATAGAGGCCGGCCGAGTCCACCGGGCGGACAAGCCGCCCGACGATTGTCCCGTCGTCGCGGGTCTGCAGCCAGCTGTCCTCCATCTCGCGCTGATGGAAGCCGCGGATCCGCCCGATCGCCACGTTCAGGGTGGCAAGAAATTCGTCGTCGACCTGGCTGTAGGCGTTTCCCATCTCCGCTTCCGTCACCCGCAGGCCGGCAAGGGTCATCTCCGGCGCATCGAAACGCCGGCAATACTCGAGCACCGCCGCATCGCCCTCCGCCCGCACCCGATCAAGAATCTCCTTCACCGCGGTGCGGCAGGACGGGTCGGCCGCCTGGAAACGGTTGCGCAGGTTCGACAGCAGTTCCCGGCCGGCCGGGTCTTGTGTGGCAACTGGAACAATGGGCATGGCTTTTTCTCTCATCGACAGGCCGTCAAGGGCCCGGTTGTCGTCAATCTCGGTTGCTGCATCGCAGCGGGAAGGTCCGCCACTCCTCTTGCCGCAGAACATCCTGCGGAAGAGGAAGTATATTCAACTTCCACCCAAGTGGAAATAGAAATCCTCGAAACGGCGTCCCCTGCCTGTTCTTCCCGGTCCGGCGCCCGGATCGCGCCTTCCCGCACCCTTTATTTCGACCTTCCCAATGCTTAGAGTTGCCGGTAGCCTCTTCCTTTTATCTTTTCACCGAAAGGAAAAGGTAATACAGTAAGCCACTTGAAGAATAAAGACCACTGTGCGTCACGGCCGGGCACGCCCGGCCGTGCAATAGCCTGTCCACTCATCCGCGGAGCATGCATGGAATTCGAACCGAAATGGATCGCCTGGGAAATCACCCGCCGCTGCAATCTCAAGTGTGTCCACTGCCGTTCGTCCTCCATGCTCGAGGATGGCGGCCACCCCGATTTTTCCCTGGATCAGGCGAGAGCCGTCCTCGATGATATCGCCGCCTATGCCAGTCCGGTCGTCGTCCTGTCGGGAGGCGAACCGTTGCTGCGGCCTGACGTCTTCGAAATCGCCGCCTACGGTAACGGCCTCGGACTGCGGATGTGCATGGCGACCAACGGCACCCTGGTCACCGACGCCGTCTGTGGCAAGATCAAGGAGAGCGGCATCAGGATGGTGTCCCTCAGCCTCGACGGCGCCCGCGCCGAGACCCACGACAACTTCCGCAACCAGAGAGGGGCGTTCGACGGCACAATGAACGCCATCCGCCTGTTCAACTCCCACGGCATCCCCTTCCTCGTCAACTCCTCGTTCACCGTGCGCAACAAGGACGAGATCCCGGCGATCTACCGGCTGGTCAAGGACCTCGGCGCCAGGGCCTGGTACATGTTCATGATCGTGCCGACCGGCCGCGGCGAGGACATCATGGAAGAACTGATCCCGGAAAAGATCTACGACGAGATCCTCGACTGGCACTACCAGGTGGAAAAAGAGGAGGACGAACTGCTGATGCGGCCGACCTGCGCCCCGCACTACTACCGTATCGTCCGCCAGAAAGCGAAGGAAGAGGGCAGCTCCTTCAAGCGCCGGAACCTGCAGTTCTCCACCGGCGGCTCGAAAGGCTGCCTGGCCGGCCAGCTGATCTGCCTGATCGATGTCGACGGCGAGGTCCTGCCCTGCAGCTATTTCCCCAAATCGGCGGGCAACGTGTTCGCCACCCCTTTCCGGGATATCTGGGAGCACTCCGAGCTTTTCCTCAAGCTCCGGGATTTCAAGAGCTACAAGGACAACTGCGGCAGCTGCGAGTACCTCGGCGTCTGCGGCGGCTGCCGGGCCCGGGCCTATGCGATGACCGGCGACTACCTCGCCCAGGAACCATTCTGCAGCTACGTCCCTCGTAAACTGCAGCAGAAAATTGAAGCCGCCAGCGGCCCTGCCGCCAAACCGTCCTCGGACGACAAGCCCTGAACCCCAACCGGTGACCTCAATGAACGATACCTTCCTCAAGGCCTGCCGCGGCGAAAAGACCGACTACACCCCGATCTGGATGATGCGCCAGGCCGGCCGCTATCTCCCGGAATACCAGAAGGTGCGCGGCAGCGTATCTTTCCTCGAACTGTGCAAGCGGCCGGAGCTCTGCGTCGAGGTGACCCTGCAACCGGTGGACCTCCTCGGCATGGACGCGGCCATCCTCTTCTCGGACATCCTGATCCCGATCGAGGCGATGGGAGCCGCACTCGAGTTCCACGAGGGGCATGGACCGATACTGCCGGACAGGATCAGGAGCAGCGAGGCCATCGACCGGCTGAACGTCCCCGATCCAGACGAGGCGACGGGATTCGTCATGGAGACCATCCGCCTGCTGCGCCGGGAGCTCAAGGTGCCGCTGATCGGCTTCGCCGGAGCCCCCTTCACCTGCGCCACGTACCTGATCGAGGGCGGTTCGTCGAAGACCTTCTGGGAGACCAAGAAACTGATGTACACCCAGCCCGAGGTTTTTGGCAGCCTGATGGAGAAGATCACCCGCACCACCCTCGGCTATCTCCTGGCCCAGGCCAGGGCGGGAGCCCAGACCCTGATGCTGTTCGATTCCTGGGCCGGCATCCTCGCCCCCTGCGATTTCGAGCGCTTCGCCCTGCCGTATGTCCGCGAGATCATCACCGGCCTGCAGCAGACCGGGCTGCCGGTCATCTACTTCGCCAACAACGGCGCCACGCTGCTCGACCTCTCGGTAACATCGGGGGCCGACGTCATCGGCCTCGACTGGCGGATCAACATCGGGGATGCGGTGCGGCGGGTCGGCCGCAAGGCGGTCCAGGGCAACCTCGACCCCTTCGCCCTGCTGCTGCCCAGAGAAGAGCTGCGCCGGCGGATTCAGGGGATACTCGAAGGGGCCAGGGATGCCTTTGGCCACATCTTCAACCTCGGCCACGGCATCCACCAGTTCACCCCGCCGGAGCAGGCGCGGATCGCCGTCGAGGCGGTGCATGAACTGAGCAGCCGCAGTGCCGCGGCCTGATCGTCAGAGCGATGAATATCCCGACCGTCAGACAGTGCCTGGCCTATATGGACGATTTTGCCATGTACGACAACATCCGCGCCCATTCCCTGATGGTTGCCCGGGTGGCCTCGGCCCTGCTGTCAGGACTGGAGCGCTCTGACAGGCTCGTCGCCCCGCTGCCGCCGGCATCGCTGGTGACCGCCGGCGCCCTGCTCCACGACATCGCCAAGACCCGATGCCTGCAGCAGGAATGCCGGCATGCCGAGGTCGGCGAGCAGATCTGCCGGGATCTCGGATTCCCTGAGATCGGCGAGATCGTCCGCGACCACGTCATCCTCTCCGATTACTCGATCGATCGCTACCGCCAGGGCGTCTTCAATGCCCGTGAACTGGTCTATTATGCCGACAAACGAGTGCGGCACGATGTCATCGTGACCCTCGACAGCCGCCTCGCCTACATCATCGAACGCTACAGCGAAGGCGACCCGCGCAGGGAACAGATGATCGTCGCCAACTTCAGGCGCTGTCAGGATCTCGAGGAATGCCTGTTCGGCTTCCTCGACTACCTGCCCGAAGAGCTGCCCGACCATATCGCGGAGGACTTCCCCGTCGTGGGGGAGTGACCCCGCCGTCTCAGGAAAGCAGGTTCATCGGTGCCGCGAGAAAACCGGCCAGGGACTGGATAAGGGGATTGAGAACCGCGCCGACCATGTCCTTACCGGACATCCTGGCCAGAAAGAACCAGGCGATCAGCAGGAACGGCCCGCCGATGCGGCCGTACCGTGCCAGCGTTTCCCCACGACTGAACCCCGGCAGCAGCACAGACAGGACCGACCATCCCGGCAGAGGATAAATGCAGATGCACCCGTAGACTGCAGTCATCAGATTCACGACGACCAGGGAAGAGAAGGTCTTGTCCTCGTAGCCGAGGCTGCCGAGCAGGGCAAGGACGCTGGCTGCCATACTGGCGGCCATGAAATTGCCCATCGGGCCCGCCAGGCGGCTCAGCACCAGGTACACGCGCGGATGCTTGAATTGCGATGCATCGATCTCCACACCTCTGGCCCAGCCAAAGCCGGCGATGAAAAAACAGAGGGTGCCGATCGGGTCGAGGTGGAGAAAGCAGTTGAAATGAAAACGCTTTCCGCCGCCGGTCTTCCTGTCACCGAGAAAGGTGGCGGCAAAGCCCTGGCTCTCTGCACTGACAGTGACCGCAACCAGGACGGCGACGCAGAAGACGGCGATATCATCCACCGACGAACCGGGATAGTGAAGCAGAAACGGTACAGGCACGGCCAGCGGTGAGGACATCGTTCTCTCTTTCGGATTCCATGAAAAACGGGAGGGCGAAGGCCGCAGGACTGACCTCCGCCCTCCCGAACAGGCAGATATTCAATCGAATATGCCCGTTATCCTACCATCTTCTTGATCTCCTCGACAACCTCTGGATTGGCCAGGGTCATGACGTTACCGACATCGCCGTGGTTGGAGATGGCGCCAAGAACGCGCCGCATGATCTTGCCGGAGCGGGTCTTGGGCATATCCGGAACGATCCAGACCTTGCGGCATTTGGCGATCTTGCCGATCTGGTGGACAATGGCGTCATCGACCTTCTTGACAATCTCGTCGGAAGGCTTGAAACCGGGTTTCAGCGAGACATAGAGATCCGGCTCCTTGCCCTTGATCTCGTGGGCGACCGGCACGACGGCAGCCTCGGCGACCTCGAGGACAGTCAGTGCGGCCGACTCGATCTCCTTGGTGCCGAGACGGTGTCCTGAAACGTTGATGACATCGTCGATTCGGCCAAGGATACGGTAGTAGCCATCCGGAGCCTGTACCGCGGCGTCACCGGTCAGGTACGGCCAGTCGCGCCAGTCCTTGCTGTTGGGGTTCTTGCAGTAACGCTCGAAGTAGTTTTTGACGAAGCGGGCACGATCGCCCCAGATCGTCTGGAACATCCCCGGCCATGGGTTCTGAATGCAGATATTGCCAGCCTTGCCTGCACCGGCCGGGATCTCCTTCCCATCCTCATCGAAGATGATCGGATGAATACCCGGGACACCGGGACCGGCGCTGCCGGGTTTCATAGGCTGAATTCCCGGGACGGTCGAACAGAGAAAGCCGCCGGTCTCGGTCTGCCACCAGGTGTCGACAATGACCGCCTTGCCTTTGCCGACCTCTTTCTGATACCATTTCCAGACTTCGGGTTCGATCGGCTCGCCGACGGTTGTCATGTGCTTGAAATTGTAGTTGTACTTGGCCGGCTCGTCCGGTCCGACCTTTCGCAGGGCCCGGATGGCCGTCGGCGCGGTGTGGAAGATATTGACGTCGAGGGCCTGGGCGATCCGCCAGCTGCGACCGGCATCGGGATACGTCGGCACGCCTTCGTAGATGACGGTCGAGGCGCAGAGAGCCAGCGGACCGTAGACGATGAAGGAGTGACCGGTGATCCAGCCGATGTCTGCCATACACCAGTAGACGTCCTCAGGATGGATGTCCTGGATATATTTCGACATGGCGGTGACATACGCCAGGTAGCCGCCGGTGCCGTGCTGACATCCCTTGGGCTTGCCGGTGGTGCCGGAGGTATACATCAGGAAGAGCGGCTCCTCGGCCAGCATCCTCTCGGGCTCGATCCGCACACCGTAGTATTTTTTCAGCTCGGTGTTGACAATCACGTCGCGTCCTTCGACGATCGGCGAATCCGACGAATACTTGCCGGGATAGCGCTGCCAGATGAGCAGGGTGTCGACGGTCTGCCCTCCCTCTGCGGCGATCTGGCAGGCCTCGTCATCGACTGCCTTGTGGTTGAGCAGCTTGCCGCCGCGGTAGTAGGCGTCCATCGTGATCAGGACCCGGCTCTGGGAGTCGACGATCCGGTCGGCGCAGGCGCTGGCGGAGAAGCCGCCGAAGACCACCGAATGGATCACGCCGAGACGGGCGCAGGCCAGCATGGTGATCGGCAGTTCCGGCGACATCGGCATATGGATCGTCACCCGGTCGCCTCGTTTCAGTTTCGCGGTGTTGCGCAGCAGGGCGGCAAACTCGTTGACCCGGACATAGAGTTCCTGATAGGTGATGTGCTGGATCGCCTCTTCTTCCAGTTCGGAGACGAAGTGGATGGCCGTCTTGTTCTTGTTGGCCTTCAGATGACGGTCGATGCAGTTGTAGCTGGCATTGATCAGGCCGCCCTTGAACCATTTGAAGCAGGGGGCGTCGCTGGTGTCGAGGACCTGATCCCAGTACTTGTACCAGGTCAGCAGTTCGGCGAACTCGGTATAGTAATCGGGGAAATTCTTGAGAGAAAATCTTTCATAGATCGACTCATCCGTCAGGTTGGCCTGTCCGATAAACCCCGGAGATGCATGATAATATGCTTCTTCCTGCCAATGTACCGCGATTTCAGCTTCTGAAGTTTCAACGACATCTTTCTTGTTCTCAGTCATATACGCACTCCTCTTACGTAATGGATGAACTCAGGGGAAGGCAGACGCAGCGTCCACCCGCCCGCCATCAATCATACAGCGGTCTCGCCGTGATACATTGGCCTCTTGGTGAGCCTGGCAAGGATAACGGCGATAACCAGCAGGGCTCCGGAAATATAGAACGCATTGTCGAGGCTGCCGGTGATGTCCTTGATCGTTCCGCCCAGTCGGGCCATGAAGAAGCCAAGACCCCAGCCGATGAAGATAAGACCGTAATTCATGCCCAGATTCTTCGGGCCGTAAAAGTCGGCCGCGAAAGAAGGCATCAGCGAAAGTCCGCCGCCGTACTGCCAGTATGCGATACCGACCGCGATGAAAAGCAGCAGGATGCTCTGCGAGCCGATGATATACGGCAGGGCGAACAGGCACAGGGCGGAGATGCCGCAGTTCAGGCAGTACGCATTCAGACGGCCGATCTTGTCGGAATAGAAACCGGTACCGACACGGCCGGCGGCATTGACGAAACCGCCGTAGGACACGAGCAGCCAGGCGTTGGCGGCAAAGAAGGGGATCTTGGCGCCGGTTTTGGCAAGCAGGCCGGCAGCGTTGGCAATGATCAGCAGGCCCGACTGCGTGGTGAAGATGAACATCAGGACCAGGGCATAGAACTGCCAGGTCTTGACAATCTCGGAAGGCTCCCAGTTGGTGATGGTCGAGCCCTTGGTTGCCACGTTCCCCCCGGCAATCGTCGGCGGGACATAGCCTGCCGGCGGTATCTTGAGCATCTGGCCGGCGATGACGACGACGCAGGCAAAGAGAATCCCGAGGATGACGAAGCTCTGGGTGATACCAAAGCTGCTGATCAGATATTTGGCCAGCGGGCCGATATAGAGCGCCGCTCCACCGTAGCCGCCGACAACGATGCCGGCTATCAGGCCGCGCCGGTGCGGTCCGAACCACTTCAGGGCAGCCGGGGTAGGCGCCGCGTAGCCGATGCCCATGCCGATGCCGCCGAAGATACCGAACCCGATGACCAAACCGGTGTAGCTCTGCATCATGCCGGCAATGATACAGCCGACCGCCAGGAACAGGCCGCCCAGGGTGGCGCCGAATTTCGGGCTGATCTTATCCTGGATCTTGCCGCCGGGGATCATCAGCAGGGCGAAGATGATGACACAGAGGGAGAACGGCGTGGCCGCTTCAGCATTGTTCAGATAGACCCAGCCTTCATTCATGCCGGTCATCGGCTCGCCGGCCTTGGTGACGATATCACCCGCCCTGAACTCGGCGCCTTGCGCCTTGACGTCGCTCAACAGGGTATATCCTTCCTTCGGATTGCTGCCGAGCTTTACTTTCAGCTTATCGGCGCGCTGCACTTCTTCCGCTTTCTTGACAATGATGACACCAGGCAGGGCCTTATCGGCATCCGTTGCCTTGGCGGCCTGGATTACTGCAGTATCGGTAATAATATCTCCCGGAGCCAGCGTCACTTCGCTGACCAGAGCACTTCCCCACATACTCCAGGCATAGAGTATGCCCAGGCAGAGATTGATTGCCATTCCTGCAAAAACAGTCACCCACGCTTGCGTTGGTTCTTTTTGCATCGTCTGCCCCATTTCCCACTCCTTTTCTCGTAGGTTAAGTTGTGATCAGCAAACCTTGTTTCATGTCCTGCGGTTTTTTATTGATCCACCTCCTTTGTTCAGTATTACAGTTGAGCTACTCCCATCCCATCCAGACAACAAACAAGGGTGAAAAATGATATTTTATTGTTATATTTAAATTTTTTACTTTGAGCCCGGCACAACAATCGCCCTTCCGGCTCATATTCGAGCTTTGCCTGGCTGATAACCGATCTGCACTGCTGGAAAATGCGCTGCATGGGGGACGACCTTTTCAGAAAAACTGCCAACCGAAAAATTTTTCCCCTGTAAAACGGACAACTAACGGGTTAACGTGCCCGTAAAGCGTGCTTTTCTTGCTCTAGCAACAAAGCGTTCTCTGGAACTGCGAAGATAAGGATACCGGTGATATCTGCCTGTTGATGATCCGGAGTGCACTTATCAATTTTGCAAATGAAGTATATGCATCAATTTTACAAATAAAGTGCATTAAGTATTTAGATAAACCATTATTCCAAAAAAACTCATTCGTCAACACATTTTCTTTGCAATTTTTTAGGATCAATTCTCATTTATTCATAACTACTTATCAGAAACTTTTCCTGCCGCCGCCCCGCCACTTCCCACCGGCGCTGGCGTGGCACGCTGGTCAGACCTTTCCCCTCTGCCTGCCCTGCATATCCCTGCAGGCGGGTCAATGCGGTTTTCTCCCGGATCACCTTCCGTGGCGCCATACGGGCACACAGTCGTCCTCCCCCACGCCTCGGGCGGGCCGCATCCATCGGTTGCGGTCATCCGTTCTGCCCCATGCGTTCTTCACGACAAGCCCGGTCGCAGAACGATAGCGGACGTCAGCGCAAACCTGATCACGGCGCGGAGAAAGCCACTGTCCGGATCAGACATCCGCCGGTATGGCCGGCATGGCCACATTTTCGCGGGAAGCGGTTGTATCGGCCGAGCGATTGCGATAGGATCAAGGTACGGTTTCCGACAAACGACCACTTCAGGAAGCGCCGGCAGCGCTGATCCGTCCGACCTGAAGCGGCTTCAGCATGGAGGGCAACAACAGATGAACACGAGAAGAGAGGTCTTCAACAGACTCAACAAGGGGAAAACCCTGCC
Organism: Desulfobulbaceae bacterium; assembly: GCA_008933635.1. GTDB lineage: Bacteria > Desulfobacterota > Desulfobulbia > Desulfobulbales > Desulfocapsaceae > Desulfoprunum. Next base: position 7,835 of record WBUQ01000086.1, on the reverse strand, counting down.
CACACCGTCAAGGACGACCCTTGAAGTGATCCGTCTGTGTCGCAGCGAGACTACCTCGCTCAACGATATCGCCCGGGTGATCGAGACCGACCCGGCCCTGTCGGCCGAATTGCTGAAATACGCCAACGCCGCATTTCTCGCTACCGGCATCCAGGTCGCTTCGGTCCAGAAGGCTACGGTCAAGCTGGGCATGCAGACCGTTGTCAACCTGGCCCTCGGTTTCTCTCTCCTTTCCCGCAACAAGAAGGGCAGGTGCGACAATTTCGACTACGACAGCTTCTGGTCGACTGCCCTGCTAACGGCCATTGCCGCGAGAACCATCGCGGAACAGCAAAGAGAATTCGACCCGGAAGAAATTTTCGTCTGCGCGCTGCTCTCCGATATCGGCGAGTTGGCCCTGGCAAGTTCTTTTCCCCGGGAATATGCCGAAATCCTTGCCGATTCACCCGACAAGGTCAACCGCGAGACAAGGGAAAAGCAGGCGTTTGAAATCAGCAGTCCGGAACTGTCCGTCGAACTCTTCCTCGACTGGGGACTGCCGGCGCATTTCGCCCTGGCTGCCGGCTTCTACGACGACCTTGACCATGCCGACCTGGGGACCGGCAAAACCCGGAGAATCGCCCAGCTGCTCAACCTCGCCCACCGTATCGCCGAAATCTGCCGGAAGGACCAACCCACCCCGGCACAGCTGCATACGGCCAGGGCGGAGGCGTGCCGCTTCGGCGTCGAAGAGGATCAGTTCGGCAGCGTTTTCGACGGGATCATCGCCCGCTGGCATGAACTCGGCGAGGTCCTTGAGATAAAGACACAGCCGTGTCAGCTGCATGAGGATTTTCCTGTTAAAGCCACATCCGGGGGCGAGCCACCGCATCATCCGTAACTCCCGCCGGACAGACGAAGTATTCGAGAGCATGGTTTTTCGTCCTCCGCCGTGGTATTTTTACACAACCGGTTTTCCCCGTGAGAACTTCAATACGGCCATCCATTCGCGCATTTCTTCATTGACCGATTGCCGCCGGCGGCCACACCATCACATATTCTGAGAGGGAACTATGAGCCTGCAGGAGACCGTCCAGGCAGAACTGAAAACGGCTATCAAGACCAGGGACACTGCCAGAACCGGCGCTGTCCGCATACTTATCGGCGAATTCCAGCGCCAACCCCAGAAGGTTCTGAGCGATGAGCAGGTCATCGCCATCATCAAAAAACTGATCAAGTCGGAGAAAGAATTGCTCGCCTCGGCCGGACAGGAATCGTCCGACTTCCTGACGATCATGGAAGGATATCTCCCCCGGCAGGCCAGCAGGGAAGAGGTCGCCGCCTGGATAGCCGCCAATATCGATTTCTCGAAATTCGCCAACAAGATGCAGGCGATGAAACCGATCATGGCCCACTTCGGCAGCGCCGTCGATGGCAACACCGTCAAGGAAATCCTGCAGAACAGCTGATGAGCCATGACCGGCGCGATGCCCGCCAGATGAACACCGGAACGGCGTGTCATACAACCGGAGCTGCAGCGACCGGCAGGGCAGGCCGCTACGCTATACCATCGAGAAAACCCATCGAATATGTCACCTCGCTGACCGTCATTGCCGCCCTCGGCCTGTCCATATACCTGATCAAGATATCAAAGGCGCTGTCCTACCTCACGGCCGACCCGAAGGCCTGTATCAACTGCCACGTGATGAACACCCAGTACGCCACCTGGCAGCACAGTTCCCACGCCCGGAGTGCGACCTGCATCGACTGCCATCTGCCGACCGGCGATGCGGTCGCCAAATATCTGGCCAAGGCACGCGACGGCTGGAATCACGCCACCGCTTTCACGCTCGGCACCTACAGGCAGCGGATCACCATCAGCGCCGACGGCGCCGCCAGGGTCCAGACCAACTGCATGTCCTGCCATGCCCGGCTGGCCATGCTTCTGCGCGACAACAGCGACAGCTACCATGATTTCCATGGGATTGCGGACTCCGACGACATCCGCTGCTGGACATGCCACCGCGACGTCCCCCACGGCCTGGTCAGAGGGCTGTCGGCCACTCCCTACAACCTCGGGGTAAGAGAACTGCAATAACAGGAGAAAAGATGGACACGACCAGGGTACTGCTCGGATGCTCCATAGTGGCAATCGCCTCGATGATTCTGCTCGCCAACTCGATCAACGGCAAGGAGGAGGAACGCAAGACGCTCAACACCAGCCCGGTGATCAAGGAACAGGGGGTGGAGGCCCGCAGCGAGGAGTGGGCCAGATACTATCCCCGCCAATACGAAACCTGGAAAAAGACCAGCGAAAGCGTAAAGATCGACGACATGCTGAAGAACAAACCGCAGCTGGCCGTGCTCTGGGCCGGTTACGGCTTCGCCAGCGACTATAACGCACCGCGCAGTCACTTTTATGCCCTTCAGGACAATATCAACACCCTGCGGACCGGCGCCCCGGTCAGCCCGACCACCGGCCCCTCGCCCACCGCCTGCTGGAGCTGCAAATCCCCCGATGTCCCGAGGCTGATCGGACGAGTCGGTGAAAAGGAATATTTCACCGGCAAATGGGCCAGGTTCGGCAGCGAGGTGGTCAACTCCGTCGGCTGCGCCGACTGCCATGACAGCAGGACCGGCAACCTCGTCCTCAGTCGCCCCTGGCTGAAGAAAGGCCTCGAATCCGCCGGTGTCAGGTTCGACCGGATTCCCCACCAGCAGATGCGCTCGCTGGTCTGCGCCCAGTGCCACAGCGAGTACTATTTCCAGAAGAGGGAAGAAACCGATGCCAATGGCGGGAAACAGGTCGTCAATACCGTGACCTTCCCCTGGGCAAACGGTTTCAAGGGAGAAAGTATCGAGGAATACTATGACCTCAAAGGTTTCTCGGACTGGATCCACGCCATCAGCAAGGCCCCGATGCTGAAGGCCCAGCACCCCGATTACGAGCTCTACACCACCGGCATCCATAGCCGCCGCGACGTCGCCTGCGCCGACTGCCATATGCCGTACATTCAGCAAGGCTCCGTCAAATTTTCCAGCCACCATGTCGGCAACCCGCTCGACGACATCGAAAACACCTGTCTGAACTGCCACCAGGAAACGGAAGAGGAGTTCAAGGCCATTGTCAGGTTGAAGCTCGAGCGCAAGGAAGAGTTGATGGAAATGGCGATGAACGGCCTGGCCAAGGCGCACCTCGAGGCCGGTCGCGCCTGGGAGGCCGGGGCGACCGAGGCGGAGATGCAGGACATACTGCAGGATATCCGCCATGGCCAGTGGCGCTGGGATTACTCGATCGCCAGCCATGGCAGTTTCTTCCATGCTCCGGAAGAGACCCTGCGGCTGCTCGCTGGCGCAGGCGATCTCGCCCAGCAGGCCCGGATCAAGCTGGCGGCAGTCCTTGCCGGACATGGGGTGATCGGCTACCAGGCACCCGATTTCTCCACCAAGGAGAAGGCCCAGGCCCTGGCCGGGGTAGACCTGCAGAAGGAGATCGCCGAAAAGCAGCGGTTCAAGGCAACCCTGGTCCGACAGTGGGAAAAGGAAGCCGTCGAGAAAGGCCGACTGAATCCGGACGCCCGCGCAGGGATGAACGACAGTTCGTCCTATTCGAACAACTGATACCCCCTCAGTGCGACTGGTCCGGCGGCAGCCGGACCGTTGCCGCCCACCCTCCTCCCGGCAGCGCTTTACAGTGGGCGCAAGCCCTTGTATACTCCCGGATGCCGTTGTCCGGTCCCCTCTCGCACAGGAACTGAAATGGGAATTGCTGCCGATATCGCCGTCATCATCGTTGCCGCCCTCATCGGCGGACTGGTCGCCCAGCGCCTGAAGCAGCCGCTGATCCTGGGCTACATCCTCGCCGGCATCCTAGTCGGCCCTCATACCGGCGGGATAACGGTCACCGAAATCCATGACATCGAATTGCTGGCCGAGATCGGTGTCGCCCTGCTCCTGTTCGCCCTCGGCCTCGAGTTCTCCTTCCGCGATCTTCAGCCGGTACGCAACGTCGCCCTGATCGGCACGCCGATCCAGATGCTGCTGACCATCGCCTACGGCTATGTCGTGGGCCGCTGGCTGGGCTATGGCAATATTCCATCCCTGTGGATCGGCTCGATCATGTCCCTGTCGAGCACCATGGTCATCCTCAAGACCATGATGGCCAGGGGACTGATGGGAACGCTCTCCAGCCGGGTGATGGTCGGCATGCTGATCGTCCAGGACCTGGCGGTCATCCCGCTGATGATCATCCTGCCCCAGATCAGCGACCCGCAGGCCGGCATGCCGCTCGTCGCCTGGGCCGTCCTCAAGGCCGCGGTCTTCCTGGCGACAATGGTCGTCGTCGGCACCAGGCTGATTCCCCGGCTCCTGGCCTATATCGCCTCCTGGAACTCGCGTGAACTCTTCCTGCTCTCGGTCACCGCCATCGGGCTGGGTGTCGGTTATGCCACCTATCTCTCCGGCCTCTCCTTCGCCTTCGGCGCCTTCGTCGCCGGCATGGTGCTGAGCGAATCGGAATACAGCCATCAGGCCCTGAGCGATATCATCCCGCTGCGAGATATCTTCGGCCTGCTGTTCTTCGTCTCGGTGGGCATGCTGCTCGATCCGGCCTTCCTCATCGACCATCTCCAGGAGGAAATCATCCTCGTCGTCCTGATCATCTTCGGCAAGGGACTGATCTTCGCCAGCCTGGCACGGTTATTCGGTTACGGCAACGTCATCCCCCTGGCCGTCGGCCTGGGCATGTTCCAGATCGGCGAGTTCTCCTTCGTCCTCGCCAGGGTCGGTCTGAGCAGCCGGTCGATCGACAACGACCTCTACTCCCTGATGCTGAACACCGCCATCTTCACCATGCTCCTCACCCCGGCCGTGTCAAGTCTCACCGCACCGCTGTATGCGCTGAAGAAAAAATTCTTCCGCCACGAAACGCTGCAGACCGTCAACCTCCCGGATACCGGTCTCCATGACCATGTCGTGATCGCCGGCGGCGGGCAGACCGGCTCCTATACGGCCCAGGTCCTGAAAAGCCTCAACCTGGAATTTGTCATCATTGAATTCAACAGCATGCAGGTGCACCACTTCAAGGAACTGGCGATGCCCCTGGTCTTCGGCGACGCCAGCCAGCACCTGGTCCTCGAGGCTGCCGAGATCGCCAGCGCCAGGGTGCTGATCATCACCACCCCGTCGGCGATCATCACCAAGACCATCGCCGAGCAGGCGCTGGCAATCAATCCCCGCCTGCATATCGTCGCGCGTTCGGTAGGTCCGGACCATATGCATCTGCTGCGGGACCTCGGCGTACACGGGGTGGTCCAGCCTGAGCTGGAGGCCGGGCTGGAAATCACCCGGCAGGCATTGCTGGCAATGAACGTGCCGGATCCCGAAATCAGGCACTTTACCGATATGGTCCGTGGGGAGCTCTACGCCCCGCTGCTGCGGGCGGAATCAGATTCGGGAGAGCAGGCCGGCTGACCGTGCCGGCGGGGATTTCCGCCAGAATGCTGCCGGCCAGACGACTGTTTGGAAATCCGCCCGCCACCACTATGGCCGTCGCATCTCCAGCCAGAGGTGCCGCACCATGGCCGCCAGCAGCGCGACACCGGCCCCAAGGACGGCCCACAGCAGCCAGCGCCGCCATGGCAGGGGCGGAGGCAGGGGCTGCAGCGCCCTTTCGCCGCCAAGTTCGAATCTTTTTCCGGCCCTTGCATGCCGCATCATTTTCTGTTCGCTGTCCGCTACAGTCTCGAGGAGCATCTGCGACTCGCCTCCCATCCCGCCGCCACCGGCCTTGCCGCTGCCAAAGACGAGGGTATAGGGCGCTTCCCCCCGGGCCACAAACAGCAGCTCCGCCGCCCTCCACCCCAGTTCCAGCGACGGAACACGCTCGCTTTTGTCTACCCCGACCCCGTCCTCGAAGATCTGCAGACGCCACAGCCTGTCGGCAGTCGGCGGAAACGCGCAGACATCGCGGGCGATCGCCGCGCCCTCCACCTGCAGCGCGTAAAAGACCTCAGAACAGCGGGTGATCCATGGCGACCGGCTGTCCGGGCGGGATTGCACCGAGGCCCTGAGCATGCTGTTGGCCTCGGCGAACCGCAGTCTCGCCCGGTCGGCGAGCAGGTGAAACTCCTCCTGGTAGTCGACGAAGCTGCGGCCATCCTCCCGCCCGATCCTGCCGCGACGAAGGGGAGCCCAACTCCGCGCCGCTTCCGTCGCCGGACCTTCTGCAACAGCCTCGATCCCTGCCAGATCCGGCAGGAGCCCCTGTCCTTTCACGACCAGTTTCAGGTAACGCCGGACCGGGGCGGGAAGGGTGATATCCCGCGCGACCACGCGATGTCCTCCGTATTCGAGATCGGCGAGAATCGCCGATTCGACGACGGGCCTCCAGAGCACCAGGTCATCGCTCTCGAGCAGGCTGACAGCCGTGATGGGCAGCCCGGCATTTTTCCAGCGCAGCTCAAGGGCGGCGACAGCCGAGTGTCCTTTGCCGAGATCGAGGAGGTACGCGGCCGGCCCCTCCCCCTTCTCAGGCGTTGCCGAGGCAATCCCGACGATCAGGTCGTCTGCGCCCCTCCTGACGGTAACCGCCAGGCCGTCCCGTCCCGGTGCTTCCGCCATACCGGTCAGCGGAAAGAACGGCACCGCGGCCCGCTTTCCGCCGTTCATGTCATCCCCGGCGGGCGAGCGCACGGCATGCGGCAGTACCTCGTCATCGGCGTTCAGTACCCTGAGGTCGCCGAGATCATAACGGCTGACCGACAGGTATACCTCGTCCGGGATTACCAGGGAGTGAATGGCTGCTCCAGCCTCGGTTTCCAGTTCGATGCCGTAGGCGAAATCCTGCCGCACGAGGTCGCCGGCCAATACCGGCGCCGAAGCCAACAGGAGGAGTGCCGCGGCCAGCCGCAGGCGGTTCATCGCTCCTCCTTTTTCAGCGGCGGCAGCGGCGAGAAATACCCGATGACCAGCATCAGGCCGCCGACCACGAGGAAGGAGACGATCCTGGCCACCGTCCCCGTGCCGGCCAGATCGATGACGAACAGCTTGACCACCACCAGGGCCAGCAGGGCTGCACCGACGAACCACAATACCCGGTCGCCGCGGCGGGCAGCCCAGACCGTGATGACGAGGGCGCAGGTACACCAGAGGGCGGCCAGCGCCGCCTGAAAGACGGACGAATGGGAGAGGCCCTCCAGGGTATAGGGGACGTTGCCATAGAAATGGACCATCCGCGCCACGACCCCGTTCAGGGCCAGGAAGCCGACGACGCCGGCCAGGCGGGGGGTCATCCGGCCGGTCATACCGGCAGGCGGCGGCAGGTCCAGCCGTTCGATGATCCGGCCCCAGAAGAGGATGACTATCAGGCTGAGGAACTGGCTCAACTCGAGCGGATTGACAAGCGGCAGATACGGGAGCGGATCGGGGTCGCCGCTGCGGCTGGCGGCAAAGATATTCCACACCCCCAGCCAGCCGGCGGCAAGCGAAGGCCCGATGAACAGATACGCCTGCGGGAACACCCCGCAGGGCCACTTCAGCCGGTCACCCCACCTGGCGAGGCCAAATATCGCCGCTGCCGGCACCAGCCCCAGGCAGGCAAGCTGCCAGGCTTCGGCAAAACCGATCAGACGCCGCATCAGCCACGCCGACTCGTGGCTGAGCAGGATCAGCAGCAGAACCAGCGAACCGGCATGCCAGAAACCTGCCAGTTGGACCGGCCAGCGGTTCTCCACCAGATACAGCAGCCGGTAACCCGTTCCCAGCGCCACCGGCCAGACCGCCAGGCCCCATCCGGCAAAGAGATGGCCGTTGAAGGGAAGGCCCTGCAGGCCGAAAGCCAGACACAGCATCATCGC
>WBUQ01000085.1 GCA_008933635.1 Desulfobulbaceae bacterium | reverse complement strand
TGGATCGCTGTTTCGGTCTATCTGCTCGTAGCCATCATGAAGAAAAGTCTCAAGATTGAAACCAGTCTCTACACAATTCTACAGGTTTAAAGCGTGACCATATTTGAAGGTATACTAATATTACAAAAACTTACGGACAGTGATTACACAACCTATCAAACCGGCCAATCTAAACAGTTGTTATTTCCCTTAGGAAAACCCCCGGCTTTGCCGGGGGGGCTATAACAGATTGACAGTTCCGGAAAAATGAAGAAGCCTCCAGATTCGTAGACCGGTCAAAATCACGAGAAGGAGGCTTCATGAAAACAACACTCAATGTCTAAGCCACACGAAGTGGGAATGCAAGTACCATGTGGTTTGGATACCGAAATGTCGGAAGAAAGCTCTTTATGGCCAGTTGCGGAAGCACCTTGGTGAAGTGTTCACGAATTAGCCAGACAGAAAGAGAGCAAACTGCTGGAAGGACATCTCCATCTGGATCACATTCACATGTTGATCTCAATACCACCGAAATACGCGGTTTCCCAAGTAGTGTGGTATATATAGGGAAAAAGCGCAATGCACATTGCGCGTACTTACATAGGTCAGAAAAAGAACTACAATGGAATGCACTTCTGGGCACGAGGCTATTTGGTCTCAACTGTTGGCACGGAAGAGGAGGTTGTTCGAGCATATAGCCGAGACCAAGAAAAGGAAGACGATCGCCTCGAGCAATTAACACTCTTCAAATAGGACGACAACAGAATGGTGGTCAGTAAATCTTTTTAACATACCGCTTTAAGCGGTTCAAAATCTAAAGCCACCGGCTTTGCCGGTGGATAATTACTGTTCAGCTAAACGTTGGGACACTAGTGATATCATCTACAATTTTAATTTTCATCAAAAAGACGAAATAATGGGGAATACATTTGGAAAGTTAGCGTCCGTTGTGATGTGTGTAAATAATTCTGAATTATTTATTAATGAAGCTATTGATAGTATTCTGAATCAAACATTTGTTGATTTTGATTTTATTATTGTAGAAAATTGTTCTACTGATCGATCATTAGATATTATTCTTTCATATAAAGACATTAGGATAAAATTATATAGAACACCAATACGTAACTTATCGTATAATTTAAATTTTGGATTGTTGCAAGCAGATTCAAAATATATCGTAAGAATGGATTCTGATGATATTTCTCACTCTAAAAGGTTGGAAAAACAGATCGAATATTTGGAGAATAATCCTGATGTAGCGATAGTCGGATCAGCTATTAGGATTATTAATGGAAAAAATAGCGATACAAAAATAATTACTTTGCCGCTGGAGAATTCTGCTATACGTAGGAGACTGCCGTATAAAATTGCAATTTGTCATCCTTCTGTAACTATACGACGTGATATATTGTTATCTTATAATGGTTATGAGCAAACTCGTTATTGTCAAGATATTGAATTATGGTTGAGGATGGCTAGAAACCCAGGTGTAAAATTCGCAAACCTAAAAGATGTTTTATTGGACTATCGTATACATGATTTTCAGTCAAAATCAACTGGCGAAGCTTACTACAATAATATTTCAATATTAGTTAAAGAAGCGCTAATCCAAAAGAGGATGTCTTTGTTGTTAGCTGCATTCTTAAAATTAATTGCATCCCGTGTAAAGATAAGGTCCTTTTGATAGGAAGCTAAATTAGCACTATCATGTAAGATAATAGAATGAAAAAAAATTGTAACATGCAATTTTCAAATCAGTCAAAATTATCCAGTTTTTAAATAGATATGTTGTGATTGATAATGCGTTTTAATAGCTAATTATCACTAGTTTCCAAATGTTTAACTGAACAATAACAGCTTCTTAGAATCGCTAATTTGCTCGGTTGTGTTGTCAACATTCGTAAGTATTTGTGTATAGGTTCAGCGTGAATTGGAAATTTCCGAAGTTCGAGTTAGCATACTTGGACAAAGGAGATTTCAATGAAAAAGAAGCGATACAACTACCGACCTGAAGAGAAGGTGGCCATTCTCAAGCGGCACCTGGTTGATCAGGTTCCGGTATCCGATCTCTGTGATCAGTACCATTTGCAGCCAACGGTCTTTTACCGGTGGCAAAGAGAGTTCTTTGAAAATGGAGCGGCAGCCTTTGAGACAGTGAGGAGCGCAGCTGCTGACCAGCAATCCAGGAAAATAGAAGCGCTTGAGAAAAAGCTCCAGACCAAGAATGAGGTGCTCTCGGAGCTGATGGAAGAACACATCAAGCTAAAAAAAATCTTGGGGAGCTTTGAAGGGGACCTGGGTACCCCACGACACGCGGGATGCTATTGTTGATTTCATCTCCTATTGGGTAGAAAGAGCAGAGCTGCCGGCCTATCGACTGCTTGACTGGGTCGGTTTGTCCGCGAGCAAATACGGCACGTGGCAGCAGCGCTATGGCAAGGTGAACGAGCATAACGGTTTGCTCCCTCGTGATTTCTGGCTGGAGCAGTGGGAGCAGCATCGTATTGTCGAATACGTTAGGGCCAATCCTGATGAGGGGTATCGGCGTCTCACCTTTATGATGCTCGATGATGATGTGGTGGCTGTTTCTCCCAGCAGCGTGTATCGAGTGCTCAAACAGGCCGGACTGCTGAACAGATGGATGGCAAAGACCAATCGAAAGGGAACCGGCTTCGTCCAGCCGCTCAAGCCACATGAGCATTGGCATATCGACATCTCCTACCTCAACATCTGTGGCACGTTTTACTACCTATGCTCGATCCTCGACGGTTGCAGCAGGTATATCGTGCATTGGGAGATCCGGGAATCGATGACCGAGGCGGATGTGGAGGTGGTGATCCAACGGGCCCGCGAGCGATATCCCAGCGTTACGCCACGGATTATCTCAGACAACGGGCCTCAGTTTATCGCTAAGGATTTCAAAGAGTTTATCCGGGTAACCGGCATGAAGCATGTGCGCACCTCGCCCTATTATCCGCAAAGCAACGGGAAAATAGAGCGTTGGCACCACACCCTGAAGAGTGAATGCATCCGCCCGGGAGTGCTGCTGTCGCTTGAAGATGCAAGAGCTGTGGTAAGGACTTACATCGATTATTACAATGCCGCTCGGCTCAACAGCGCCATCGGATATGTTGCTCCGTTGGCAAAACTCGAGGGTCGGGACACGCAGATTTTCAAAGAACGAGACAGGAAACTGGAGACGGCCAGGGAAAGCAGACGTAAAAAGCGGCAGCAATCACGTCTTTTCGCCGGAGACAGAGGAAGCGAATTACTCGCTAACGTGAACTGAGAAATTTTCCATTTCCATCTGAAGCGGAACATTTGGAATATTAGCATACATTCAAATATGGCCACGCTCAAAACTTGTAGAATTGTGTAGAGATTGGCTTCAATCATAGACGGTACCAAGAATTAGGACCACAGGCTAAGTTATAGAAGTGCACACAGTTCCTCGCTGATGGTATCATTCTTTACCGCAGGAGGAACAATGAAGAAACAAAGACGAAAACACACGGCAGAATTCAAGGCAAGGGTAGCCCTGGAGGCGATCCGGGGGATTAAAACGGTCAGCGAGATCGCCGCAGAATTTGAAATCCATCCCGTGATGGTTGGCAACTGGAAGAAAGAAATGCTGGAAAACCTGCCTGGCTTGTTTGAACAGAAAAACGCCTAGAAAGACAAGGATCGAGACCGTGAGACGGAACACCTCCAAAGAAAAGTCGGTCAGCTGACAATGGAGGTAGAGTTTCTCGAAAAAAGTGCAAACAGTTGGGAATACCCGTGAAAGGGCACGATTCATAGAAAGGGATTCCCGACTGAGTGTCAGGAAATAATGCCAATTGCTGAACATTCCGAGATCATTGGTGTATTACGAGCCTGCTGGTGAAAGCGAGGAGAATCTCCGATTGATGGCTGCGATCGATCGGATCCATATGCAGGATCCAACGGCAGGAACCCGGCGAATAGCAAATTACCTGTTGCGGCAGACAGCAAAACGGGTAGCACGTAAGCGTGTCCGTCGCCTTATGCGGATAATGGGACTAGAGGCTGTTTATCCCAGGAAGCGAACGACGATTCCTGGCGGGCCATCCGGTATTTTCCCGTATCTGTTGAAGGATATGGAAATAGTGCAACCCAACCAGGTTTGGGCAGCCGATATCACGTACATTCCAATGAGGAAAGGATTCATGTTTCTCTTTGCCATAATCGACTGGTATTCCCGTAAAATCATTGGCTGGGAGTTGTCCGACACGCTGGATGTCGGTTTCTGTCTGAAATGCCTTAAAAGAGCGCTCAGGATGTATGGAGCGCCACAGATCATCAATACCGATCAGGGGTGCCATTTCACCTCAGAACAATGGCGAGAGTGTGTGCAGGAATCAGGAATTCAAATGAGTATGGACGGCCGAGGCCGGTGGATAGACAACGTTGTTATCGAGCGTTTCTGGAGAACGATCAAATACGAGGATATCTATTTGAAATCCTATGCGACACCAATTGAACTGGAAAAGGAAATACAACAGTTTGTCATGCGATACAATATGGTTAGACCCCATCAAACATTGTCTTGGGCCACTCCAGACGAGATTTTCAACCAATTGATGGAGAGAGCTGTTTGAGGTCTCACCCATCCCCCCGCGGGGGGATGGGTGAGTGATGGCGAGGAGGCCGTGCGGCGCAACTATAAACCGATACTCGGTGGTTTAAAGAATGGGACCACTTCTATCTTGAGCCGTTTCTTCATGATGGCAACGAGTAAAGTAAGGAACAGTTCGATCTAGCAATTTAAGATATGTCATTTATGTAATATCGAAACTTCAAGATTCATGGTTTCTGCAATATCCACAGCCCAATATATACACAATCTAAAGATTAGAAATCGGAATCTTGGTCTAACATAGATCAATCTTCTATGAGGTAACTATTAAGTGGAGATGCCTTAATGAAAGAAACCTTATTTAGAGATTTTATTATGAAACATTAAATGTGAAAGAATGAAGATTGTTTATATCTTAACAAGATCAGATACTATTGGTGGTGCAAGTATACATTTGCTAAATTTGGCCGCTGCCATCAAATCTAATGGCAATGATGTTCTGATATTCGCAGGCGGTGATGGTATATTCTTTAAATATGCGAGGCAGTTTGGGTTAGAATGTTATCCTCTTCGATTTCTCGTTCGAGAAATTAATCCTTTCAAGGATATCAGATGCTTTTTTGAATTAAAGGATAAGATATCAACTATTAAACCAGATCTTATCCATCTTCACTCAACCAAAGCAGGGTTGTTAGGAAGATTGGTTGCGAGAAACATTTCGATTCCAAGCGTTTTTACTGTGCATGGATGGGCTTTTACAGAAGGACTACCTTTTGTCAGAAGAAGTATATTTAGATTGATTGAAAGACTCATGGCTAAATTTTCAGATAAGATTATTACAGTTTCAAAGTATGACTATAATTTAGCTATTGATGCCAGAGTTGTGGTAGAATCGTCACTAGAAATGATTCATAATGGCATACATGATGTTTGCTATTCTCCAAATAATTCTTCAACTGATAACAATGTTCGCATAATTATGGTCGCTCGTTTTGAGGCGCCTAAATGTCAAATTAAATTAATTCAAGCATTGGCTATGGTTGAACAAGAAGATTGGACAATGGAATTTGTGGGCGATGGTCCAGGTATGAGCGTTTGTAAGGACGAAGCTTTGTCTTTTGGTTTAGAAAAACGAATTTTGTTTTCTGGTGCTTGTGATGATGTTTCGCAAAGATTATCTAATTCAGATATCTTTGTATTAATATCAGACTGGGAGGCATTTCCTCTTACAATATTAGAGGCTATGCGCGCAGGTTTGCCGATTATTGCCTCACAAGTAGGAGGCATACCCGAGGCTGTTGAACATGCTGTGAATGGATTTCTCATCCCTCGTGGCGATACTGATACTCTTGTAAATGCAATGAGAGACCTGATAACATCTGCAGAGATGCGTCAAAATATGGGAAAACGAGGTAGGGAAAAGTTTGAAAATGAGTTTATTTTCAATGAAATGTTTAAAAAAACAATCAAAGTGTACGAAATGGTTGTTAACAAGAAGTCATGAATATTCTAGTTACTGGATCTAATGGTTTCATAGGTAACGCGGTTCTGGAGCAGATACTTTCCTATACTGATTACTGTGTGGTCGCGACATCAAGAAATAAATATGCTCAAAAATCTTCATCGCGGTTGAAATGGTTGTATCCATATAAGCTATCACGCGATACAGATTGGGGAATCGCCTTAAAAAATGTTGATGTTGTCATTCATTTGGCAGCGTTAGCGCATAATGTGATAAACGTTTCTCCGGTTCCAGATCCAAAATTTCAAATAATCAATGTTGATGGCACTATTCAACTCGCGGAACAAGCTGTAAAGAGTGGTGTAAAGAGGTTTGTATATATCAGTTCAATAGGGGTAAATGGAGATCGCAGTTATCAACCTTTTACAGAAGACGATACGCCAAGGCCTGTTGGACAATATTCAAGATCTAAGTTCGAGGCTGAGAATGCACTATGGCGATTATCACATCAATCCGAAATGACTTTGACGGTTATTAGACCTCCTTTAGTTTATGGAGCGAACGCGCCAGGAAATTTTGGAAGCTTATTGAGGTTAATTTTGAGTGGAATTCCATTGCCTTTTGGAGCGCTTCGTAGTAAACGAAGCTTCTTAGCACTGGATAATATTTCAAATTTTATAATGTTGTGCACTACTCATCCTGGAGCAGTAAATCAGACCTTCCTGGTTGCTGATGGCGAGGATCTTAGTATAAATCAATTTATACGTAAGATTTATGAAGCGTTTAATAGGCCTTCTAAACTTTTATCGATACCTCCAATGTGGCTGTGTTGCTTGGCATCTCTGATAGGAAGAAGGGAGGCCATACAAAAATTATCAAATCCATTACAGATCGATATTAGCAAAGCCATGAATGTTTTAAATTGGGTCCCGCCTATTAACGTAGAGGAAGGATTACGCAGAACAGCAAAACCCTATCTATATGAAAAGACTCTTTGATCTGATCATCGCAATATCTATTTTACTGTTACTAGTTGTGCCCTTTCTGTGTATTGCGTTCATTGTAAAACTTAGCTCAAAAGGGCCAATTTTATATTGGTCTGACAGGATTGGAAAGGACAATATAGTTTTTAAAATGCCAAAATTTCGTACAATGCTGGAAGGTACACCAGTAGTTGCAACTCATCTATTAGAAAATCCAGATCAATATATAACTGGCCCTGGAAAATTTCTCAGAATGTCAAGTTTGGATGAATTGCCTCAATTAATAAATATCATCAAAGGTGAAATGAGTTTTGTTGGACCTCGCCCTGCACTGTTTAACCAAAAAGACCTAATATCACTCAGAACACAAAGAGGAGTGCACAAGCTCACACCCGGATTGACAGGTTGGGCTCAGATTAACGGGAGAGATGAGTTGCCAATCGCACTTAAAGTTGAACTTGATGAATATTATCTCATAAAGAAGTCATTTCTCTTTGATTTGAAAATACTGTTCAAGACCTTATTAATAGTGATAAAGAAACAAGGCGTCCTCCATTGATGAGCCCATAGGTCAATGTGGGGTATCATTTCTAAATGGCTATTTGGGGTTTACCTCAAAAGAAGTGATATCATCGACAACCTTTTCATTTTCAGTTTTTGACTCAATCTTTACCGGTTTAAACAATGTAATATCGTCTTGTGTCTTTTCGTCCTCACCATCTGCCACCATTTCCTGAGGCTCAAAAGAAGTGATATCATCCTGAACATCTTCTTCATTTACTGTCGGATCGGATAACGTGTTTCGAGTTAAGTCTTTCTCTTCTTGATTTTGAACTCGATTTAGAGATGCATTTTTAGACATTGAGGGATTGGTGCCGCTGGAATTAGAGAGCATTAATTTAACTTCAATCACATTTCCGTTAGAGTCGTAAGCAAAAACGTAATTATTGCGCGCCAGTATTTTCTTGAGCATCGCTTCCATATCCAGACCCTTGAACGTGACGGTCACGGGATTCTGCAGAAGCTCTGGATCGCCCTTGAACTTGACGCCATGGGTTGTCTGCATGAATTTGGCAACATCGGACAAGGGTACATTCTGAAGTTCAGCCTGGAATCTACCGTTGCCATCCTTTTGAATGAGGTCGGCTGCCATTGCGAAGGTGGAGATGAAAATCGTGCCTGCTAAGGCGAGTGTGCTGATTGTTTTCTTCATTTCTCTGCTCAATGAAAATGTGGTCGGGTGATGCAGTTGAATCCGGGTGTAGGTGGGTTGAATAGAGAAGAAAACTGTAATGCATGCCCTATTTGCCCACACCTTCATCCTACTGCCGTATTGTTTGTTTGATTGTTGGAGGAAGCCGTCATGTATTAAAGATTGCATCCAGGCCTGCTCTGTTTCTGGACTCCCGCCTGCGCGGGAGTGACGGTCTTCTATGGCCCGGTCGCGCTTGTCTCGACTGCTTGCCGGACTCTATCCCCCGGGGAGTGACGATCTCCCTAGATAGATCCGTAATTGTCCCCGGACGGGACTTCCCCTCTTGGGGAATGGCGGTTTTCTGTGCCCCAGTCTCGCTTTACTTGCCTGCTCATCGGAAGCAAGCCTGCGCGGGAGTCACGGTTCTTCCATTGCGTATGAATATGTGACGAGCACTGGGGCCCAGCCTGCGTCGGATCGACCGGGCCCCAGGTAATCAAGGTTGCCGGAAAAGTCGTTCAGTTGCTCTGCATCTTCATTTTCTTCATTTTCCGCCGTTCCCTTATCATCTTGCTGTCGGCGTACATATCGGCGTAGGCAGCGGAAATGGCCGCTTCAAAGTCACCGAGCGTGCCGCCGTTTTCGGCAATGTATTTTTCGGCGTCCGCCTTGTTTTCAAAGGCCCACTTGGCATTTTTGGTCATGACGCCTGGCTTGCCGCCGCCAATTACCCAGAAGGCCTGTTCCGCATCTATCAGTTTTTTGGAGTTGTAATCGCCAACTTCCAGTTTGGTCGGGGTCTTGTCGATGTTCAACGAAAGCTCGATGGCCAGACAGTGGAGGCTGCAAGTTCCGAGGGAAGAACCGTCGTCGTAGGTGACCACCATCCGGCTGTGGGCGAATTTTTCTCGATCCATGCCGCAATATTTGCACGACGGAGTGAGGTGGATATCATCCTGGGCAACCGCGACACCGCCTGTAAATAGCAGACACAACGACAACATGATAGCTGCGATACCTGTTTTCATACATTCCTCCCCTGGGTTGTGGTGTGAACAACGAAAATGTAATTCTCACTGCTTCTTTTCAGCAGAATCTTTCTTCTGCTGTATGTAGCCTCTTTTAACCGCGTTCTGATAGAGCATGATCAAACGGCGCAGTTCGCCATCCGGTAGGGCCAGTTCCCCGCCGGCAAGGGCATCACGCATCCCCATGGTCATCATGTCAAGATTGACTTTATGCCCCTGTCTTTGAAAATTGCCGATGAGCTGGACGCCGATGGCATAGTTGACCTTCTCTTCATCGTTCTTGAATTCATAGGGCTTCTGCGGTTCCGACGCGGTTTTCTGTTCGCCTGTTGCCACGGGCTGAGGGCTTTTATTGTCGGCAGCCTCACCGTGCAGCGGGTTCATGCAGAAGCCGACCGCAAAGAAAAAAACAGAAATAGCCAGAGAAAGGCTGTAGCGGATTGTCGTTCTCACGTTAACGTCCCCATTGTTAAAAATTGGTTAGGAAAATATTTTGCCGGCATGAGTTGTATGTTCGACAGCCATCGAGACGGGAGTTCCATCGGGCCAGTCTCAACGATGGTCTATTTATATTATACTTTAAAGTACTGACTAAGCTGTTAAGAATAATAGCCATTAAATTTTTCATCCCGTCTCTCCGGCGCACGGCTGATTTTCTTTCAATTGAGCCTTCCTGCATAGATATGCGCTATTTCCCTCTTTGGCAAGGAAAGTTTTTAAGATTAATTCCTGGAAAATGAATGGGTGGGGTTGATTCCTTGTTCACGATGTGATATTCGTGTAGGTATGTAAAAAAATTGAAAAATATATGAACATATGTCCATATCGACAATACTGTATATGCTAGGAGTTTATCTCCTTGATTAGTAAGGGTAAACCCCTACTCGCCTGACAATTTTACATTGTCGTTTGTACACTTGCTCATTTTGGTATTTTTGCATCCGCGAAACCCAGATATTAAGGAATATGCAGTGATTAGAGTTGGTTGAACTGGTTGTTTGCAAGGTGTAGAGGAAGAGAGCTGAATTGCGGGAGACAGCCACGGCGATTACGAAAATGTAGTCTGGCGGAATAGTATTCCGGATCTGGCCCGGAGCAAGTTTCCGGCGGCGAAGATGGAAGCCTATATGCATTTATAGTTGTATGAACGTGTCGTTTGGCTGAGGTGCAGATTAACTCAGGCATCGGTAGTGAAAAGAGCGTTCCAGGATCTTGGGGGTGATGATGCCCGCAAGATGAAAACAAGCAAGCGAAGGGAGGAGGTATGAAAAAATTGTACAGGGTTGCCGCAGTCTTTCTGCTGGTGTCCGCTCTGGCGTTCGGAGGCAGTGCGCTCGCGAACGATCCGGGTGGATCGGGACAGACGGCTGGGCAGACAAACACGGCCAATGAAAACGGGAACGGCGGGGGACCACCTGCCGAAGCGTTGATCGACGGAGCGGATGATCAGCGCCTGATCAACCCTAACATGAATTACCGGGAGCGGGTCGAGATGCAGCGGGCGATCCAGAGAAAGGCCGCAGCGAAAAGAAATGCCCTGATCCAGGCTGAAGAGCAGAAGCAGCAGGCACAGGAAAATAAATAACTGATGACTTCGCCGAGATGTAAACGATTGATCCAACCAATTGTTATCACTCGACAATGATTTTGCACAACAGATTGACTGTGGAGGAGATATGAAAAACAGACGATTTATTTCATTGGGCTTGCTGGCAGCGATGGCTGTCATGTCCAGTGGCCCGCCACCTGCTTCGGCGCTGACCCGACAGGAGATGCTGAATGCTGTCCGGGCCACTGGCGTGCCGGATTACAATACCACTCCCAACTGGGCGAACAGCCCGCCGATGCGAAAGTTCGTGGACGGATTGCCTGGAATATGTGGCGAGGCGGGGGCAACGAATGCTCTCGGTCAATGTCTTTCTGTTGCCGTGGCGGATCAGGCCACATACCCAGATTCAGATTACTATGAGATTGAACTGGTCCAGTACCGTGAACAGGTTCATAGCGACCTGCCCCGAGTTGAAAATATTAGCAACGCCCCAGTGAGCGGGGTTGGCAAAATTGTAACGCACCCGGATATTCCTGGCAGTGCCGCACATCATGGTGGCACACTGATGCGTGGTTATCGACAAACCAACGCAGGCGGCGAGGCATTGGTACCTCACGCCCTTGGACCGGTAATCGTTGCTGAAAAGAATCGGCCGGTAAGGATAAAGTTTGTCAACAGGCTGCCGACCGGCTCAGGGGGCAAGCTGTTCATCCCGACCGACGTGACGGTCATGGGATCAGGCCCTGGGCCTGATCATATCCGTACCGGGGATGCCCGCACCGACTCGGAAGTTTGTGCTGACAATCCAGAGTTGTGTTTTGCGCAGAACCGCGGTGATCTCCACCTCCATGGCGGCCGTACTCCCTGGATCAGCGACGGTACAGCTCACCAGTGGATCACACCGGCCGGGGAAATCACGGATCCGACTGATCCTGAGTACGCCAAGGGTTCCAGCGTTTCCTATGTCCCGGATATGTGGTTTACTGCTGCCGGTGCAACTATCCCATCCTGTGCCGGAAAGACTACATGTTCAGTCGCCGGTGCAACCAATAATCCCGGACCGGGAGCGCAGACGTACTACTACACCAATGCCCAGAGTGCGCGGATGATGTTCTATCACGACCACTCCTGGGGCATCACCAGGCTCAATGTGTATATCGGTGAGGTAGCGGGGTATTTCGTCAAGGATTCTGTCGATGATGCTCTTGTAACAGCAGGAACCCTTCCGCCGGCAACCCGTACGATTCCACTGATCATCCAGGACAAGACCTTTGTCGATGCGACAAAAATCATCGATGATCCGTCTACCGCTGGAATAGCCAATGACGGTACTGATCCGACCTGGATATGGGGCAGCACCCCCGGTGCCGGTGTGTACGATGCCGGTTCCGGTTGGGATACCGGGGCTGTGGCAGTGACCGGTGATCTCTGGTGGCCGCATGTCTATGTTCCGGCCCAGAATCCCTACAATCCAGATTTCAGCGGCGTCAACCCATTCGGTCGCTGGCATTACGGCCCGTGGTTCTGGCCGCCGACCGATGTCGGCGCCAACGGCCCGACAGTCAACCCGTATTATGACCCCACCGCCGATCCGGTAGCTCAGCCCGAGATCTATGCTCAGCCGCCACAGATCCCGGCTACCCCGAATCCATCCTGGGGCGCCGAGGCTTTCATGGATACCCCGGTGGTTAACGGTACGGCGTATCCGACCCTCAACGTTGATGCGGCTACCTATCGGTTCCGCATTCTCAATGGTGCCCACGACCGCTTCTGGAATCTGCAACTTTATGTAGCGAGCGACGACATCACCGACGTTGCCACAGATGCGAATACAGATCGGATTCCGGATGACTGCGACGGTGGTGCCGGTGAAATGAGTTGTGTTGCTGACACCGAAATGAAGATGGTGCCGGCAGTTGCGACAGTCGGCTTCCCAGATTTGTGGCCGGTTGATCATCGGGAGGGCGGAGTGCCCGATCCCGCCTACCGCGGTCCGGCAATGGTCCAGATCATGACCGAGGGTGGTTTCCTGCCCAAGCCTGTGACCTTGCCCAACCAGCCCATCAACTGGAACGTCGATCCCACCACCTTCACTGCCGGTCTGGTTCTCCAGCAGAACCAGGGTGGCGGCACCCTGATGCTCGGTCCTGCCGAACGTGCGGACGTACTGGTCGATTTCACCCAGTTTGCCGGCAAGACCCTGATCCTCTACAATGATGCCCCTGCTCCCTGGCCGGCGCTGGACCCCCATTACGATTACTACACCGGTGCGCCGGACAATCGTGATATGGGTGGTGCCGACACGACATTGGCTGGACGTGGCCCCAACACCAGGACGGTCATGAAGATCGTGGTTGCCGGTGCGGCTTCCCCAGGACCGGCTGTCGAAGGTGCACGGGATGCAGTCCCGGCCAATCTGGCAGCTATTCAGACTGCATTTGCCGGCCTGAGCGGTGCTTTTGCCACCGGACAGGAGCCGATCATTGTCGGCCAGAAGGCTTATAACAGCGCGTATGCAACAACCTTCCCCGCCACTTGGCCGACCTGGGGTGTTTCCCGCATCACTGACACCTCTCTCAGCTTCATGCGGCCGGATGGTGTAGTCGTCAACAACTACCCGATGGAGCCGAAGGCGATTCAGGACGAGATGGGCGAGACTTTTGACGATTACGGTCGGATGAGCGCCAAACTCGGTCTCGAGAATGCCTTTACCAACGCCGGAACGCAGACCTTCATCCTCCAGAACTTTGTCGATCCGCCGACAGAGATAGTGGCCAAGGACCAGGTGCAGATCTGGAAGATCACCCATAACGGTGTGGACACACATCCGGTTCACTTCCATCTGTTTGAAGTTCAGTTGCTCAACCGCGTCGGCTGGGATGGATTCATCTACCTGCCTGATGACAACGAGCTGGGCTGGAAAGACACGGTCCGCATCAGCCCGCTGGAAGACACTATCGTCGCTTTAAGGCCTGCCAAGGTTCCCGTGCCGTTCACCGTGCCCAATAGCGTCCGGCCGCTCAACCCGGCCTATCCTATTGGCGCTTCTGGGCTTGAAGCCGGCTTCTCCGGTTTCGGCGTCGATGAGAACGGCCAGGCCATTGCCACGACCGTCACCAACGAGATGTTCAATTTCGGCCACGAGTACCTGTGGCACTGCCATATCCTCAGCCATGAGGAGCAGGATATGATGCGGCCAATCGTCCTCAACGCCAACAGTCTGCTCTATACTGATAACGAGGCTGATGGTTTTTGGCAGTGGAACCGTGGGGTTTGGAAACAGATATCTCCTGCGCCTGCCATTCCAGGTTCTCCAGCGAACGCTGAACAAATTGTAGCTTCTGGGACGAAAGCATACGGTGATTTCGGGGCTGGAGGATTGTGGGAATGGAACGGATATAATTGGAGAAAGATAAATTCCGTTAATCCAGATAAAATGATAACTTCCGGGGCGTTTCTCTATGTTTCATTCCCGGGATATGGTCTTTACCGATGGAACGGTGGTTCATGGTACAAGATGCCCGTTTTCGGTACGAGCCTGCCAACGAACTTGGCGGCTTCAGATTCTATTCTCTATGCAACTTTCTCTGGAAACGGTCTGTTTAGTTGGAATGGAACTTCATGGACCAAGCTCAATGCGGCCATTCCTAATTCAATGGTAGCCCAAGGTTCATTGCTTTATGTCGCGTTCCCTGGGTATGGTCTATATCGATGGAACGGTAGTACATGGTTTAAAATGCCGCTTTTTGGAACAAGTCTTCCAACCAACATGGCTATATCAGAAACTACTTTCTATGCGACATTTACAGGGGTAGGGCTTATGAGCTGGAACGGAAGTGTGTGGACAAAAATCAATGCAGCCGTGCCAACGTTAATGTCGCCTTCAGGGCCAGATTTATATGTTACCTTTGCTGCGTATGGAACTTATAAATGGGATGGAGCGAAATGGCGACAGCTGGCGAATGCGGCTGTTATTCCAAATAGTATCGCCGCATCCGGATCAGTATTGTTCGCAAACTTTCCAGGGGATAGTTTGAAAAAGTATGAATTCGGAGCATGGAGCCCTCTGGCAGGCGCTCCCGCAACCGCACCCTCAACCATTGTCGCCGGATTCTAACCACCGGCCAACCCGGAGTGTGAACAGCTGACGCGCAAGCCGCGCAAGATGTTCACACTCCAAAATCATACCTGATATCGCATATCAAAAACTGCCGGCTGTAGCTTATCGTTGCAGCCGGCAGTGTCGTTTGATGTCATCGAGCAGCCATTGAATTCATTGTTAAATTTCTTGTCAAGACGCACTTTTCCCGTCGTTGTCCTGCAATGCGACCGCATCGCCGCGCCGTTCACCGCATCATCCGCGTCGGCTTCAGGCCCCCCGCCGCGCCGGAATTCCCCCCTCCCGGGAGCAGGCTGCTTGTCCCGAAGGGAAATTTGGTCTATACATCAAGAGTATCCTCCTGAATCTCAATCCGGGCGGTTAACCTGCCCCAATCAAAGAGCCGGTTGTGTCCATGAAGAAACTCCTCATCCTCTGTTCCATTTTCTTTCTCCTGCTCGCCGCCTTTCTGTTCGGGTCCTGGTTCAACCAGTATACGGGCAGCCGCCCGGCAGGGGATGCCGCCGAGCGCAGGATTCTCCACTACGTCGATCCGATGGACCCGTCCCATATCTCGAAGGAGCCCGGCATCGCGCCCTGCGGCATGCCCATGGAGCCGGTGTACGCGGATGATGGCGAGACCGGCATGGCGACTGGCGGAGCGGATGGTGCTGCCATGGTTCCCGGTTCGGTGCGGGTCGGGGAGCAGAAACAGCAGCTCATCGGGGTGCAGCTCGAACAGGTGGGCGCCGCGGCCCCGACCCAGACGATCAGGGCCCTGGGAAAAATCACCCCTAACGAGAACCGGATCTATGCCATCTTCGCCGCCACGGACGGCTGGATGAGCGAGGTTCATGACACCACCACCGGCAGCCTGGTCCGCAAGGATCAGCTGATGGCGCAGATCAAGGTCTTCGATTACGATTTCTTCACTTGGCAGCAGCGCTACCTCACCGAGATGGGCAATGCCGGCCGCCGGCCGGTCTACCTCACCTATCCCGGCCAGGCCTGGCTGGACGGCTCGGGCGGGACAGTCGGTGAAAGCCCTTCACCACAGGCTGCAGCCAAAACCATGAAAATGCCCCCGGATGCAGGTTCCGCCAAGAAGCCCGCCACAGGCCGCTCGGCGGGCAGGCAGTGGGGGATTCCCCCGGGCGAGATGGGTTATGGGGACTCAGCCGGGGACGCCGGCAAAAAAGGCTCCACCGAAGCCCCCGGCGACAGCCGGCAGATGATGGAGCAGCCGGCGCCATCGCCGGAAGCGAAAATGGATATGACCGCCCCTGAAATGAGCATGCCCGGGGCTGCGCCTCACGATCATGCCGCCATGGCTCCAGCCCCATCGATGGGGATGAAGCCCTCGATGGGGCAGGCGGGGAAGAAGATGCCTCCCAGCCTGCTCAAGCCGATCAAGGAGGACGATATCCTCTATGCCAGCAAATCAAGGCTCGAGCTGCTCGATCTCGGCGTCGGCGAAACCCAGCTGGATGAACTGGCCAGAAGCGGCGTCTATGTGACCCGTATCGACATGCGTTCGCCGGTGGACGGCCTGGTGCTTGCCCGCAACGTCTCGCCGCGGCAATGGATTCCGCGGGGTACCGAATGCTTTCGCATCGCGGACATGCGCAAGGTGTGGATCGAAGCGGATATCTACGAAAGCGAAGCGCAGTATATCCTGCCGGGAATGCGGGCGATGGTGACCATGCCCGGCCTCGGGCAGTACTACGCCGCCACCGTCAGCGAGGTCCCGCCCCGCTTCGACGCGGCAACACGGACCCTGAAGGTCCGCCTGGAGATGGACAACCCTGAAATGATGTTCAGGCCCGAGATGTTCGTCGATGTCAACTTCCGGCTGGAGTTGCCTGCCACAAAGACCGTGGCGGCCTCCGCAGTAATCGATACCGGCGCCCGCAAGATTGTCTACGTGGCACAGGGCGAAGGCATCTTTGAACCGAGAGAGATCCGCACCGGCTGGAGTTTCGGTGACCGGATCGAAGTCATCGATGGCCTGAAGGATGGCGAGTCGGTGGTGGTCTCCGGCAAATTCCTGATCGATTCGGAGAGCCGGATGCAGCTGGCGGCGATGCGCCTGATGGATGGACCTGCCACACTGCCGGCCGGAGGTGATCTTCCGCCAGCTCCGCAGCAGCAGCAACCGGCAGAACCGCAGACCGGAGATGCAGCACCGATGCCTGCGCCGGCACCGGCAAAACCTACGCCAGCCGAGATCGATCCGGTGTGCGGGATGAAGGTGACCGACTTCACCCAGGCCCGGGCCGATGGCCTGATGTCGGAATATCAGGGCAAGACCTACTGGTTCTGCACCGCCGACTGCAAGGAGC
>WBUQ01000084.1 GCA_008933635.1 Desulfobulbaceae bacterium | reverse complement strand
GAAGGAAAGGCTACAAAGAGGTAGGACGTTGACGGCCAGGAGATGTGGTTATCCGCTGCTCACCACATGTCGTGGTCCTTTTTTTGCTGAACTTCCTGCACCCCGCCCCGGACCCGGCCGGTTCGATGTGCACCGTACGAAGATTGCCCGCCGGCGAAGAAACGAAGAGCTTTCCCGCATGAACCCGGGCGCTTTTATTCATCGATATCTGCATTATATTTTAGAGAGCAGGTCGGGCGACAATGGAGGTGTATCATGAAACCGCATATATTGATCGCGGCAGCTGTATTACTGCTGTGCGGCGGTTGCGTGGCCCACAACTACGGTGATCCCTACAACAGCAATCAGCCGTATGGCCACTATTACTTTCCGAACTCTCATTCTTCCTCCGTCTATGTTCCGTTCTTCTATCCGTACAGGGAGCGTTTTTTTTATCGGGACACCTTTCGCGACCTGAGATTCCGCGGCCATCGTGACTATGACGGTGTCCGTGACTATCGCGACCGCAAAAGGTTTCGCAGCTATAAAGACAGCGACCGCAGCAGATTCCGCAGCTACAAGGACAGCGACCGCAGCAGGTTCCGCAGCTACAAGGACAGCGACCGCGACAGATACCGCAGTTACAAGGACGGTGACCGCAGCAGATTCCGCAGTTATAAGGATAAGGACCGTAGCGGCTTTCGTGGCAAGCACGACCGCAGTGGATTCCGTGGCCATCGCGGCCCTGGCGGCAGACGTTGACTGTCCGGCCTGATAACGGAAGACCACCGGATTATCCCGAGGAAATTCCTGCCGGTTTCGGATAGCCGGGGAAGGTGTTGTACGGATCCCTTCTTCCCGCGGGTGAGTCTGAACGGACAATGTGGAAATGTATGGTGATCTCCCGGATTGCATTCGATGCCGTCGCCGTCTCCTGACGTCGACCCGTTCCCCTCTTTTTCTTTCGCGATTCGTGAGACCCAGGTTTGCCAGCCGTTGTAGTTTTTCCGCCTCCGCTCCCCCCCAATAGCGGGTCCTGCAGATGGCCAATATGATCGAAGAATGCAGCAGGAGCAGGCCATGAAAACTACGTGCATGTCCAGTACGGAATCGCCGGGCGGCGTCGGGCTGCGGTTGGGGATGAGGGGCCATGACGGCCCTGCCGCCGGGTCAGGCCTCCGGCAGGCGGCAGGGCGGCGGGAGGCTCACTGCCGCCAGTGCTGGGGTTCGAGCTTGCCGAGGAAGATTTTCGTGCAGATCAGCACGTTGCGCGGGGTGTCGCCGGCCTGGATGCGCAGCAGGCCCTCGCGGATAATGATCTTCTTCATCAGCTGGCGACCGTTCGATTCGTTGTAGTAGATGTCGGAGTCGAGAATGTCCTGGATGTTTTCGGCCTCGACCCGGTCGATGATCAGCTGGATGCCGAGGTTGAGGAAGGGGTCGGAAATTTGGGACAGTTCGCTCTCCAGGGCGAGCAGGCCCGATTTGGTGGCCTTCTCGGCCAGGTCCTTCAATTGAAAGACAAGCGGCACCAGCGATATCTGGTCTTCCAGGCTGCAGGCCGCCTTGGCGGCCAGGGCAAGATCTCGGATCATATTTCCTCCAGTGATGGTTGTGAATGACTGTCTGTACGCCCGCCCCCCAATCCACCGGCAAATACGCTCCTCTGGAGGCTGTCTGCACAGGCATGCAGGTTCTGTCCGGGTAGAGCTTCAGCAGGGCTGCTCCGGCAATTGAGCATACCCGCCGGGAAAAATCCACCCCTTTGCCGCCTTTGCAGAGAAGCAGCCTGGCCGGTCAGTACTGCAGTACCTGGTTCCTGATGAAATAGCGGTCGATGATATCCTTCAGGTCGTTCCGCAATGCCCGGTCGTCGCGCTCATAGCCGATGCGGTACAGTCCGGGGGCGATGTTCCGGAAGATGTCCAGCAGCTGCGGATCGAAATGGCTGCCTCGCCCCTTGGCCAGCTCCGCCAGCGCCTCGTCGCAGCTCATCGGTTCCTTGTAGGGGCGGCGGGCGGTCAGGGCGTCGAAGACGTCGACGATGGCAAAGATCCGGGCCAGCAGCGGGATATCTTCGCCGGCGATCCCCTGCGGGTAGCCGCTGCCGTCGAATTTCTCGTGGTGCGATCCGACAACCCCCGCCCCATCCCGGAACCATTGTGAATCTCCGAGGATATCAAGGCCATGCCGGACATGTTCCCGCATCAGGCTGAGCTCTTCCTCGCTCAGGGCGCCTTCTTTCAGGAGGATGGCGTCCCTGATTCCGATTTTGCCGATATCGTGCAGGAAGGCTCCTTTGATCAGCGACTGGATATCGCCAGCCGGCAGGTGCAGGGCCTCGGCGAGGTGAACAGCATAGAGAGTGACCCGGAAATTGTGGATGTCGGTGTCGCTGTCTCGCTTGGCGATGGTGCTGGCCAGCATGGACAGAGTGTCGAGATTGGCCTCGAGCAGGTTGCGGGAGGAGAGGCTCAATCTGCCGAACAGCTGCAGGATGACGGGATAGAGCAGGGCGCTGGTGCCGAGAACGATGCCGATGACCAGCAGCACGCTGCGGCGGAGTTTGCCCTGCAAGCTGGTTCTGGCGGATTCCGAGGGAGCGAAGATGGCCCGGGCATAACCAATCGTTTGATTGGCAGGATCCTTCAGCGGCAGGACCACTTGGACATGGAGCAGGCCGTCGAACCACAGGATGTCCTTCAATTGCTGCTGCGGCGGGGCGAGGCTGGGATGCGAGTGGACATAATCGGCGATATCGGCGGCTAGGGGGTAGCCGCTATCGAGGCGCTCCTCGATTTCCGGACTGCCCGCCTCGAAAAAACAGACATAGACGTAGGATCCATTTCCCGTCTGCAGGTTGAGATGGGTTCGTTCCGCCAGGGCCTGGCGGAAGGCATCCCGTTTTTCCAGGTTCGAATCCCGGATAATCTGGATAGTACGGGCGATCATGCGCTGGGTTTCGGCCCGGGTCTCATTCATCACCTCTTCCCTGAGATTGTTGCGTTCAAAGGCAAAGACCCCAGCGGCGGTGAGTGTGCAGATGGCGATGGTCATCAGCGCCAGGCGGAGGGCCAGGGTCCGGTGGATGAAGGTCTGCAGGTTGAGGTTGCTATGGGGCATGGGTGGTTGGGTGAGAGTTGGGGTATCGGGTCGACTGGTACCAGCATCAACAGTGTAGCAAAATCCCGATCGCGATTCGAGGAATTGTACGGCAATAAAATATCCAAAGCGGAAATAAGAACTTTTTTTGAAAAGGTGGCAAAATCTGATATACAATGGCAACTGGCGGAATTAAGTGGAAACATCATCCGTCCCGAATGTCCCGGCTTGGAAACGTTGCCTGCTCCGGCAGAAACATCAAACTTGTGAATCAGGGGGGTATATGGGGGGAAGAAAGCGTGGCTTTCAGTCTGTTCGACGGTGCCGGAAGACTCTCTCTCTGCCGGTGTTGCTGCTGGTCTTGGCGGTTGTCTGCGGCGGCTGCCGGAAGGAGGAGAAGGCCGCGACTCCGCCGGCGCCTGTGGTCGAGGTGATCAAGGTCCAGCAGAAGGATGTACCCGTTTACAAAGAGTGGGTCGGGGCCCTCGACGGCTCGATCAACGCGGTGATCCGGCCCCAGGTCACCGGCTATCTCGTCCGCCAGAACTACCGGGAAGGCCAGGTGGTGAAAAAAGGGCAGATCCTCTTCGAGATCGACCCCCGCACCTTTCAGGCCACCGTCAACCAGGCCGAGGCCTCGCTCGAACAGGCGAAGGGCACGCTCGCCATCCAGGAGGCCAATGCGGCCACGGCCAGCGCCGATCTTGCCCGGGTCAAACCGCTGGCGGCAAAGAACGCTGTCTCGAAAAAGGATCTCGACGACGCCGTCGGCCGCGACCTTGCCGCCCGGGCTTCGGTGGAGGCCGCCCGGGCCGGTGTCGCCGTCGCCGCCGCCAACCTCGAGAAGGCTCAACTCGATCTCGGCTTCACGAAGATCGCTTCACCGGTGGAGGGCATCGCCGGAATCGCCAAGACCCAGCTGGGCAACCTGGTCAGCCCGAGCATGCAGGATGAGCTGACCTCGGTTTCAACGCTGGACCCGATCAAAGTATATATCAATGTCAGCGAGCGGGAATACCTGGAATCGAAGGAATCCAGGGCAAAAATCAGCGATACCTCACTGCAGCTGATCCTGGCGGACGGCAGCGTCTATCCCCATGCCGGTGTCTTTGCCCTCACGGACCGGCAGGTGGACCCGACCACCGGCACCTTCAAGATCGGTGCGCTCTTCCCGAACGCGGACAGTTTCCTGCGGCCTGGCCAGTATGGGCGGGTCCGGGCCCTGATAGCGATGAAGAAAGGGGCCTTGCTGGTCCCGCAGCGGGCCGTCGGTCTGCTCCAGGGCAAACACCTGATGGCGGTGGTCGACGCGAAGAACACCGTCGATGTCCGGCTCGTGCAGGTGGGGGAGCAGATCGGTTCCGACTGGGTGATCGACAAGGGACTGCAGCCGGGGGAGACGGTGGTTGTCGAGGGGCTGCAGAAGGTCAGGCCGCAAATGACCGTGACGCCGAAACCCTACTCACCGGCGGCACAGCAACCGGCATCTCCCCTGCCGTCGAAGAAGGGGTGAGCCGCCATGTCGAGATTCTTCATCAACCGCCCGATCGTGGCGATGGTCCTGTCGATCCTGATGACCATTGTCGGGCTGGTCGCCATGTCCGGCCTGCCCATCGCCCAGTTCCCGAACATCGTCCCGCCGGAGATCAAGGTTTCCAGCACCTACACCGGCGCCGACGCCCTCACCGTCGAACAGGCGGTCGCCACCCCGATCGAGCAGCAGATGTCCGGGGTGGACAACATGAACTACATGTACTCGATCAACGCCAACAACGGCCAGTCGACCCTGACGGTGAACTTCGACATCGCCACCGATGCCAACACCGACCAGCTGCTGGCCCAGATGCGCAAGGGGCAGGCCGAGTCGCAGCTGCCCGCCGACGTCCGCAACTACGGCGTCACCGTCCAGAAATCGATGGCCTCGCCGCTGCTGCTGTTCGCCCTCTACTCGCCGAACGGGACCTACGACAACATCTTCCTCGCCAACTACGCCTACATCAACATCAACGACCAGATGACCCGGGTCAAGGGCATCGCCAGCATCACCGTCTTCGGCGCCGGCCAGTACGCGATGCGGCTGTGGGTCAGGCCCGACCAGCTGGCCAAGCTCAACATCACCATTCCGGAGATCGTCAACGCGGTCAACGCCCAGAATACCGTCAACCCGGCCGGCACCGTCGGCGCGGAACCCGTGCCGAAAGGGCAGGAGTTCACCTATGCCGTCCGTGCCCAGGGCCGGCTGCAGAGTGCCGAGGACTTCGGCGACGTGGTCCTGCGGGCCAACAGCGACGGGTCGCTGGTCCGGGTGAAAGACGTGGCCCGGATCGAGCTCGGCGCCCAGACCTACAGCCTCGAAGGGCGCCTCAACGGCAAGCCGGCCGCGGTCATCGCCCTCTACCAGATGCCCGGCACCAATGCCCTCGAGGCCGCCGCCGGCGCGAAAAGGCTGATGGAGAAGATCAAGCTGGGCTTCCCGCCGGATCTCGACTACGTCGTCGCCCTGGATACCACCCTGTCGGTGACGGAGGGCATCAAGGAGATCCAGAAGACCCTGGTCGAGGCGCTGGCGCTGGTCATCCTGGTGGTCTTCATCTTCCTGCAGGGCTGGCGGGCCACCCTGATCCCGCTGCTGGCGGTGCCGGTGTCGCTGATCGGCACCTTCATGCTCTTCCCGCTGTTCGGTTTTTCCATCAACACCCTGTCGCTGTTCGGCCTGGTGCTGGCCATCGGTCTGGTCGTCGACGACGCCATCGTCGTCGTCGAGGCGGTCGAACACCACATCGAGCACGGCATGACGCCAAAAGATGCCACCCTCAGGGCGATGGAGGAAGTCACCGGGCCGGTCATCGCCATCGCCATCATCCTGGCGGCGGTCTTCGTGCCGACGGCGTTCATCCCCGGCATCACCGGCCAGCTCTACCAGCAGTTCGCCGTCACCATCGCCATTTCGGTGATCATTTCGGCGATCAACGCGCTGACCCTCAGCCCGGCCCTCTGCGCACTGCTCCTGCGGCCGAAGGACAAGAAGGGCGGGCCGCTGCAGAGGTTCTACGACTGGTTCAACCGCGTCTTCGGCCGCGCCACCGACGGCTATGTCGGCATCTGCCGCTTCGCCATCCGGAAGAGCCTGGTCAGCCTCCTTTTTCTGATCGGTGTGGCCGGGGCCGCCGGTCTTTTCGGCACGACCGTGCCGTCGGGATTCCTGCCCGAGGAGGATCAGGGCTATATCTACGCCGGCATTCAGCTCCCCGACGGGGCCTCCCTGCAGCGCACCTCCGAGATCGCCGCCCAGGCCGAGAAGCTGATCATGGCCACGCCGGGGGTGCAGTTCACCACCTCCGTCATCGGCTACAGCATGCTCAGCCAGGTGCAGAATACCTACAGCGCCTTCTTCTTCATCACCCTGAAGGAATGGGGTGAGCGTACCGCCCCCGAAGAGCAGTATGCCGCCATCAAAACGGAGATCACCCGCAGGCTCCAGGGAGGTATCCACGGGGCGATAGGCTTCGCCTTCCCGCCACCGGCCATACCCGGAGTCGGGACCTCCGGCGGGGCCACCTTCATCCTGGAGGATCGGGCCGGCCGGGATATCGACTTCCTGGCCCAGAATACCGCGAAATTCCTCGAGGCGGCGAAAAAGCGGCCGGAGCTGGCCAGCGTCTCGACGACCTTCCGCCCGACGGTGCCTCAGATCTTCATCGATGTCGACCGGGACAAGGTCCTGAAGCAGGGGGTCAACATCAACGATGTCTACAAGACCCTGCAGAGTTTTCTCGGCAGCGGGTTCATCAACTATTTCAACGAATTCGGCAGGCAGTGGCAGGTCTACATCCAGGCGGAGGGCGAATACCGGACGAACATCGAGAACATCGGCCAGTTCTATGTCCGCAATGCCAAGGGGGAGACCGTGCCGCTCTCGGCGTTGACCTCGATCCGCAACATCGTCGGACCGGAATTCACCATGCGCTACAACCTCTACCGCAGCGCCCAGATCAACGCCTCCGGGGCGCCGGGTGTCAGCTCCGCCCAGGTGATGCGGGCCCTGGAGGAGGTTTTTGCCGAGAACATGCCCGATGAGATGGGCTACGATTATCTCGGCATGTCCTATCAGGAGAAGCGCGCCCAGGAAGGCGTCTCGCCGATGGTGATCTTCGCCTTCTCGCTGCTCTGCGTCTTCCTGATCCTGGCGGCGCAGTACGAGAGCTGGTCGCTGCCGTTTTCGGTCCTGCTCGGCACCCCGATTGCCGTTGCCGGCGCGTTCGCGGCCCTGCTGTTGCGCGGCCAGGAGAACAACGTCTACGCCCAGATCGGACTGGTGATGCTGATCGGCCTCGCCGCCAAGAACGCCATCCTGATCGTCGAATTCGCCAAGATGGAGTACGAGAAGGGCGAGGATTCGCTGATCGAGGCGACGCTCAAAGGGGCTCGCCTGCGCCTGCGGCCGATCCTGATGACCTCCTTTGCCTTCATCCTCGGCTGCGTGCCGCTGGCCATAGCCCAGGGTGCCGGTGCCGTCTCGCGGCAGGTGATGGGAAGCACGGTCATTGGCGGCATGCTGGCGGCGTCCTTCCTCGCCATCTTCATGATTCCGGTGACCTTTTATGTGGTGGAGCGGCTGGGGCATCGCGGTGATAAGGAAGAATCAGCCAAGAAGGAGACGCTGTCCGGAGGAGGTCACCATGCCTAGACGATTTGCAATCGCCCTGATCCTGCTTTCCTGCGTCGGCGGCTGCACCCTCGGCCCCGACTACCGGCGGCCTGATGTGGATGTCCCGGCCGCCTGGCGCCTCGACGAATACCAGGCACGGGAGGTGGCCGATACGGCCTGGTGGCGGCAGTTCGACGACCCGGTGCTCGATGACCTGATCGACGAGGCCATCAGCGGGAACAAGGACCTGCAGCTGGCAGCCGCCCGCATCGACCAGTATGCCGGCCGCTACGGCATCGTCCGTGCCGATCTTTTCCCCCAGGCCGGGGCCGGGGCGGAATACAGCCGCCAGAAGGTCACCGAACTGGGCGACAACCGGCCGGCGACGGGCTACCAGGTCACCACCGACACCTTCGCGGTCAATGTCAACGCCGGCTGGGAGCTTGACCTCTGGGGCCGGATCCGCAGGAGCACCGAGGCGGCCCGGGCCGAACTGCTGGCCAGCGAGGAGGGGCGGCGGGCGGTGGTCCTGTCGCTGGTGGCCGGAGTCGCCAGCGGCTATATCAACCTGCTAGATCTCGACCGGCAGCTGGAGATCACCAGAGACACCGCCAGGACGCGTGAGGAAAGCTACCAGATCTTCAAGGAGCGTTTCGCCGGCGGGGTGATTTCCGATCTCGAGCTGAGCCAGAACCGCTCCCAGTACGAAGAGGCCCTGGCCAGGATTCCCGCCCTCGAACAGGCGGTGACCCAGCAGGAAAACGGCCTGAGCGTCCTCCTCGGGCGCAACCCCGGGCCGATCGCCCGCGGCCGGAGCATCGACGAGCTGGGCCTGCCGGCGATCACGGCCGGTCTGCCGTCCGATCTGCTGGAGCGGCGGCCCGATCTTCGCCAGGCGGAGCAGACCCTGATCGCTGCCAACGCCAGGATCGGCGTGGCCAGGGCCGCCTATTTCCCGACCATTTCCCTTACCGGGGCCTACGGCTCGGCGAGCGGCGATCTGGCCGACCTGTTCAAGGGACCGGCCTCGGTCTGGTCGTACAGTGCGCCGGTTTCGATGCCGATTTTCACCGCCGGCAGGATCGCCGGCAGCGTCCGGGAAGCGGAGGCCATCCAGCAGCAGGCCCTGATCGGCTATCAGCAGGCGATCCAGAACGCCTTCCGGGAAGTCAACGACGCCCTGACTGCCCAATCCCGGACCCGCAGGCAGCTGGCCGCGCAGAAAGACCAGGTCGATTCCCTGGTCCAGTACTCCGATATAGCCCGATTGCGCTATGAGAACGGCTATTCCGACTATCTGGAATTGCTTGACGCCGAGCGCAGCCTGTTCAATGCCCAGCTGTCCTACACCCAGACCAAGGGGACGCTCCACCTTGCCCTGATCTCGTTGTACAAGGCCGTTGGCGGCGGCTGGGTCGACGCCGTCGCACCGGTGCTCGGAGACAATCCCGGCACGGCGGCGATCAAGTGACAGCCTGCATGGACGCTCGCCCGGCGGCCGGCAGCGTTTTTCCGGCGGAATGGCGCCATGACCACGGCGATTGTGCGATCCGGTTGTACTGCCGCGGTACCGGCCGCTATGCCAAGGTCAGCTACCCGCAGCAGTACGGCATCTACAGCGAGATTGAGACGGCCGAAGCCGTCATGCGCTTCAATCTCAAGGGCGAGATCGTCTATCTCCGGGGCAAGGGGCAGGACTGGCCCCATCCCCAGGAGTGGCTGAAGCGGACCATCGGCAACGATTGGCTCTACTACTCGACCGGCGGCTACAACGGCGTGGTCGAGGCCATCGGCGAGTACTACCTGCCCAATACCCCCTACCCCACCAATTCCCTGCTCGGCGGCCGGCCCTTCGAGCTGCCGGCGGTGAGCCAGCTGATCGCGTCGTGGCCCGACCTGCTCGCCGAGGCGGTGGCAGAGCTGTCGCCGGGATTGCCGGGCCATGCCCGGGAAATCCTTGCCCGGATGCTGTCCAACGATCCGCAGGCCCTGCAGGCCAGGGCGGCGGAGCTGTTTGCGATCAACGGCGGGCGGGTCACGGTGCTGCCGCCGGATGCGCGGCATGTCGACTACGATGTCGTCCCGGTCCATGTCAACGAGGGCTGTCTGTACAAATGCCGGTTCTGCCGGGTCAAGAGCGAGCGGCCGTACCGGCGCAGGCCATGGGATGAGGTGGAAATCCAGATCCAGCGCCTGCGGGACTGGTTCGGCGGCGACACCGTCAACGTCAATTCGCTGTTTCTCGGCGAGCACGACGCCCTGGCCGCCGGATCGGAAATGATCCTTGCCGCCATCGACCGGGCACGGGCCGTGCTCGGGCTGGCCGATTCGGCGATGGCCGGCGGCAACGTCTTCCTCTTCGGCAGCGTCGACTCGCTGCTGGCGGCCCCTGCCAGTCTGTTCGAGGCCCTGGACCGGTCTTCATGCCAGGTCTATATCAACGTCGGCCTGGAATCGGTGGACCAGGAATCCCTCGACCAGCTCGGCAAGCCGCTTGCGGCAGCCAGGGTGATGCAGGCCTTTCATCGCATCCAGGAGATCAACGGCAGCCTGGCCGGCGTCGAGGTCACCGCCAATTTCATCATGGACGACCTCGCCCCGGGTCACCTGCCGTCGCTCGTCAAACTGCTTGGGGAGGGGGTTGCGAAGACGCGCAGCAAGGGATGCATCTATCTGTCGCCGCTGGCGGTCGGCAGCCCCTCCCGTTCGAAGGTGATGGATTTCTACCGGCTCAAGCAGCTCAGCCGCCTGCCGACCTTCCTCTATATCATCCAGCGTCTCTAGACAGGCCTACAGCACGCCGTCGAGCAGCTCCAGACACAACTGCTCTGCACCCACCTGCTGTTCAAGCCGGAAGGTGCCGCGCCGCTCGACCCGCAGTCCGCAATCCGCCCCGGCTTTGGCCAGGGTGGCGGCGATGGCGGGCCGCTCGGCGGGCAGCGACTCGCTGTTGAACCAGAGCCGGACATCGGCGCCCTCCTCGCCCATCTGCAGCAGGAAGGCGTTGTGCTCGATGAAGATCAGGTCCTCGAAGACATGGGTGATCTGCAGGCCCATCGACTCGATCAGTTCCCTGAGCAGACCGAGCGGCCGGTAGGGGATATCCATGGCGTCCTCCTTGCCGAAGGGAAATCAGCCGTCCTGGCGGCTGATGGTCCGTACCGAGGTGATCTTGTCCCAGCTGTAGTAGGTGTTGATCGCCTCGCTCTCCTGGGATTCGGAGATCCGCAGGAACTCGTCGCCGAGGAAGAGGGTGGCCTCGGCGTAGATCCGGTCCTCGTTGATCTGGACCCGCACGCCCTTGCGCAGCTTGCGGGAGAGGGTGCCGTGGACCGGCATCGAGGCGTATTCAAAGACTTTTTCGAGGGTGGTGCGCTGCATGGTGGTCTCCTGTTGAAAGGTGGTGAAAGGATGGTTGACGGACCGGGAGTATGGATTGCCGGCACCGCGTTCAATTGTCTGCTTCGGCTAGGTGCGGCTCCAGGATTGCCAGGACTTCCGCGCCGATGGCGGTGATCCGTTCGACATCGGCAGGTGACGGGGTGCGGCAGCTGTAGGTGTCGATGGCACAGATCTCCTGGAAGGCGTCGAGGTAGGCGAATTTGCCGGCGAGGTCAGGCCCGATGGCGATATGCCTTTCCAGCGCCCGCAGCAGATCGAGCATCGTGTGGTTGTCGGCGAGGTCGCCCCGGCGCATCAGAAAGGCCATGATCAGCTTTTCGATGGCCATGGCCACCAGATTGTAAAGGGTATCCGGGGTAAAGCGGCGGTTCCTGTTGTTTGCTGCGGAGATGGCGGTATGGAGAAACTGCTCGCCGTCGCGGCGGAACTCCCGCCAGTTGTCGATCGCGATGATATGCTCACTTGGCCGGATCTGCAGGACGTTCATCTCTGGTGTCTCCTTGTTCCGGCACAGCCGGGCGGGGATTGGGGTTTCGATTTCATTCGCCGGCCTGCCGGTACTGGCGCAGGCAGACCAACGCGGTTTCCTTCCAGCCGAGGCGCCTGTAGAAGGCAAGCGCGGGGGCGTTGTCGCGGTCGGCGAGCAGCTGCATCCTGGCGGCACCATGTCCGGCAGCCCAAAGGGCGACGGCCTCAAGCAGGCGGGGGGCGATCTTCCGGCCCCGGAAATCCGCCGCGACGACCAGATCCTCCACCAGCAAGGCAAAACCGCCCTCGGCGGTGGAGACCGTCAGCTGGCCGCTGCACATGCCCACCACCCGTCCTTCCTGTTCCGCCACCATGACGCAGGCCAGGGGCTGCTGCAGGAGCAGGTTCAGTCCCTGGCTCTGGCGATCGGCATCGGCCGTGAAATCCGCCTCGATTGCAAAGAGCAGCTCAAGCAGGCGGACCATCTCCGGGATATCGGCCGTTCGTGCCGGCCGGATCGTACAGGTCGGTGCTTCCGGCGCCATCTCAGTCGATCAGGTGGTCACTGGGCGGTTCGCCCTCCTCGATGCCGTCGAGGATGGCGTCGATGACCGCCTCGGTGGCGACCCCTTTGAACCACCAGTTGTCCGGCTGGACCACCATGATCGGGCCCGATTCGCACTGCTTGAGGCAGCCGGTGGCGACGACCTGCATGTCGAGGCCGCGGTCGAGGATCTCCTCCTCGAGGTACTGCAGGAACCCGTCGGTCTGCTTGTGGCAGATGCCCTTGGGGTCGCCCTTGACTCTGAAACTCTGACAGACTAGGATCTGTCTCTCCGGGGTGGCCATGATCTCTTTTCCTCCTGCTGTTTGAGGGCCGTCAGCTGCGGCCCTTTTTTCCTTTTTTGCCGCCGCCGTAGAGGACGTCGACAGTGCCTTCGATGTTGTCTTCAGTGCGGATGACGGCGATACCGGCCCGGGCCAGTTCCTGCCGCGGGGTTTCGCCGGCGTTGGCGGCGAGGATGGCGAAACAGTCTCCCAGGGTTTCGGCCAGCCGCCGCCATCGCCCCTCCACTCCCGTTTCCGGAGCCGATCTCGTTTCGCGCAGGCAGACCAGGCCATCCTCGCGGGGGCCGTAGATCAGGAACCGCGTCGTCTGGCCGAGATGCAGGTCGATGTCGATGCCGTTGGAACTGGCCACGGCGGCATGCGGGCGATCGGCTGTCGGTTTCGGCAGGGTGGCCGGGACCTCCAGAGGCTGTTCCATGCAGCCCTTTGCCATCCGGGCAACTTCCGCGGGCAGATGCCGGGCGCAGTTCCGGCATGCCTCGGCGAGCCAGGCAGGGTCGACATCGGGCAGAACGATATCGGCGCCGATCTCGGCCCGGTAGGGGGTGAGGACCATGCGATCGGCCTGCAATGCCGCCATGTTCCTGGCGATCTCTTCCAGGTGGTCGTCGTTGTGGTTGGGATAGACCGTGGTGACGACGGTCAGCGCCACTCCCAGTTCCCTGGCGGCTATGGCAGTCTCGCGCTGAGCGGCGGCCAGGATCCGGGCTGCCTCCGGCAGGGCCAGGGTCTTCAGGCCGGGACGGATCCAGGCATAGATTTTCTCGAGGATGGCCGGGTCGACGGCATTGACCTGGAGCAGGATCCCGGACAGTCCTGCCGCCTTCAGTACCGGCAGCTGTGCAGCGCCGCCGATACCGAGCGTTGCCAGCGACAGCCGTACTCCGGGGTAGCGGGCGGCAATGCCGCACAGGGTCTGGACGGTACTGTCCATTGTGGCCAGCGGGTCGCCGGGACCCTGCAGCACGACAGAGCTGCCGCCGCCCGGTTTCACGGCGTCAAGTTCGCGAACGGCCTCGGCCGGCAGCAATGCCTGGACGGGCTGCGGCTGCAGCGGGGCGAAGCGTGTCCTGGCAACGGCTTTCGGGGCGATGGGCAGAAGGATGGCCGGTTTGGCGGCTGAGGAGTTCTGGGCAGTCATGCTGTGAGCCTTGTCCGGTTGTCGGGAGAATTCGTCGGAACGGCGGCACCCCGGCTGAAGGAGGGTGCCGCCGCCAGAAATCCGGGCCTAGTAGACCAGCTCGAATTTCTCTTCCGGGGCATCGCGATCCGCCCGGTCGAGGAGGGCCGAGAGGATCTTTTCCAGAAGCCTGAGACCGCCTTTGTAGCCGACCGTCGGGAAGTACTGGTGGCCCTGCCGGTCGAGGATCGGGAAGCCGAAGCGGACCAGCGGGATGTCCTCGTCGCGGGCGATGTACTTGCCGTAGGTGTTGCTGATCAACAGATCCACGGGATCGTTCTTGATCCACTGGTGGAGCAGGAACATGTCGCCTTTCGCCCGGACGTTGACCGGGTAGGGGGAGTCTTTGGTCAGTTCTTTGATCCGTTTCTCGAACCGCTTGCCCGGCGTGCCGGTGACGATGTGCACCGGGCACATGTCGATGGACACCAGGAACTCGGTCAGGGCGATCAGCTGGTCGGGGTCGCCGGCCAGCGCCACCTTCTTGTGATAGAAGTACTGGTGCATGTCGGAGATCAGGTCGACCAGCTGGCCGCGCTCGAACGATACCTCTTCCGGCACCACCGTCCCGCCGACGGTGCGCAGGGCGTCGATGAAGCGGTCGGTGGCCTTCAGGCCGAAGGGTATGTCGAGGACCCGGCAGGGCACCTTGTGCTTGCTGTCGAGCAGCCGGGCCGCATCGGCCGAGCACCACTCGCCCAGGGCCAGGGTGCCGATGGCGGCGCTGCAGCTCTTCAGTTCGGCGATCGTCACCCCGCCTTTCGGGAACATGCTGAACTCGCCGTTCAGCGGTCCGTTCAGCACACCCGAGGTATCCGGAAAGAGAGTGATGTCGACGCCGATCAGGGCGGCAAGGCGCTTGATTTCCTCCATGTCGCAGGGTTCGACCCAGCCGGGGATGATATTGACCTTGCCGTTTTTGCGGGTCGCAGGCTCCGCCATGTCGGCCATCGCCTTGACCATGTTCGAGAAGCCGGTGACGTGGGAGCCGACGTAGCTCGGGGTCGGTGCACCGATGACCTCCTTGCCGGCCGGGGTCTTGCCTTCATCCCGCGACTTCTTGATGATCTGCGGCAGGTCGTCGCCGATCGTCTCCGACAGGCAGGTGGTATGGATGGCGATGATCTCGGGGTCATAGACGGTGAAGATGGTGTTGATCGCCTGCAGCAGGTTGGCCTGGCCGCCGAAGACCGAGGAGCCCTCGGTAAACGAGCTGGTGGCGGCCGAGATCGGCTCCTTGTAGTGGCGGGTCAGGGTGCTGCGATGGTAGGCGCAGCAACCCTGGGAGCCGTGGCTGTGCGGCAGGCAGCCGTGGATGCCGAGCGCCGCGTACATCGCCCCGATCGGCTGGCAGGTCTTGGCCGGGTTGATGGTCAGGGCGCTGCGCTCGGTGATTTCTTTCGGTGTGTGTCTCAGTAGCATGGCGTTACCTTCTCTGTGTGGTCGTTATTCCCAGACGTAGGTCGCTGAGAGTTCGGGATTCTCCTGCCAGGGCGCCTTCATCAGGCCCCAGACCCGGCTGTTGACCAGCCGGTCGATCTCCCGGTAGAAGTTGACGGCACCCCTGAAACCGGCATAGGGGCCGCCGGAGTCGTAGCTGTGCAGCTGCTTCATCGGGATGCCGAGCTTCTGGATCGAGAATTTCTCCTTGATGCCGGCGCAGAAGAGATCCGGTTTGTATATCTCCACCAGTTTTTCGGCCTCGTACTGGTTCAGGTCGTCGATGACCAGCGTCCCCTCGTCCATGTCGGCGTTGAGTCCCTCGTAATCCTTGAACTCGTAGCCGCTCTCGGTGAGCGCCTGCATCTCCTCCGCCGACTTGCGCGGTCTGTAGAGCTCGGGGTCCGGCTCGACGTGGATCTCCTCGATGTTACGGCTGTCGGCGTCGACCTTGAGGTCGGGCAGCACCCGCCGCCCTTCGTAGTCGTCCCGGTGGGCGAACTCGTAACCGGCGGCGATGGTCTTCATCCCCATTTCCTTGAACAGCTCCTGGTAGTGATGGGCCCGTGAGCCGCCGACGAAAAGCATCGCCGTCTTGCCTTCGGTGCGCGGTCGGACATCGAGCCGTGTCGCCTCGACCTCCGGCATCTCTTCGGCGATCACTTCCTCAACCCGTGCGGTCAGTTCCGGATCGCCGAAGTACCCGGCGATCTTCCTGAGCGATTTGGCGGTTGCCTGGGCGCCGATGAAGTTGACCTTGATCCACGGGATGCCGTATTTCACCTCGAGCATGTCGGCGACGTAGTTGATCGAGCGGTGGCACATGACGCAGCTCAGGTCGGCCTGGTTGGCCGAGGCGAATTGGTCGTATGTCGAGTTGCCGGAGAAGGTGGCGATATTGGTGATGCCGCACTTCTTCAGGATCCGGTCGATCTCGAAACCGTCGCCGCCGATGTTGTACTCGCCGAGCAGGTTGATCTTGAAGCGGTCGGTCTTGGGCCTGTCCGAC
The DNA here is from genome assembly GCA_008933635.1 of Desulfobulbaceae bacterium. Classification (GTDB taxonomy): domain Bacteria; phylum Desulfobacterota; class Desulfobulbia; order Desulfobulbales; family Desulfocapsaceae; genus Desulfoprunum. The sequence continues at coordinate 1,471 of WBUQ01000084.1, read as the reverse complement.
TTGCCGACCAGGTGGGTGAAGACCTGGTTGTTAGCGATATGGTGGCCGGCCGACTGGGACACGCCCTTGTAGCCCTCGCAGGAAAAGGCGAAGACGTTGCAGTCGCCGAGTTTCTCCTTCATGTTGCGGGCGACGGTGTGGATGTCGTCGCCGATCAGCCCCACCGGGCAGGTGGCGAAGACGGCGATGGCCTTGGGGTGGAAGAGGTCGTAGGCCTCCTGGATCGCCGCCGCCAGCTTCTTCTCGCCGCCGAAGATGATGTCCGAGTCCTGCATGTCGGTGGACATGCAGTAGGTGATGAAGTTCTCATTGTTGTCGCCGCTGGCGCTGGTCTGGTTGCGCCGGGTCAGCCAGGCGTAGAAGCTGCAGCCGATCGGGCCATGCACCAGGTTGACGATGTCGCTGGTCGGTCCCATGATGACGCCCTTGCAGCCGGCGTAGGTGCAGCCGCGCATGGTGATGATGCCGGGAATGGTCCGGACGTTGGCGACGATCTCCGGCGGCGGGCTGTTCTCCTGGGCCTCGTTGATCATGATCTGTTTGGCGCGCTTGCGGGCGACCTTGGCCGGGTATTTCTTCAGCAGCTCGGCCTTGATGTCGACCGGGTCCCACTGCACGACTTTTTTCTTTGCAAATCCCATATCGCACTCTCCTTCTGCGCTCAGGCAATGGATTTTTCGCCGGTTTCGCCGGTCCGCACCCGCACCGAGTCGCTGATCGGCAGCACGAAGATCTTGCCGTCCCCGGGCTTGCCGGTCCGGTTGGCCTCGATGATGGCCTGAACCACATCGTCGATCATGTCGTCACGGGTGATGACGCTGACCATCCGTTTTGGGTAGAGCTTGCCTTTCTCGCCGAGCAACGAGGCCGCCTCTTCGTATCCCTGCCCGGCCCCTTCGAGGACGGCCGGATTGACGAAGCCCTTGCCGCGCCCCTGGGCCTCGTGCGCGAAGAAGGCGTCGATTCCGGCATCGGTCAGGGCCTGCTTGGTCCGGTTCATCATGTTCATCCGCACCACTGCGATGATCTCCTTCATGCCGGGACCCCCTCGGATGCGGCGGCGGTCTCGCGCACGCCGGAGCTGATGGTGTAGACATCCTCGACCGGCGAGATGAAGATCTTGCCGTCGCCGAAGGCCCCCTTGCCGCTGGTGCGGGCAGTCTTCATGATGGTGTCGACGACGAAGTCGCGGTCGGCGGCGTTGACGACCGACACCAGCATGGTCTTCGGGATCTCGTCGTAGGTGACCTCGCCGATCTTGATGCCGCGCTGCTTGCCGCGGCCGGCCACGGAATACTTGGTGACGGCCGGGAAACCGGCGTCCATCAGGGCGGCGAGGACCGCATCGCATTTTTCCGGGCGGATAATGGCTCTGATCATGATCATCATGGTTCTGTTCTCCTTGTATGTATTTGTTTTTTCTATGCTTCCATCAGGCCATAGTCCATCAGTAACTGTTCCAGTTCCTCGA
>WBUQ01000003.1 GCA_008933635.1 Desulfobulbaceae bacterium | reverse complement strand
GTATATATTTGATCTTACGGGCAAGTCCCCGGTCGACCAGAGCCATTTTCCTCAGCGCGTGGACCTGGCACGGCAGGGCGACCACGGCGAACTGCCCCTTGAGTCGGCGGATTTCCCGTAACACTGCCAGGGAGGGGGAAACACAGTATTTCGACTGGGCGCTGGCATACAGTTCCTGCGCCGTGGTCGCCAGTATGCCCTTTGTCTTGTAGGGCAGCATGCTGTCCATCGCCACCACGACCGCTCCGTCGATCTTTCCCTGTTCCAGCAGATAATCGAGGATACCCGTTACCATGCCGCCGCTGGCTCCGGAAAATCGGATCTCACGATTCTTCGGGTGGGCTACGTAGAGATGCTCCACGTGTCCCTGGAGGTCGGCAGAGTCATACGGCTCTTCGAACACCTGCCGGGACAGGCCGGGATAATCGACATCCGCCCCGGGGCAGCAGGCGCTGCAGAATCCGCAGCTCACGCACTCGCCACGGAGCACGGGGAAGGAACGTTCGTCCATCTCGAGGACGCCGTGCGGGCAGATGCCGATACACATCCCGCAACGGGTGCATAACCCCGGTTCTATGACGCTTTCGCGGAGTGAGGAAAAAGGCTGTTTGGGTAGTTCATTCATGGAGTTTCATCAGGTGGGGCTTTGCTGCGATCGGCGTTCATCGTCCGGCCATCTTTTTCAGGTTCTCCAGGTCCAGTTTCCTGTCCTCTGAATAAAACAGGTACACAATATACCCGATCACCCCCATGGTCAGCATCTTCAATCGCAGCAGAATCCCCATGGCCAGGGTTTCGGCCCCGGGTATGCCGATGAGCAGGAAGTAGAAGACGAAGACCGACTCGAAGTAGCCGAGATTACCCAGTAGGGTTACCGGCAGGTGCGCTGCGAAAAGGATGGCCGGGACCAGGGCGCAGATCGCGAGGAAATCGGGATTGACCCCGAAGGCGCGAAAGGAGACGTAGACGTTGACCCAGGTGAGGAAATAGAAAATGATCGTCAGTCCGGCGACCTGCAGCAGATACATCCTGTCTCGGCGGAACGTGGCGATGGCCAGTTCCAGTTCCTCCCTGACCTTCTGCAGCTTCCGGAGCAGGACGACCGAACCCTCCTCGACGGAGCGGACCGCCTTTTTCGCATTCTCCGATCCGGACCGCGACGCGACGGCATGCAATCCTCCCAGAATCAGATCCAGCATCTTCCTGGGCAGGGCGAGAGGGTTGCCGGAAAAACAAAGGTAACAGGAGATGCACAGCAGCACGACTCCGGCGCAGGATGGGATCCAGACATACGGGATTGCGTAGAGCTCCGGTGCCAATAGCGGTGCGGCGGCGACCAGGAAGAACAGCAGCAGGATGCCGGTGAACCTCTCGACGAAGATGGAGACCGCGGCGTAGGACTGGCTGCCCAGCAACCGGCCGGCATAATAGGATCTGACCACATCCCCGCCTACCGTCGAAGGCAGGAGGTTGGAGAAGAAATACCCGACCGCGTAGATGCGCAGCAGCTGCAGGAAGGACACGTGTCCGGCCCGCTCACCGAGGACAACCTTCCATTTCAGGCAACTGGCAGCCAGCATCACCGGGATCAGCGAAAAGGACAGGGAAAAATACAGCCAGTCGATCCGCCTGAAGATCGCCAGCAGTTCATTGCCCCGGATGAACGAGAACAGGATGAAGAAAAAGGCGCAGCTGACGACCAGCTTGATCGCCCTGACCATGTTTTTGCCCGACAATTTCATCTCGGAGAGCCTTGCATCAGCCGCCGGCCGCGGCGACGGGAGAGTCGGCAGGGCTGCCGGCCGGTGCGGTCTTCTGAGGGTATTGCCAGCCGTGGAACAGGTCCTTGAGATTTTCCTTCATCTCCACCGGGCTGCGGTCGCCGAAGTTGATCCGGTACCAGATCTCGACGTTGATCAGGCCCCAGATCCTCGTGCCGTTGTTGAACTGCTGCGAGGCATGCTGATCGAGCAGGGTCTGGATGTATTCCTTCCTGAACAGCCCGTCCCTGACCAGCATCGAGCTGTGCAGCAGACCTTCGGCGAGGCCTTTCAGATCGCCCCGCAGCCAGGTATTGATCGGTGAACCGAAACCCTGCTTCGGCAGTCCGACAATCTTTCTCGGCAGGTACTTCCCGGCCAGTTTCTTGATCAGGTGTTTCCGGTTGAGGTGCCTGAGCTTGATCCGGGTAGGGATCGTCGCGGCGAACTCGACCAGCTGGTGGTCGAGGAACGGGCAGCGGGCCTCCAGGCCGTGCATCATCGTGATCCGGTCGATCTTGATGTTGGAGTACTCGGGGACCCGGATCATCAGGTCGGAAAAGGTCATCTTGTCGACCGGATCCCTGACCCGATCGTCGGCGAACCGCGACAGGATCCCGTCAAGGGAGTTATGGCCGCGGACCATCTGCTTGAAGGCGTCGGTGTAGAGCCGCTCCTTGTCCTCGTTCTGGAAATGGAAGAAGCTGATGCCCCGGGCATAACTCTCGCTGTCCGGCAGCATAGACATGGTGTTGAACCAGCGCCACGATTGCCGCCAGCTCTTGCGCTCGGTCTTTTCCCGGAACAGGTTGAGAATCGCCGGTATCATCTTCTCGCGGATGACCAGCGGCAGGAGATTGCGGTACTTGGCCAGCAGCAGGTTGGCGATGTAGCGATCGTAACCGGCGAACGATTCGTCGCCGCCGTCACCGGTCAACACCACCTTGACGTGTTCGCGGGCCAGTTTGGCCACATAGTACATCGGCAGGGCCGGCACGTCGGCATAGGGTCCGTCGAGATGCCAGACCAGGTCGGGCAGGATCTTCACCGCGTCCGGGTGCACCACCAGTTCGTTGTGGTTGGTGTGGCAGTGTTCGGCGATCAGCCGCGCGTTCGGCAGCTCGTTGTATCCCTGGGTGCTGTCGCCGATGGAGAACGTATTGACCGGGTCCGGCGACATCTGGCTCATCAGCGCGACGATCATCCCTGAATCGAGACCGCTGCTGAGGAAGGCGCCGATCGGCACATCGCTGATCATCCGCAGCCGCACCGATTGGGCGAGGATTTCCTCGGTTCTGGCCAGCGCCTCCTCTTCCGTCATCCGGGCGTCGGGCGCGTACTCAAGGTTCCAGTAGCGCCTGATGGTCATCTCGCCGTTGCGGTACAGCATATACGATGCCGGCGGCAGCTTGTGCACCCCATCAATCAGGTCGTCCTGGCGCGGAATGAACTTGAAGGAGAGGAAATCGTGCACAGCCAGCGGATTCAGCCGGCGGGCGAGGCGTTCATCTGTCAGCAGCGATTTGACTTCCGAGGAAAAGATCAGCGATTGCGGCAGCTGGCTGTAGAAAACCGGTTTCTTCCCCAGTCTGTCCCGGGCCAGCAGGAGCAGTTTTTCCCTGTCGTCCCACAGGGCGATGGCGAACATCCCCCGCAGCCTGTTGAGGCAGTCGACTCCCTCCTCTTCATAGAGGTGGAGAATGACCTCGGTGTCGGTACTGGTGGAAAAACGGTGCCCGGCCCGCAGCAGTTCTTCACGCAGCGGCTGGAAGTTGTAGATCTCGCCGTTGAGGACGACCCATATCGTCCGGTCTTCGTTGGCTATCGGCTGGTGGCCGGTGGAAAGGTCGATGATGCTCAGCCGCCGCTGGCCGAGGCCGATCATCTGATGTACATGGTAGCCGTCGTCGTCGGGTCCGCGATGGGACAGGGCGTCGGTCATTTTTTGTATGCGCGCGGCGTCGACCTGGTAGCCGTCCGCCTTTCCCGCTTCACCACAGATGCCGCACATGCTTCACTCTTGGGGTTGGTTTGATATTAGGAAAAAATCGAACTATTGCAGAGAAATCCTTCCCTTTATACTCGATTCGGCATTCGATCGCACCGTGCAAAATCGAGGGGTACCGGCCTCCGCGGTTCAACCGTCGACAGGGGATCAGATTCTGAGCAGGCGCGGAATTTCAAGGAGGGCGACACAGATATAGGAGTAGACGGAGAGAAGAAACATCGCTGTCGTGAACAGGTTCATGATTTTCGGGCTGATGGCATTTCTGCCCTGGGCGCACAGCACGCCGAGCATCGGCAGGATGGGGATGAGGTAGCGACCCTGGGCCTGGAAATCCTTGGTCCACGAATGGTACAGCGAGACCGCCACCAGCGAGGCCGACAGGAATACCGCGGCAAAGACCTGCAGGTTGACATACAGGCCGGAGCGGAGCAGCAGGGAGAGCAGGAATGCGGTCAGGAAGCCGACCCCGGTCCAGCGCACCAGGTCGTAATAGCCGAAACCCGCGGAGATGGTCGAATAGCCGTAGACGCCAAAGGCACTGCGGAAGGTCTTTTCGAACCACCTGTCCTTGTGGATGATGTCCGAGAGCGGAATCCCCCTCTTTTTCATATACAGGCTGGCGTGCTGTTTCTCGAGGGGAGTATGCGGATTGTAGAGGGGGGCGGCAACCTTGTCGCGCATGGCCCTGATCTTCTCTTTCCGGTCGAAGCCGTTGATATGGTAGTCGGCGGCCACCTTGACCGCCATCAGCGAGAGCCCGACAACGCAGACCGCGATCACCCGGCGCAGTTGTGTTTTACGTTCATCCCTGTCCCTTTCCTGCCAGATGTTCAGCAGCAGCACCCAGAACAGGAAGGCGGTGTAGACAAGGAAATTTTCCTTCAGGACAAACAGGACGCCGAAGAAGAAGGCCGCCACCAGCATGTTGCCCCATTGGCGCAGACCCTCTCTCCGGACAAGGAACCGGTTCAGGGCGCTCTCCCGGACGACCACCTGGCAGCCGACGAAAAACGACATGGCGATGGCGAAGGCATCCGAATTGCAATAGCTGAAGAGATACCAGACCTGGGGAGTGACCAGCAGCGGCACGGCAACGAGACGAGAATCGGGGACCCGTAGCGTGTAGAGCAGGATCAGTCCGAGCAGCAGCAGGTTGAAGATGCGAAAGGATACATGGTCCGTCAGCTTAAGCGGCGCGATGATCTCCGCCACCTTGCCGCAGAAAAGGTAGGATATCTCATTGGTATTCAGCCGCGAAACGCCGTAGACGCTGTATGTCTCCGCCACCGACGGATCGCCGATGACCGGGGGGAACCAGTTGTTCTGATAATACCGTGAAGCGGCGATATGGACATATTCGTCCGGATGCACGTTGCGCTCGCTGATAAGGGCCATCACTGCGGCGAGGACAAACACCACCAGCAGCATCACCGGGATATGGCGGTAGGCGAATGCGAGATGGTGAATCGAGGCGTAAATCAGGAGGATGAAAAAACAGAGGAACAGACTGCTGACAATGACACTGGTCCAGTCGAACGGTTCGGGCTTCGCCTGAATTTCGAGAAGAAAATTGGCATCCTTGCCGGCAGAAACCGTTTCAAGCACGTTCCCTTCGGTGGAATACGAACGGATCTGGGCAAGCGGCTTCAGTTTCTCGAATTCCTCGCTGGACGCCAGGGAAATATCGGCATAGCCATTCTGCCTGATGACGAGCCGGCGGATGACGCTTTTGCCGGCAAACTCCTGCGGGTCGATCCTGAGCTGGCTGATCTTCCTGAGATTGGTCAGGGTCAGGCTGTAATTCTGCCGCTGCGGCTTGACCAGGACCTGCGCCATCTTCTTTTCGGAGAAATATTCGCCCTCCTCTGCCCAGTAGATCTTGAAGACCGTGCGTTTCTCGACTTCAATCGTCAGGTCGACGTGGGCCCGATTGACAAAAAAGACATATAAGGCGGTGCAGGCGATAAGGCAGATGACGCCTGCGAACTTGTGCCGCCAGAGCCTGGCAATGAGGTCTTCCATCATCGTCGATCTACTTTTTTCTTCTTTTCAGAATCGTATAGAACGAGTGGATTTGCCGTTCGTACCTGATCATCCCCCTGAAAAGCAGACCGCCGAAGGTATGCAGGACGGCAAGGATGAGCAGGCAGCGCAGCCCTCCGCTGCCAGCGAGGTTGCCGAGCGGAATCAGCCGGTTGAGCATCAGCAGCCGGATCACCCGGTGAACTTCGAGCCCGGTGAGATCATACCTGCCGGAGAGCAGGGGGCTGGTCTTATTCCTTGATCCGTTCACGCAGATGCCTCAGGAAGAATCGTATCCGGAGCAGGGGATCACAGGCGAGTCGCCAGAGGGGATGATCCCAGAGTTGCCTGGTTTCTTTCACATGTACCTTTTTTGGCACATGTCGGCCATGAAAATCATCGAGATGGTGCTTGTGGCGGATGTTGGCGACTTCCGCTGTGCGCGGGAAGGCGAGCTTGCCGACCATCAGCAGGTTGAACCACGGTTTGTAGTCGCCAAGCGAATAGCCGAGGAGGGCCGACGCGGCTCCATACCGCTCGGCGGCATCGAACAGCCCCTGCTGCAGCGGTGAAAAATACCTGTCCTGTTGCAGTTCGGCCTGCCCGATATCATCCTCGACACCGCGAAACTGCAGGGTATAGCCATCATCGGTCAGCTGGTACCCGTTCAGCGTGGGGTGCGGAGCGCGGCACGCCTCCTCGAAGATGTCGCGGGCGTAGAGAATGGTGCTGCCGGCCATGTCGAACCGGTGGCGGTCATAGATCACCCCTTCGATGTCGTTCTTCATCGACGCCGGATACGGAATGCCCCGGTTGGCTGCGAAGAGGAAGCCGTGGCAGACGGGGCAATCCTGGCGGTGCTGCACCGCCTCGAAGAGGAACCGCTGGATGGTGCCAAGCCAGCCGATATCGACCAGCGCAACCCTTTCATGGCCGAAAAAACCGACATCGGCGAGATACCGTTGCAGGGCCTCACTCGAAGCGGCGACCTGACTTCTGATCTCTTCCTGGAAGGCAGGGTCCTCGAGGAGGTCGTAGAACCTGACCCTGTTCCAGGGGTCAAAACCCTCGTGAAGCGGACTCAGGCAGGCGTCGGCCGCCAGGCCGAACCGCTGCAGGTGATGCTCGAGGCTTGCGATTTCGAAATTGAATATCCGGCAGACATCGCGAAAATCGCGATTGCCGGGCGGCAGGAAGGCGATATCGGCATTGGCCCTGGTCAGCCCCTGGACCGCGCAGCTGGCCCCTGCCAGCGCCATCCTGCTGACATAGAGATATTCGATCCCGGGCAGCCTGCCATCGGGAAAGAGATACGGCATCGCCTTTTCCCAGAACCGCTTGAAGGTCCATCCTTCCCGGGAGAGGAAGAAGACCTTGGTGATCCCGCGGGCCCGGCATTGCTCGGCGATGTGCTGGACGAATCCGCCGATCAGCGGGGCGAGGAAATTATAGCCCTCCACATAGAGCTCGGGCCGCTCGCCATTTTCCGCCTCCAGCGGCTGCATCAGCTGCTGCAGCGCCCTGCCCCGCCAGAATGGCCGGCCGCCGCTGTAGTTGACGTACCTCTTGACCACCGCCTTGCGATGTTTCTCCGAGGCGTCGTGGAGGACCAGGGCGGTGATTCCGGCCTCGGACGGACGCAGGCCGTCGGATACGGGGTTGTCGCCGACATGCAGCCAGCTTCTACCGGCAAGGCCGTACCGTTCCCGGACCAGGTCGAACCCCTTGCCCGATGCCTTGGCGAGAAACGAGTCGGCCGAAGAAACCACGTCTTCGACATAGGGCAGTATACCGGCATGTTCCACCAGCACGCGCAGATGCGCGGCCGGCAGGTAAATATCCGAGAGAATGAAGATCCTTTTACCCTGGCCGGACAGTTCGACCAGCCAGTCGACGAGGGGCTGCCGCGGCACCAGCATGCTGTTCTCCATGAACAGCTCGTAGCCGGTCACGTCCTGCAGCAGGGACGGGCCGAGTTCTTCGCCGAAGATCGTTTCCAGCAGTTCCAGCATGAACCGTGGATAGCAGGCCTCGTGATCGACGAATTTCGAACCGGTTTCCGCACGGTGGCGCTTCTCGATGTCGTCGCGGAGTTTCTGCACCCGCTGCCAGGACCACGCTAGGTCGTGCTCTCTGGCCCTGGCGGCGATAAATCTGGCAACCGGCAGCTTGACCAGGTCAGGGTCATGGATGCGCCTGATCAGAAGAGTATCGAACAGGTCGAAGGAAACGACATCCATTCCGGCGGACAATACCCGCCCTTGTTTCAGCAGCGATGGAACGGAATAGAATTTTTCAAAACCCATGATGACCTTTCGTGCAGTTGCTTAAGCCTGAGCCGGCTCAGCCGATTTTCTTGCCGAGCCAGGTTTTCAGGCTGCGCAGCAGCTGCCTGGCCGCCGGCCTGACCCCCTGTGCAGCCGCTGGCTGGAGGGCGCCTCTGACGGCGTTCAGTTCCTGCTCGAGCTCGACAAGGCGGTCGGCGCCGGCCTCGACATACCCCTTCTGGGCTGCAGGAATCACTTCGAGCATGTATTTCCTGATCAGCTGCTGGTCCTGCAGCCTGCCGGTGATGGCCGCCTCGCCCAGGGTGTTGCCCGAATGGATGCGGTAGTAGAGCAGTTTCTCCTGTTCGAGATAATGGACCTTGCCGGGATTGGCAAGCATCAGGCGGAAAATGTAATCGTAGTCGTGCAGATAGCGCAACGAACAGAACGTCCCGACCTCCCGGACCGCCCTCGCCGTCATGAACAGGTTCGAGGTCGTGACCATGAAATTGCCCTTGAGGAAAGCGGTATAGAGATCGCCGCACTGCCGGTAGAAGGTCCTGTTCTTCCGGTGCCAGACATTCCAGCCGAAGTCCGGATCGGTGAATTCCTCCCCCTCGTCGGAGATAGGGATCACATCGGTGAAGATACACTCCGCACCGGTTTGTTCACGACACAGCAGCAGACGCTCGAGACGATCGGGGGTATACACGTCATCGGAATTGAGGATGGCGATGAATTCCCCCCTGGCCAGCCCCAGCCCGCGGTTGATCGTGTTGTAGGCGTCCTGGTTCTCCTGGAAATAATAGGAAAGCCGACTATCGGCATATCCCCTGACGACTTCGCCGGTGCGGTCACGGGAACCGTCGTCGATGACGATCAGCTCGAGATCGGAGAAGGTCTGGCTCAGGACGCTCTCCACAGCCGCTCCAACGAAGCGTTCGTGGTTGTAGGCGGGTATGACGACGGAAACGCGTGGTGTGGACATATGCTGCGGATCGCTATATCGACTTGGGGACTGTTATGCAGGGATTTCTGCCTTGGCCTGTGGCCCGGTCTGCCGGGGACGGTCGGGATTGGCCTCTACCTAATGAAAAACTGTTTGCAAGTCAAGCTATTCTTCGCCACGCCGCGATGCCGGGACGATTGCGGTCAGGCGCCGGCAAACCAGAGCAGGAAATCTTCCCTGCTGATCCCTGCTTCCTCCAGTTTTCCCAGGTTATAGAACGGATCGCCCTGCAGCAGCACTGGCCGCCATTTCTCTTGGAAGCGCTCTTTTTCGCGCTGCCACGCCGCGGCATCTCCTGACCTGCAGACATGCCTGCCGTCGCCAGGCTGCAGCCGGCAGTAGGGGGTATAATAGATCTGCTTCCCCTTTTCCATGCATATGAAACTGAGGTCATGCAGGGCAAAGAGGTGGGGAAAACTGACCGCATCGAGCCCGCCGTCGAGCAGATCCCTGCTGATGGCGCAGCAGATGCCGGGGGCACACCAGCTGTTCTGGGGGCAATGCAGTCCGTTGAGCAGGACGGAGGCCTGCTGGACGAACCGGGCGAAATACAGTGGCGAACGGTTGCCGATGTCCGGCAGTGGGGTAACCTCAACACAGGCGACATCTTCCATCTCCATATACCCGGCGACGATTCCGGTATCGGGCCGCTGGCAGTACTCCAGCAGGGACGACAGCCAGTACCCATCAACAGGCTCGAGCGCATCGTCAAGCAGGACGACATATTCCCCGTCGCAGAGAGGCAGTGCCAGGTTGCAGAGCGAGGCCAGGCCAGCCATGCCATCGTACTCGACGATCTTCACCGGCCGATCCGAGGCCGCGGCCCAGGCAGTCAGCTCAGCACTGCCCTCCCCCCGCCTGCGCAGCACGATCATCTCGAAATTGGCATACTCGGTACACCGCAGCAGGTTTTCCACCCAGACGGTGCAGTCTGCGTCCTCTCTGCCGCCTGCGACCACCAGCGATACCAGCGGCAGGAGATACAGCTCCCGTTTTGCCCGATAATAAAATTTAAATTCGGTACCGAGCACTTCGGCTTCTACCCCGCGACGCTGCAAGGCCTCCTCGACAGACCGGCGACCGGCCTCGTCGGCATACTCCTTCTGGCCGTGGTTGATGCTGGTGGATGTCTCGGAGGCCCGCCAGTGGTACAGCACCTGAGGGATATGCACGGTTTTCTGCGCGATCTCGGAGAGCCTGAGAAACAGGTCGTAGTCCTGTGCCCCGGATTTGTCCCCTGCCATTCCCCCGACCTGCTGCCACAGGTTTCTGTCTGTCACCACAAAATGGGTCACGTAGTTGTGGCAGAGCAGTAGCTCGGTATTGAAATCGGGCTTGTGGAAGACGCTGAAGCGTCGTCCGTCCTCCCCAATCAGATCTTCATCTGAATAGATCAGGTCGGCTCCTGTATCGATGATGTTCCGGGCGATTTGGTAGAGGCAGTCGGACGCCAGCTCGTCATCGTTGTCGAGGAAGCCGATATACTCCCCGTCGGCGAGCGTTGCGGCGGCATTGGTCGCCTCGGCGATGCCCCGGTTGGTGTCGAGAAAAATCAGCTTTATCCGTCGATCCCGCTCCGCCCACTCCTGCAGCAGCGGCGGCACGTGCGGCTCGGTCGAACAGTCGTCGGCCAGGCAAAGCTGCCAGTGCGGGTAACTCTGGTAGAGGACCGAGTGGATGCAGTTGTTGAGGTGGTTGGCCTTGGCGTTGTAGACCGGGACGAGGATGGAGATCACTGGCCGTTGCGGCAGTTCAGCCACACGCCGGTTAGGAAAATGGCCTTGCCAGACCCCTTCCGCCAGGAAGTGGCCAAGTGGGGATGCAGCATTATCGGGGCAATATTTTTCCTTGTAATAGACCGGATCGAACCAGGAACAGGGGCGCAGGCCAAGGGCCTCACCTGTCTCGAGGTAATGGCCGAGGGGATCTCCCGCACCGATGCGATCTTGCGACGCGGCACTGTAGAAATCAGGATCGAATACAGGGACCGGGCTCTTTCCTTCTGCCGCACCAAAGAGATAGTAATGGGCGAGCAGAGCGTCCTTGTACTCATGGAGCACCGGGGTACGATCGAGATACCATGAGGTATCGAAGAAAACCCCGGGCTGCCGGTTTTCCTTCCGGCCGATGGTTATGTAATGCAACAGGGGGTCGTGACCGCCCGACGCAACATCGGGATAGGTGCGCTTATAGAAATCAGGATCTATGTACGGGTGGGCATAGAGTCCTTTATCCGGACCTTGAAGGATGTAATGGGAAAGCGGATCGCAATCGGTGAAATCCGCGTTCCGATTCCTTCCAGCATAATAGAGAGGATCGAAATACGGACTCGGCTTCCTGCCCTGCCGCCAGCCTTCCGTGATGAAATGCCTGATCGGCTCAATTGAACCTGGAGCCATTGCTGGGGCCTGCTGCCAGTAGAATCGGCTGTCGAACAACAAATTGGGAGATCTGCCTTCCCGCCATCCGCCGCGGTAATAGTGCACCAGAGGATGACCAGCGGCCGCAACCACATCGGGATTGTTGGCCAGATAGTACTCCCCGTCGAAGATCCCTGATCGACAGAGCTGCCGGAAATCGCCATCACGTAGGAACAAGAACAGATAGAGTATTTTCTGCTTAACGCTTGTCATCATGGATTAAAGAGATGAAGGTTGCCGGCCGCGGAAACTGCAAAGCATCACAACTCATTCGTGAAAACGTTCAATCCGGTAAAAGGGAACGAAGGACCTTTGGCAGTTTGGAGATGCCCATGCTGGCCTTGCCGTCCTGCCCTGTCCCGACTTTCCTCTGCAGTCTGTCGATGATGCGAACAAGGGCATCCTCGCCGATGGCGACAAATTTCAGATGGACCCTGACCTTTTTCAGGGCATCGAGCACCTCCTGGCCGCACATGATAAACATCTGGGGATCAGACGTATCAAAATAAAATACTGAATTGTCGCGTATACAGGCATTGCTGGTCACGCGTTCAGGCGCCAGTTCAAGGCAGCCGGCTTCCGTCTCGAGGGCGACCTTCCCTATCTCGACGACGGCAAAGGTGTCGACCGGATCAAACCGTATCGCCTTGATATCGCGATATCCGGAGACCTGAAAATCGATCATTGTCGTCCCGTTCTCGATCTTCCTGCCGACGCTCGACTGATCGCTCACGCCATTGCCGGTGTCGATGTACAGCCTGCTGGTATGGTACTTCTCCCTGGCGGTCAGAAGTTGGTCTATCCAGATCTCGATATTTCGGGCAAAAAGATCCTGGTGGCGTGCGAAAATCCGTTTGAACATGGCGACCTTCTGCCATTTCTCCTTGCTGCGGACCATCGAGTCGGAAGCCACCCGGTAGTGGAACAGCGTTTCCGGGATCTGATGGACCCCCCTGCCCCTCTCGATCAGGGACAGCCAGAAGTCGTAATCCTCCCAGCCGTATACCATGCCGGGATCATAGCCGCCGACCAGTTCCCAGTCGCTGCGGCGGAACATCGCGGTGCAGAAGATGACGTTGTCCTGGAGCATCTCGGCAAGGGAATACCCGGGCAGCGCCCATTCCGTCTCCACCGCGCCGAACAGCCGGGCCCGGCAGTAGACTATCCCGATCTCCGGGCTGTTCTCCAGGACGGCTGCAGCCTTTTCGAGGTACTGTGGCCCGATCCTGTCGTCCGCATCCAGCGGCAGGATGTATCTGCCGGCCGCCCTGCGGATCCCGTTGTTGCGGGCAGCAGCAAGCCCCTGATTGTCGGTGTGGATGACTGAAATGCCGCTGTCCTGGAGTTCAGCGAACACTGCGCCGGTGAGCGGGTCTGTCGAGCCGTCATTGACGACGAATATCTCGCAGTCCTGCAGAGTCTGGGCGAGGACGGAGTCAATCGCCTGCCGGAGATACTGTCCCTGGTTAAAACAGGGAATGACAACAGAGACTAATGGCATCGTCCAATTCCGGTTACCGCAAGACATTGTATTTGAAGATACACCAGAATGCCCTCAATCCGTCCCGCCACCCAATCTTCTTGCCCTCTTCGTAGGATCTGCCGCTGTAGGAAATGCCCACCTCATAGATGCGGCAGCGCTGCCTGGAGACCTTTGCCGTAATTTCCGGTTCAAAGCCGAATCGATTTTCGCAGATTGTGATCCCGCTGATGACCTGGCGGGTAAATACCTTATACCCGGTCTCCATGTCGGTCAAATTAATGTTTGTGAACATGTTTGAGACCAGCGTCAGCAGTTTGTTGCCGACCATGTGCCAGAAATACAGGACCCGATGCGCATCCCCTCCCTGAAAACGGGAACCGTAGACGACGTCAGCCTTGCCCTCGAGGATGGGGGCGAGCAATTTCGGATAATCCTTCGGATCATACTCCAGGTCTGCATCCTGGATCAGCACGATATCACCAGTGGCGGAAGAAATACCCGTCCTCAAAGCCGCCCCTTTCCCTTGGTTTATCCGGTGGAATATCTTGACAACCCCCGCCTCCTCAGGGCGATTGTTGATCAACTCCCGGGTTCCATCTGTTGAGGCGTCATCTACCAGGACAATCTCTTTGTCTAAAGGAAGTTCAACGGATTGCACGCGAGCAATAAGTGCATATAACGTGTCAATCTCATTATATACCGGAATTATAATAGATAATTTAGTCATCAGGCTTACATTAGGGCATGTCGTACTTTAGGATCGATTTTTTAAATTCCAAGATTCTAAAATTTCAATTTTTGTCAATCTTCTCGATGAGAAGCCTATATTTTTATATTAACACTGGAAGTTAATGTCATGATATCATTATTGGCCACTTTCATCGACCTTTATTAACTTATTAATATCGTATGTTAATTTTTTTGACAGCAACCGGGCTCCATCAATATTTAGATGCCCTTCATTCCACCAATATTGTGAATCGCAACTGAAATCATCGTCGAAAGTATAATCAGCTAAATTTGAAACGTCGTGTCCAAAAGCAATTTTTTCGATAGCACGTAAACCTGACTCAATAGAATCGTTTCTCTTCCAATAATTAATTGGTGGGGAAAAAAACAATATCGGGATCCGAAGCCTATCGGATAAATTTGCCGCCATTTCCAATAATTTCAGTTTCTCTGTAGAAATTGTGAGTTGAAATATACTTTCTTTAAAAGTTGTATATTCAATCACAGTTCCCTTTTTCAGATGGGCACCATTAGAGAATATCCATCCCCCGAAATCTTTTAGATTTTCCTCTTTTTCTTTATTGCCAAAAATTGTTTTTGTTATAAATGTGTAAAATTGACTTGTTTTATTGGCAGCAAATTGCGATTTAACAAGTGATTGTGAAAATCTCTCAATTGGAGAAGGAACAAAGAGATCAGCAACATTTTTGCTAATGTAGCTATATTCTTTAAACTTATCTTTCTCAAATCGAAGTTTATTATTTAAATCAAGTTGGTTGATATCTGCCTCAAAAATGATCAGTCTAGGTTTGGAATTGTAGATGAGATATTCTTTTAAAGTGAAGAAAGATTGGTATATGTTTGTCCCGTCTTTTGCGAGGTTGTAGGCAGATAAACCTGTATTTTTTGCTATTATTGCAGGATCAAGATGAAGCATAGTCCGCGAACTTCCAAAGATAACGATATCTGAATTTATCGTACCAGAATATAACTTTGACAATGCTCCGTATGAATACGCTTGATCATTATGCTCGAATTTGTAAATATTGAATATTATCTGATCGATTAAGAAAAACAATATGATGAAGAGTATTGCTCTAAATGTTGATACTTTCATCCCAACTCTTAAAAATTGTAATAGATGAAGTTTGATATGCCGCTTCCGCCTGGAAGAAGGATAATGCCATAGATCAGACCATAATATATAATCCATCGAATAATTAGCGATTGAGAAAAGAGCCAATTACTCAAGGATCGACTATTTTGCGCAATGTTCACCACATAAACGAATGATATCAGGAAGAATGACAAAATAATCTGGGAAATAGGCAACCCATCTTGAAGGTTTAAAGAAAAAGTCCTGAAGTCGAAACCATTGCTCAACATGACAACAGCCGCCCAAACAGATTCTGCGCGAAAAAACACCCAACCGATCGAAACCAGAATAAACGTCAAAAAGGTCTTGGCAACAAGCATGTGACGATTATTTTCATAATTCAATGTGAAACTGGAAGGAATAAATCTTTTGAGCATAACTTCGAAAGCAACAAAAAAACCATGCAATGCGCCCCATAACACAAAGGTCCAGTTCGAACCATGCCATATGCCACAGACAAGAAAGACAACAAGAAGGTTGATCACCTTTCTTTTTATACCGCTTTTTCCTCCACCTAGAGGGATATAAAGGTAATCGCGCAACCAGCTCGAGAGAGATATATGCCAACGTCGCCAAAAATCCTGTACGGAAGCAGCTAAATACGGCTGTCGAAAGTTTACACTGAGATTAACTCCAAACAACTTTGCCGAACCCCGGGCTATGTCAGTGTACCCGTTGAAATCGCAATATATCTGAAATGAATAAAATATAATGGCAATCCAAACAGTTAGACCGAAACAAGAATGAGGATTTGCATATGCGGCATCGACGAACACTTTTAATCTGTCGGCTATAACGATCTTCTGAAAAAGTCCCCATAGAATGAGAAGCATGGCATATCTGATTCGCTCAAAGTCTAACACCTGTATTGATCGAAATTGAGGAAGTAAAGAAGCGGACCTTTCAATAGGACCAGCCAGGAATTTCGGGAAAAACAGGATGTACAAAGCAAAAGCTGATAGGGATTCTTCAGGTTGTATCTTTTCCTCATACACATCTGTAATGTAACTGATAGATTGAAATATATAAAATGAAAGGCCGACTGGAATGATGAAATCTTTGAGGATTGTATCCTGAGTCAGGAAAAATATATTTGGTAGTGTGTCTATAAATGAATAAATAACAGTTAAATATTTATATACTGCAAGCAGCAGGATATTCACTGCGACAGCACAAGCCAAAAATTTTCTTCTGGAAGATTTTTTATGCAGTTTTGAAAGTTGTAGCCCGCAAATATAATTAATTGATATACACAGAAATACATTAATCAGACTGACTAAACCAAAAAAACTGCAAAAAACAATACTTAACAGTAAAAGGAATTGTATTTTGTAACGGGGGCTAAGGAAGACATAGACAAAAAATGAAAGAAATAAAAAGGCAATGTAATCAATTGATGAAATGCTCACTTCCGGATATTGAAATCGTTAAATTATACTGGATAGAGCGCATATTCGAATGAATATGGCTCCAAGATTAACAGCGATATAGATATTGCATCATATTAAACAGAGACAATACACATGACCGTGTTACAAAATTTGTTCTACAGGCTATCTAACCCTCCTTTTTTAAGCCATCTCCATCTGCTGCAGATAACAACTACAATCATAGGCATGACCTGCACAGTCAACCGATCCCATGACGTTCCGACCTGCCAGTAGATGTCATCGGTGTGAAAAACGACGATGACGAAATAACCCAACAGCATCCCGGCCGGGACGAAGAGATTCTCGCGGAACTCCCTTTTCAGGCATCCCAGGACGGTTGCGATGCCGACGGCCCAGAGGACCAGATTCCAACGTCTGATATCGCTCCACATCCCGCCGATGGCTGCCATGGCTTTGGGAATACGGTCGGCAACCCTGACAACGTTTTCATGATCTAAGTGAATCCCCGCCGTCGCATGAGAGCCCAGGTTGAGGATGCAATGGATCCAGATGGCCCAGGGCAGGTACAGCAGCGAGAAAACCGTTGAAAAAAGGATCAGAGTCCTGATCCGTTGACCCTGCGCGACTATCAGGATCCACAGGGCGCTCATCCCGAAGAAGAGGATGCCTTCGTTTTTCGTGTAAGCGGCACCGGCCGCGAGCGCCGCCGCCACGACAAGATGAACCGATTCGCGTGAACCTCGCCAGAGCATCAGACAACCGAATGAACACAGCGTCATCATCCAGAAGGGCGTCTCGGCATAGGACCAGGAGACGATGAGCGGCACCATCGGCATGGAGGCGAACAGGGCGGCTCCAAGCAGGCCGATGTCCCTCCGCCCGGTCTCCCGCTCAATGACGACAGTAATCTCCCAGAGGCAAAACACGAAAAATACCGTGCCCCAGCCACGACTCCACATCTCCTCCCAGCCACCGCCCAGCCATCCGGAAAACGCCCAGAGGGACGGCCAGAGGAGAGGATAATCGGCATGCCCGAAATGGCCGACATCAAAGAGCGGACCGTTACCGAGAGCGAGCACCTTGGCCTTGGCGGCCCAGATGGCCCAGGCATCCCAGTCGTCCGGGACGACGATGACCGACATCAGGGCAGCCCAGACCACGCTTATGGCGATGATGACCAGAAGCGAAACCGTTTTCCAGGAAAGGTTCAGGGATATTCTCCGAAAAATTGCCGAACCGCCAGGTTCACCCGAAGACCGCCTTTTCTTTCTGAGCCATGCGCTGATGATCATGGCCCAGCTGCCGAGACCGGCCAGGGCGAGAAGAAAAAAGGCCGGAATTGCTGTTTGTGACAAGGCCCTCGAGGCGACGACGCACCCCATCAGCAACAGACAGACGCACCCCGCCAGCTCGGGCAGGCTGAAGGGTTTTCTGAGAACCCGCGAGCCCAGTACGAGGCTCATGCCGACTACGGAAAAAAAGGAAAGGAGCAGCCCCGAGATTGAACTGGGCCCTTGCAGTGTTTCTTCCGCCGCAGCGCCAAGGCCTGCAGGGGCATAGCCGCCGTTTGCTTCGACTGCATAGACGCTTGAGCCGGTCGGCAGTCGTGGGATAAGCAGGTATTTGAGATAGGAAAGCTGGTTGCGATCACCCGTCGCGGTGTAGGTCGCATCGACCGGCCAGGTTTTGCCGATGTTCTCGGCTGTGGCGAGAAGGCGGCCGGGCAGCCCTGCATGTTTCCATATCGCCACTCTTTGCTGCTGTACGGGTTTGCCGAGGTAATCGACCCTTTCCCTTTCCCACCAGAGTCTGTACATTCCTGCCAGGGCAGCACAAGTGACAAACGCCCAGAGCAGGAGAGAACATGTCAGCAGGAATCGGCAGGTCTCATTTCTGGACATCTTCGTGCCGGGCGGTCGTAATCTGATCGTCCAGGTGGCTCAGCGCCTCCTTCCGTGTCAGCTCTGAGATGTTCTGTTCAATCTTCTCAATGGCCGACAGGAGCTTGAAGATCAAAAGGAAAACAAGAAGAAAACCGGTCAGTATGACTGCGTTGATGTTTCCTTCGATGCCGATGAACTTGGCGACAAGCATCGTCGAGTTAGGATACACCGCAACGAGCGCCATGCCCCCCCAGACGATGAGCCGTACGGCCAGCTTGAGAAATGTCTGGCCGGTTTCCCGCTTCAGGAAGTCCTTTATCCCCTGAAACAGCATCACCGATGAGATGCAGATTATAACGACCTGATAAACATGGATTTTCATATTCTTATCTACTCATG
Source organism: Desulfobulbaceae bacterium (assembly GCA_008933635.1). Lineage (GTDB taxonomy): Bacteria > Desulfobacterota > Desulfobulbia > Desulfobulbales > Desulfocapsaceae > Desulfoprunum. The sequence continues at coordinate 90,400 of WBUQ01000003.1, read as the reverse complement.
CTCATACGAGCATTCCCCATATCATTCGCACCAAGGTCTTTATCCCGTTGATAAATCCCTGTTTCTGCACCTTCCCCATCGAATACGCAGTATAGCGGACCTGTATCGGCACTTCGGTAAAGCGCAGCCTGTTGTTGTTGATTTCCCTGATCACCTTGCTGTCATACTCATATTTATCCGCTTTGGTATCGATGATCGATGCGGCAAAATGCGAATATGCCCTGAATCCGGACTGACTGTCTGACACATGCATCCCGTAAAGAAGCCATGTTACAATATTACCGATCCTGTTGGCGATGATCTTTATGTAAGGCATCTCTCCTTTTACCTTCGGCCGAGTGCCGAGCACCACATCACACGCTTTTTCCCTGATCGGCTGGATCAGTGCCCTGATGTCGGTCGGATCGTGCTGACCGTCGCCGTCCATCGTGACGATGATGTCGGCCCCGAGCCGGTTTGCCGCCATGATGCCGGTCTTGGTAGCCGCTCCTTTTCCACGGTTGATCCTGTGCCGCAAGGCGACCACACCGGCACACGCTTTGGCTGCCTGGTATGTCGCGTCGCTGCTGCCGTCATCGACAACGACGATACGATACTCTCCGGCGTCACGGATCTCCTTGATGACCTCGGCAATGACTTCCGATTCGTTGTATGCGGGTATAACTATGGCGACAGTCTTATCATCCATCATTGGTTACTCGTTCAGCATGATGACCAGTCGCAGGAAACGGGCCATGCAGGGAAGACGTCTGTTGAACCGGTCGGCTATTTGGCCGGCCGTAAGCACGGGGAGATCATTTGCCGGCACCGCCGGGTTCTGTCATCAGACCTTTCCATACTCCGATGTGGTAGGATACCCGACTTGACAGCATAATGGGAAAATAGATCAGCACATTCCTATCCTGTAAAACAAATTGAGCCGATTGCAGCAAACAAACGAGCATCGCGTATGGAAGGATCAGCAGCCAATACAGGAAGGGAGAACTCATCGCCAGCGAGAGCCTGGCCAGACCGGTCATCTGGTCGCGATGTCTTTCCTGTGCTGTCAGCCTGCTTCTCCTGCCATAGAGGAAGGCTTTGCTGATGATACGAGACAGTGAATTGCAGCCATGATTATGGCGCACTTCGACGCCGGTTGCAAACCAGCATCCCCACCCTCCGGCCATCAATCTCAGGCTGAAATCCCAGTCTTCGGAAGCCAGTAATCCTTCATCGAACCCGTCAACCTGCTCGAAGGCCTTCCGGTCCACGACAATTGCCGCAGACCCCAGTGCGGTCTTTCTCTCGCTGTGATACTGGTATGCCGCAAACAGCGAGTAGTCGGCACAACGTTCCCAGAACCCGTCCACAGAGCTCACCACCCGACAGCCGATCGCCGCATACCTCTCTTTTCCCTCCATGGCCTGCTTCATATAGGACAGCCAGTTTGCCGGCGGCAGGCAATCATCGTCAAGAAATGCAAGCAACTTCCCGCGGGCTGCAGCGGCGCCGAGATTGCGCATCTTCCCAGGCGGATACAGCTGGTCAACATGAACGACACGCACCCGGGATTGCAACGATTCCGCAAGGAGCTGCCCGTTCACGCAAACAACCACTATTTCAAATGTTTCTCTTGCGATATCCTGCAGTTCCAGGCACCGAATGGAGTCGCTGACCATTTCCGGCCGGCCGGATGGGATGATGACACTGATATCTGGCTGCATCAGGATTTGCCGAACTTCCATCGAAACATGCCAGCGAGGTATCCGAGCACATATGCCAGATACACCCGGGATCGTATGGTTTTTCCAGAAGGAGCGAAGATCCCTGTAGCCAAAACAAGGTTTGCCACCAGCCGTTGCCAGCGCTTTCCGCTTTCGCCGTTATCCGTTGCCGAGGTGTCATCAGTTGCGGAAAGGTCGGTATCAATCATCGATTGCACCATGAAATAATCGGTGATGCCTCCCCAGTAGTACCGCCGGTAAAACCATGCCGGGCGGATACGCTCCCTGCCGACCCAATGGAATATCTTCACCCCCGGATGGTAATAGAGGAAGCCGCCGTTCTCCTCCACCTTCTTCTGGAATTGCGTTTCTTCACCGGAGAGGAGGTCATTCTTCCCTCGCCCCAGTCGTTCGTCGAATCCGCCAAGGTCCTGCAGCACCCGCTTCGGATAAGCGCTGTTGCCTCCCCCAAGCCTCTCCCGCCTCAACAGGGAGCGCGGAATCTGCCCCCAGTTCACATACCCCAGCGGCACCATCAATTCCTCATCGATCCAGGCAGGTCCCGGGACTTCCCAGTCAAGTTCAATTGGCCCGCCAACCCACGACGCCTCGGGAGAAAGTTCCAAAAACACAGCAATTACCGAGGTTACCCAGGTGTCGGCAGCTGTCGCGTCATCATCTATATAACCGACATAGCTGCCCCGGGCATTCCGCCAACCGGTATTCCGTGCGCGTGAAAGTCCGGCTACCGGTTCGTACACATACCGTATCCGGGGATCGTTGCGAAATTCTTTGACCGTTTCTGCGGTTGAATCGGTCGAACCGTTATCCACCACCAGAATCTCATAACTCCCTGCCGCGGCATCCTGCCTCTGAAGGCTGATAAGGCACTTTCTCAGAAATGACGACCTGTTTCTCGTGCAGATAACCGCTGTTACGAAAGGAGCTGACATCTACGACTTTTTCCCCACAGCCGGGCTGATCTCCTGCCAATCAAGGACATGCGCCTTCTCCGCGTCGCTGCCCCACCAGTTTATCGAATTGCCGCAGCAACGGCATTCGGGAAAATGCTCTTTCCTTGAGTGCGGGAGATTCGTCTCCCGAAGCTTCTGCCAGAATGGATTGTTCCAGATTTCATTGACATGGCTTTGCAGGATATTTCCGCTGGCATATTCGCCTGAATCAACCTTCGGCTTGAAGAGGATCTCGCTTGCCGGGCAGGGATAGACATCGCCATTGAAATTGATGAAGAGGGATTTCCATGCTTCGTTGCAGTTCCGTTCGGTCTTCCGCGAACAGGAAAAATATGGCTCATGCTCGAAACGAATGCCCTTTTCCTTCGCCACGCTCTCCGCTTCCCGGATGATGTCATCGCTTCTCTGTTGCTCATAGAAGAGCGAGTCTGACGGCGCGATGAAAATATTGCGATCCTGCTTTATCCGATAATCCTCAGGATAGACGCGGACATAGAGCGTCTTTACCTCATCAGCCCCTAAATCGCTTGAAAGCTTGATGAAATTGACAAGCTCATCAATATTCTGGCGCATCAGGATCATCGAAAGGGCAATATGCACCGCCTCCTTCCTTGCACTTCGCAGACGAACCAGATTTTCAATATGAGACACCACCGCCTGGAATGCGTCGACCCCGGAAATGGTTTTGTACGTCCCCCTGCTGGCAGCATTCAACGAAACGAGAAAATGCACGCGGCTATCCAGCATGGCGGCGACCTTCTCCTGCGGCCACTGGATGAGGTTGCTGATCACCGTATGCTGGATCACAGGGTAGTGAGCATGGGTATATGCAGCGATTTCAGCGATATCTGGGTTCAGGAACGGTTCACCTCCGCCGCCGTAAATGACATCGACGATCTGGTCCATATCGAGATGACTGTAGATCGTCCTGATATCATTGGAGGAGATATACTGCATGGTTCCGCATGCCTTATAGTCCTTGCCGCACATGATACACTGGGAGTTGCAGGAATCCACCATCATCAGGTTGAGGGAAGAAGGACCGAACGGCAAGTCTGTGAGCCCGCCGGCCATCGCACGGGCAATCCGCCGGTCAGCCTTTTTGACCCGCAGCAGCGAGCGAGCACGAGCAAGGAGATTCTTTTTCATATCAGCAAGCATGCCTGTCGTTTAGAAGCCTTCCAGGGCAGCAGGGACCGTTATTGCAGACTGACGGAAGGCTATGAGAGTTGTCTGGGATCCCAATTTACCAGTATTATTGCAGGGAGGATACGTTTCCTGTCGGCTTTCTGTTCAATTTCAACACGGCATTGACCAGAAAATAGCATACCTCTTCCTTTCCCGGCCGATACCACCGCCGTAACGATGACCGGAGATACTTTTGCACCACTTTCAGACCGATCCCAGAGGAGTTCAGGCATACCCGGTACCAGACAAAGGCCGCAGCCCGCAGCAACCCCTGTTGCACGAAAACCTCCTTCCGCTGGTTGACGGCCAGGAGATATTCCAGCCATTCTTCCACGCCGCCGAGTTCTTCCAGCGTCCCCACGCCACTGCCGTTGCCCACCTCGCGGTGAAACTTCAGGCGTTGCCCGTCTACCGCGACGTCCAACTTTTCGAGCATTTTCGTTAGGATTTTCATGCTTACGGCATTGGACTGGGACAGACGCGAGCTGGTCATCCCGCTGTGGTTATGCCGCCAGCCCAACAGCGGCGCGGGGATATTGTCCATTGAACAGCATTCCTGACACCTGCTCCACAGATCAAAATCCTGCGCAGCCAGACAATCAGGATCATATTGCAGGGCTGCCTTGCGGAGCGCTTCCCGACGCATCATGACCGTGGGATGCGCCAGCGGATTGCCGAACAGGATATATGCATGGACAGTATCACTGCCGGTCGGGAACCTCAGCAAAAATTTCTTCTTCTCGTCAAACCTCCAGACCCATGATCCCAGAATGGCGATATCCTGATGCTTTTCCATATACGTAAACTGACGGGCAAATCGATCAGGCTGGCTGAAATCATCGGCGTCCATTCTGGCTATATACCTGCCCCTGGCAATCGACAGCCCCTTGTTCAGGGTTCGTGCCACCCCGATATTCCGCTCGTTCTGAACGTACCTGATCCTCTGGTCCCTGAAATCACCGATGATGCTGCCGCTCGAGTCACTCGAGCAATCGTCGAGGATGATGAACTCGAAATCCCTCATGGTTTGAGACAGGATGCTTTCAACTGAGCGCTGGATATATTCGCCGGCGTTATACACCGGCATGACGACGCTGATGAGTGGGGAATCGTGATCGTTCAAGAGACAGGCCCTTCATTTGTGCCCGACAAGACGGTGCTGATGTCAACGGGCACGACTTCGGCATACAGTGCCCCCCATTTCACTTCACAGGAGGAGACTGCAAACCGAGTTTCCTGCATTTCCTGGATAAAACACTCCAGTGTGAATTCGATGAAATGCGTCGGGTCGCTGAAATACGGCAAACCCAGGAGTCTGCGAAAACAGTCCGTCCAGTCCCTGTCGATCATCGGTACCCTGATGAGAAATCGTTTCGGGAAAACCTTCGCTCTGAGCCGATCGAGCAACTCCACCCTTTTCCCGATATTTTCCAGGACGCTCGACAGGACAACAGTTTCGAACCTGCATGGCAGATCAATTGCCGCTATGTCTCCGAAACCAGGGATCAAACTCGGTTTGACACAACTGATATTCATCGAATGATTTCCGTGAAAACCTGTTTGTGCCGCTCAAGCCACGGACCGACATCAAGATGCTCGATACTCCTCTGTCGGGCAGCGGCGCTGAATGCGTCATACCTTTCAAACACTTTGACGACAGCCTCCGCCAAGTGATCCGGGGCCGGGGCATGGAGGTCCTGCCAATCCTGCGGGGCCGGAACCCCGATACCGGCATCTCTGCCAACCAGTTCGGGTACGCCGCCGGAATCCGAATACACAACCGGCAGGCCGCAGGCCAAGGCCTCGGTGACAAGACGGGGGCATGGATCGTTGTATTTCGTATGCAAGGCGATATGATGATCCTGCATCAGCGGGACGACCTCATTCTGCGAGTATGGTCCAAGGACGGTAATGCTGCCTGCAATGCCTGAGTTTTCTACAAGCGCCTCGAGTTCTCCCATCGATTCGGCATGGCTGTTCTGCCAGTGATACCTGCCGGCAAAGGTCAGCTGGATATCCGGAATGCTCCGCTTCAGGATAACAGCGGTTTCAATGGCACACTGGACTCGATAGAGCTGGTTGTGGGTTCCGGCGGAAATCAGCCGGTGCCCTGTCGGTTTGTATTGAGACGGGACGAATGTACTGCAATCAACCGGGTTATGCAGAATTTCGAAGCCATCATTGCGCTCGAGCAGATGCAGATCTGCCGCTGTCTTGCAGAACTGACTCTGATAAAAGACATAATCGGCCAATTCAAGAACTTTCCGCATCGGTCTGTTGGTTTTTTCCCATCCCGGTCCATGCCAGGCTGGGTATGCCGTTCCGTTCTGGTTGAGGACAATTTTGGCTCCATGCTTCTTCGCCTGGCGAACCATTGTTGCCGCGTATGCCGGCAGAGCGCTGCTTATGAGGTAGAGAATATTCGGCTGATCTTTGCGGTTGGGGTAAAAGGACTGCAGATCCTGGGCCTTGATGATGCCGCCGCAGGCATTTTCATCTTTTCCCGGGATATGGTCCCGACCGTAATACACTTTTGGCTCATAATAAGAAATCGGGCCGTTCCAGAAATATCGAGTCCGACAAAATGTTTCCACGAACTGGGCGAACTGGTAAATCAATGATTTGAGTTTGGATACAATCACAATTCAATCACTACAGTTTTTTCATACTTGATTACGAGCATTTCAATTTCTCTGCTCTTTCAGCAAAATTTTCTAAACCGGTTAATCGCAGAAATCGCACCGCATTCATATGAACTTTCCCATTCTGCATCAATCCGCTCCAGAACATAGGATATGGTCCATTTAGATAATCAGTATACAATTTCGCTTTGTTATCAATTTGTTTCAAAAGAATTTCTCTTCCAATCATTTTCGTAACTAGTCGGACACAATGCAGCCCAATCAAGATACTTTTTCTAATCAATGAGTTGCAAAACCATTTTCCTGTAGCAGCGTAACGATCTCCGCAAACTCGGTATGAACCTCTGCGAAGGTATTCAGGCATTGGTGTTTCGGCAGAACTTGCGTGTGATTCAAACATTCTCGCAGAGCGGTCTGATATTCCCAGTGGCATAGTTATTTCAAGTATCTCTATCAAGCAAGCAATATTCCAATATGCAGGGTGTAGATTGAAAATCCATCGATAGGAAGGATCATTTCTCAATAAATAGTCATCATCTTTGCCTAATTTCATACCTTTATGAACCCTTATCTGATCCCATCCTACCATACTCACAACAGTTGCATTGAGTTTCCGGGCGAGAGTTGGCAATACATCGTTCAAATACTTTTCGTTGCATTGAGCGACAGGAGGATGATCATCTAAGATCAAATAGCAGTATTTGTATCCTTGGGCAAGTAAACTGCTCACTGCTTGATGAGCTATTCCGATCCAGTCTTTTTCGTTGACTGTAAATGGAATCACGGTTTCCTCAGAGATGCTACCGCTTAAACCGCAGATAAATATTTTAGGATGTTGTTTCCATAATTTTTTTAACATCATAAGTGTTAAATTTGCGCAAGGAAAATATCTATCACATGTTAATATTAAAATACAAATATCAGAATTTTCTTTCATTAATATTAAAATGATTTGATAAGGTTAATATTTACAAAGATCTCTATGTCTTGTTGGACTTGTTGATAACTTACATCGAGTATCCCGACAAAGCACTCTCTTTTGTCTTATGCATTCAATAGGATTGGTGATATATTTCACTATGAAAAATGCTAAAATAATTGTTACAATAACTATTACTTCACCATTAAAATTTGAAAAATTCATTCTTTTCAATGGTGGAGAAAGCAAAAATATAATTAAAATATGTGTAATATATATAGGATATGATAATTCTCCTATACGGTAATCAATATTGGAGTGTTTTGAAAACTCAAATAAAATAGGAAGAACTAAACATGTATAACAATATAATAACCAATTAAATAAATTTGGAAATCTATCAAATTCTAATGATTTTTGATGAAAAATAATTATTGAAAAATAAGCCAAAACTATGAATATTTGAAATATCTTGCCAAGATTCATGGTGATCAAACGTGAACAATACAATCGATACGAGATAGTCCCAAATAAGAAAAGAGAGAGTTCAAAAGGAAAAAATCTATTTGTCCATGGGTTAAAACTGTATCCAATAAAATTATATGTAAAAAACCTCAAAGAAATACTAATAATAATTATTGAAAAAATTAAAAACGCACTTCTTCTTACTATCCATGGAGCTATCATGTAAAACATTAACTCAACTCCTAAACTCCATGCTTGTGGGACTAGAAGAAAGGAATTAAAACGAGGTTCAAGAAGGTTGTAATTATGAGTGAAAAACATTTTACCTGTCTCAGTGCTTATACCGAGAAACATAGAAATATCTTGACCAAATAATGCAATGTTAGTGATAATTTGAAAAATTAATGTATCAACTGATATCACTTCAAAATATTCTATATAGGGCGAAATAAAAAACCAATTATCTGTGAATATAGCGCTAATTATAGAGATAAAGATGGTTAAAAAAAGGATGAACCAGTAAACAGGATAAATACGTAAGAACCTATTCGACAAAAACAATAAATAACTACCTTTACCAGTATATTTTTTGTCTAAAATCATTGACATATAAAAGCCAGAAATTATAAAAAAAATCTGGACAGCCCTCAAACCTCCTATAGACTTCAATCCAAAGAAACCTCCAGAATGTGATATAACTACGGCCAAGGCTAGAATTATTCTCAATAATCCCATTTAGAAAAGACCTTTTATGACCACTAAAACACAGCTATAATCGATTATCTTCTTTAGAGGGAGCTATTTTCGGATACTAATTATGACATAATGCTCGCAATCTTTCATTAACAATGAAGAAAGCATCATAGCAGCAAGGAGTACAGTATGTATAAAAAGGATCTCAGTATATTAAATCTTCTCTTGATAAATGTTATAATACAGGCCGAACACCCTTTTTGAGGGTACCCAGATCAGAAGGTATTTAATGCTAACGATTCGGTAATTCTGGCTTTATGCAAGGTACGACTTTAAAAATGCTTTCAGTGCCAATAGAATGTACAGACCTTAGAAGCAAGTTCTGTATGTTCTATTGAACAAATCCTCTTTTGACCATCTAGTTTCAATGGAAACCAGAGATAAAATTACCTACATCATATAAATAAATTTTGGATCTTCAGTTCCTGTATTCAGGCGATAATGTGACACTTTAGGCAGAGAATAATAGCTGTAAACACACTATTCCTAAACATTAGGAGTTAGCGGCTAAAATATCAGCTCGACAGGAGACGAATCATGTAGAGCACACACCCAAACAGTATACATACACACACCATATTTTCCTCGTGAACAGTGGGCAGTTAAGAGAATTTTACTTTCCAGACCTAAGATACGTTCTGACAATATCACATTTTCCTCAACGGCTCTACTTATCGCTTCGCCCAGTATTAGTCAAATTGTGATTAGATATCATAATTGAATACAACGATCTGGCGAACAAACGTAGTTAGTACTCAAATATCTTTATCATTCTCGAAGCCCAACTGCCCGTGTTGGCATACATAGAAACTGCCTTCCTTGCGGCGTTGCCGATTCTGAGACATTTGCTCTCATCGGAGATCAATTCATTGATTTTACAAACTAATGCATCTAGGTTTTCAGGGCGCGTCAGCATAACATTCACCCCGTCACACAAAACCTTTTCCGACCACAATCCCTCTATCTCCGAAATAATAACCGGCCTCCCGCACGACATGGCCTGCAGGCTCACACTCTGTCCGGAAGGTCGCGTTGTCCTTTTCAGAGGAGTGACGACCAGGCTGGCGCCAGCGTACAATCCGCGGATATCCTCATCAGATACGCTGTTGGACAACCAGTCACTTTTAATGACCTCAACATTTTCCGGGACCGAATGGTCAATAGTCTTGCTGGTCACGATAATGAAGCGTTTCTGTATCTTTTCGGCAGCCTGCAGCAATAATTCATAATCTCTCATCCCATCACTGCCCACGGCGAGAATGTATCCTTTATGGTCATACCTGTCTGTCTGCCAGAAGGTGGTATCAACACCGAACTGGTTGACGACTATATCGCCTGCGGGCAGTCTGTATTTCTCGAGCATAAGCCTGCGCTCAGTCTCGGTGTAGACGATGTTGTGCATCCTCTTGAGGAAATATCCGTTCAGCAAGGATCGCCTGCGTGAAAACTGATAGTCAGCAAGTCCGAGTTGTATCGCCAATATCCGGCCGGGAAATCGATACATCGATTTTAAAATTGCTGCGGCAAAGGCTATCCCGGGAGTTGTGGCCACGATCGTATCGGCAGCCCGCAGCCTGGGCAACAGCTGCCATGTCCTGTGCATCAGTGAACCGTAGACCCTGGAGGGGAGGAACTGCGCCTTAAACAGCAGATCCAGAGCCTTTTCAGCTGCACCGAGATCGGATGAGCTCTGGCTGTAATTGATGTCAACCACATCAACATCATAACCGTGGTTCAGCAATTCTATGGCACCATAGAAGAATTCGGTGGGGCACGTCCCCGCCAATGCGCCAGGCAGTCTGCGCTCCCTCCCTCCACGGTAGAGAAAGACCGTTTTCATGGAACGGGAAAAGTCAGATTCAGGTTGCTTATTCGCCATCATTTTCAGATTGAGTAATCGGAACAGAGCAGAAGACTAGATGCACGACTCGAGCAATTCGGCGGTGTCTTCTTCCCAGGAAAATTCCGATCCGATCTTCCTCTTGAGTTCCATGGTGTATGGCGCGAAAAAATCGTCAAGCATCTGGACGGTTTCGATTTTCAGAGGCACCTTCAATCTGGCTTTTCTATGGTGGGGGACACTGTCCACGGTGAACGGTCCGATTCCGAGGAATTCGAACGTTTCATCCAGCACCTTCTGCGGTTCGAGGAAGAACCGCTCACTTTTGATGATCCTGATATTGTGGCGGGGAAAGGTCTTCAGCCAGGAATCGATCGTCTTGCTGTAACAGCCTTTTGTCAGATATCTCAAAGGCGTATCATCAACGGTCGTTGCCACCCTGATCAACCGATCCAGTGACCCATCGTTAAGCCAGGCAATTGCCGTTTTTACGACCGCGTCGAAATCCTCCGGTTCCCGTCCCGCATCCTTCATCATCAGAAAATCGGAAAATGCCCTGCGGATCGGGTTTCTCAACAGGATGATCAGCTTGACATCGGGTATCAGCGAATGGACCGCAACAGCGGTATCTCTCTTGCTCAGATACTCGACACTCGCTTCGCCTGTGATAATTCTTCGGTTGAATATCTTCTGAAAGAAAAGGGGATAATGCATCCTGCAGAATGGCGATGTACCGCCATATCGGATGAAGTTATTCGGTTCTTTCATGTCTGGCGAAGCGATCAGGGGATGCCGTTCGAGACAGCGGAAAAAGGTCGTCGTTCCGCATTTGGTTTCCCCGGGGATGATAAAGCTCGGCAGCATGCGAAACGGACTCGTCAACAGTCTGAATCGCTCCTTCCACAAATTTTCCATGCAGTTCCTTCTACCGTAAAACCATTGGATTCGTTTTAAACCACAGCAAATATGGCGATCAGCCCTTCGATGCCCCCAGCACCGCCTTGGTGACGATGTACTTTCCGAGCACCAGCACATCCAGACCGGTATCGTAAAAACAGCGGATCGCCTCCCGGGGTTCACAGACTACCGGCTCCCCCCTCACGTTGAACGATGTGTTGAGAATCACCCCCTCCCCCGTGAGCTTTTCGAATTCTTCTATCAATTGATGATAGAGGGGCTCAACCTCCTTCCGTACCAGCTGCGGCCGGGCCGTCCCGTCCTGATGGACGACAGCTGGGATTTTGTCCTTTTTTTCGGATCTTACTTCGAAAGAAGTGATCATATACTCTTCATCCCTTGCCCCCAGCAGATAGTCGTCCCGGCGCTCATGGAGCATAGACGGACAGAAGGGCCGGAACATTTCCCGGTATTTGACTTTCGCGTTGATCAGATCCTTGTTCTCCCTGCGCAACGGACTCATCAGGATAGAGCGATGACCGAGCGCACGCGGACCAGCCTCCATCCTTCCCTGGAACCAGCCGACCACCAGATTGCGGGAGAGATATTCCGCCGTCTGCCTGGCAGGATTGTCACTCCTGATGTAGGTAATGCCCCGTTCATCGAGGGTCTGCTTGATGGATTCGTCGGAAAATTCCGGGCCGAGATAGGCATTCTCAAGCCTGCTGCACACAGGATGGGACGAAAGGCTCACGTAGGCATCGAGAGCGGCGCCGACTGGCAGCCCGGAGTCGCCGCAGTCCGGGTAGACCCACTGGCTGTCCAGGCTTCCGGTATACCACAACTTCTGGTTGAACTTGACGTTGAGGAAAAAACCGCCCGCACAGCAGAGATTGCGCGACCCATCCTTTTCGATCCAGGGAAGGAGAAGCCGCATCCCCTGCTCCTCGACTACACGCTGCGCCTCAGCGGCGAAATGCTCCATTCCAACCTGGTCGACGAATTTCCGAAGATGCTCGGCATCACGGCCATGATAGTGATTGGCCCCATGGTCGTTCCATCTGCCGAACTCACCGTAATCGCGCCCGGTTTTCAGCTCACCGTTCTCAAACTCGGGATGAAAACCTCTCAGCAGGCCGGGCACCGGTTCGCCATACGGAGCAAGCCCCATCAGCTTCCATTCATTGCCGCCGTGCCGCCAGCCCAGGGCCTCGGTGCAGTTGCTGTAGAAGTATCCGAGCGAACTGTCCCGGCCGAAGCTTTTCAACAACGACAGACTGTTGCCATTCCCGCCCCACAATGCACACGAGACATCGTCGCCCGAGCCATCCATGGTAACGATCAGGCTTCTGTCTTCCGTCATACCGGATGTGTAGTACGCACTGGCGGCATGGGCGCGATGATGTCCGCAGAGATGAATTGTACACTTTTCAGAGAGGCGGAATGGTTCGTAGTAAAGTGGCAGAACGGGAAGATTGCTCTGTGCCGTGTCATTCCGATTGAAAAAGCGTCTTCCTTTTTTATTCTGCAATGCCGACAGACTCTTCGGCATTGCAAAAAATCTGAAGAAAACCTCTGGTACGGTCAGGTTGGGCAGAGCCAGACAGTCGATATCTTCCGCACGCAGTCCACCGATCCGCAAGCATTCGCGAATCGATTTCACCGGAAATGAAGTATCGTGTTTGATTCTCGACAGCCGTTCTTCAGCGATGCTCGCAACAATCCTGCCATCGACAATGAGGGCGGCGGCGGCATCGTGTCCGTATCGTACTCCTAGGATATTCATATCTGTTCCAGTTAATTCTTTTATAATTGAGACGTTGAGCGCTAGAGAGGAATAATCATCCTGTCGTTGGCGACAGAATAGGGGTAACGGGGAATGAGACGTTTCCACAGAGGAATTTTGCTGCTGAGACAATTGAGAACATTCTTCACGGTTATCCCGCTCCAGTCTTCCTTGCTGCGGGTAGAAAACAGGCGAAAATCATCGATGATGAGCAAATCATGGTAAGGCCTGGCGGCAATCAGTTGCAGCTCCTCGAGGAGAGGCACATCAACCTCTCCTTTTCCGCTCTCCCTCCCGCAAAAATGGGCATCGAGAAAAAAAATCGCCGGTTCGGCGATGGTCGGGACCAACTCTCTCAGAACCTTTACCGAATCTCCCCAGTGGAAATGAATCGGAGTCGAAGAGTACCTCTCCCGCGCACTCTCATATAATTCCCGTGACAGTTCGATCGAATGGCAGTGTGCGAAGAGAGGGTTCATCTTGGAGATGGTCTCCGCCCTGAACGTCCCGGTTTCAACAAACGTCTGTATACCGGAGTGATCGGGAAAACGCTTGAATATGCTTTTCATCTCCTGCTCTGTAATACACCCTGCCACAGTTCTCCTCCTTTTGTTCTGGGAAACTGTCAGATTCAACCTTGACCCAGGTCGAATTGCCCTTGCAGAAATGCCATCAGTCGTTCGTTCTGGATATCATACCCGTAGTTCTCAACAACGGACTCAGTCAATTTGTCAGCACAGAGCTGTCTGTATCGTGGATCGTCAGCGAATCTTTTCAGGGCTTGGTACCAGCCGCCAGATGAACATGCGAGCAAACCATTTTTCCCGTCATCTATGCACTGCATGGCAGAGGGGAAAAAATCGGAGACCACCGGGATGTTGAGCAGTCCCCAGACGATGATGCGTCCAGGATTGGTCGGCATTTTGAAACGAAGCAGATAGTCGTCACCATTTTTTCTATATCTGTTGAACTTCTTCAGCAACGGCATGTCCAGAATTGCCGACCAATTTCTCTCGGGCAGAAAGCAGGGAACGATACCGATGTCTACTCTAGCCATATATTCATAATAATTTTCCATGCTCCACTGGATATGCCGGATCTCGATACCAGGCATGTTCCTGTCCCATCTGCCGAGGGCTGCTATGTTGTACATCGCCCACAACTCTATCTCGGTTTCCCTGCTCAGCCTTTCCAAAGCGGGAACTATGGTGTTTCGCATGGAATCGAGATGGATTTTATTGCCATGGTAACCGATGATTATTTTCTGATCTTCATGTGAATAAGTCTTCTTATGGACTTTCAGGTCGGGAAATTCAGCGTATTCAAATATCGGCAACCCGGTATATGCCCAGTAATCGCGCATTTCAATACTATCAACGATCAGAAAATCGGCGTATTCCAGATAACTTTTTACCCACGATCCTCTTGGATCGACAATCGCGGTAACGAGAGAAGGGCATGATGTTTTCGCGGCTTTCAGGTCCTCCAGGTCAGGCTTGTAGGTCATAAACAGGGCGACGTCGTAGTTGTGCCAATGTTCATAATCAAAGAAACTGATGTTGTGCAGTCGCTGCAAGCCATCATGATAGAATGCCGATGATGCAGCATCAGGTAATTTCGAGTTAAATACGATCTTCACCGAGGATATCTCTGTAAATTTGTATTATTTTGGTATTATTCGATTTCATCGAAAATCTTTCTCTCGCTTTCATATACCCTGCCTCACCCATTTTCCTGGCAAGTTCAGGGTCTTCTTTGAGTTGAATAATTGCTTCAGCAAGCGCCTCGGCAGTGTGGTCCTTGACAATAATACCATCTAAGCCATCATCGATATCCTGTCTCATCACCTCTGAATCAAAAACAATTACCGGCTTCTTCAAGGCCCAGGCTTCGTAAACAGGACGCGCAGAATGTGGAGTTGTCCCGGCAAAGATCAAAACATCGCAAGCCTTGATGTACGGCTGTACGTCATCAACTACACCTGCTATGTTTAAGCGTTTTTTATCCGTATTCATCAACAAGGAAGCAACCCTGTTCTGGTAATTCCAGGAGAAATATCGTTTAAGATTTTTCTTTACAAGAAAATCTTCCAATCGAAACTGGCAACTTGTCAGACGGCTTTGCGCAAGAGGTTTTATACCTCTATTCTCACCCAGCAGGACAGCGATGATCGATTCAGGTAAAAACTTGAGGGCATCAATAAATTGATACGTACCCTTTCTGAACGAAAGCCCTCCAAGACTGAGATATATGAAGGCCTGATCAGGAAAATCAAGGCTCCTTCTTAACACTGATTTATCATATGTTTGATCAATGAAAAAAGATTCTGCAAGTGAATTATAGATTTTAACAACTTTAGATGATCGTTCACCTCCCATTTTTGAATATTCTTGCGGACCAATGCATATCACTGCATGAGCTGTTTTACGAATGAACCATGTGTACGCTTTACGAATATAATTATACGAAGTATCATCTGATGCCTCACGAATGTGCCAGACAACAGGAATTTTGCAGAGTCGGGCAGCGATGGCAGATGTCCATAGTATCGAGGAATTCAAATGAACGATTTCTGGGCTTTTCCGTTTTATAAAAATATATTCTTTGTAGATGTAGTAAGGTGAGCTGAGTATTTCTTTCCAAAAATTTATAAACCGATTGAGCGAGAGACCGCGACTCCAGCCGATGAGAACCCTCCCGGAAAATAACCCGATCTTAGGGTACGAACCAACCTCTACATTCTCTAAATTTGAAAAATATTCCTTCATTTCAGGCCAGATACAACAGATACAACAGATAAAATCGGCTTCTTTCGACACTCCATGAACAAGATTCCTCAAACTCGTAGGAGCCCCACCAAGAACAGCACCGTGGTGAACATAAAGAATCATGTGTTTAATGAGAGCACCTCACCCGTCTTTGTATCTGAACTATTGAAAACGTAACGATTATATATCAAATGCACTGCTCTTTTTTGCGGCTAAATTCAGGCTGGTTTTTACATCACCAATACAGTCGAAGCTGGAGTCTCTTTCGAAACCCAATTCCTCTGGATCCCACTCAATCAAATCTGTAAATCCAGATTTTTCCAAACATAACGCGAGAAAATCCCGGTCAAAAACACAACGATGCAGGTTTTGTGGGTAGTTCTGTTCTCCGCAAATTCTGCCGGTTAAACGTGGAAATAGTGGTTGCCCTCCTGAAATGTAGAGCTCCGATAACGTATGAAAATCAGGGACAGCTAATCGTATTGTCCCTCCATTTACCAGCATCTTGTTAACATCATTTAAAGCATCTAAAATCGTTCCTTTTTTCAGTAATAGATTTTTTCCTGGATAGTTATAATGCTCTAGGACATGAGACAAGTAAACTTCCTGACAACGCCCTTCAAAGAATCTTGAACACCATTTCAAATTAGCTAACAAATCTACCGTTGGAGTCCATCTGATATCTACATTAATATAACCTTTTTGAAAATTTGCACCGCACCCGTAATAGATTTTCAGATTATTTCTCTTGCGGAAATTCCTTGCAATATATGGTCGGAAAATTAATAAATACAAATTTTGTACTCGAAAATATAACATTTTCTGCATGTCGCGTATTCTATCTGTTATGGTATTATGAATTAAGATAAACTTTCATAATTCCATTTTATTACAGGAGCGACTTCACCTTGTCGCCTTTCAGTCCAATACACAGAATCACTGAGTCCACCTTTAATTTCAAATACTACCGAGGGACAGTTTTTTCCTGGCTTAATTATCCATTCACGATGATACAACGCACTCAACAACTCGAGCTTATACTTCCCTTCATTGAGCAATCTTTTAGGAATCTCACTAAAAAATCGACTCAAACCTGTGGTAATTGATGGCCAGGATGTTTGATCTTGATCTGTGAAAAATGAGCTATACAACAAATTGCCATCTTCATTATACAAAGCATAACCCACCTGTAGAGCAATATCTTTTTCGGTAATCACCGCATCTATGTTGACAATAACCGTAGAGTTATTTTTTACTGATCCAGAAATCGGTAATCCATCCTCACCTGTTAAAGACAATTTCAATGGTTGAAAATTGAGATGAAAGTATGAATTGTCCCTATTCAACCACACACTGGAAGAATCATTATCTTTATCAAACATGTACTCATTTACAACAGAATGAACATCATTTGAATCTCGAGTTATTCTTCCTTTATCAAGAAGTATCGCTCGGCTGCATAGCATTTCAATAGAGTTCATTCTGTGACTGACGATGAGCACTGTTCTTCCTTCGCTTGCAACCTCTCCGAGCTTTCCCAAACAACGTTTTTGGAAATCCGCGTCTCCAACAGCCAGTACTTCATCGACTACAAGGATTTCCGGTTCAAGATGAGCAGACACCGAAAACGCCAAACGCACATACATACCTGATGAGTATCTTTTTACCGGTGTATCGATATGTTGTTCAACACCAGAAAAAGTTATGATCTGTTCTAATTTTCTCTTAACTTCGTTTTTCGACATACCCAGCATGGCACCATTGAGAAATATATTCTCCCTTCCTGTGAGTTCCGGATGAAAACCGGTGCCGACTTCCAGCAGACTCGCTAATCTTCCCTTGACCTTGATACACCCTCTGGAAGGAGCCGTAACCCTGGACAGGATTTTAAGCATGGTGGATTTGCCAGCCCCGTTTTTCCCTATGATCCCCAGCACCTCGCCATCTTTTACTTGAAGATTGACATCCTGGAGCGCCCAGAACCGGTCCCCATCTACTCTCGATTTCTCAGCAGTCAGCGCCGGTGATATTTTGGCATTCGGATCCTCTTTTTTTCGGACGCGGGCAAACCAGGACTGCAGGTCATGCGTCAGCGTGCCATGGCCGATAACGCCTAACCTGTACTCCTTCCAGAGATTTTCAATTGAAATGACTGCCGACATACGCGATTGCCCTCACTTGCCTGGCCTTAGTATTTAATTCGCAGGATAATTTCTCTTTCAGCTCAAACTGTATCCATGAATGTTTTCTCAATGCGGCTGAAGAGCACTATCCCGACGAAAAGGAGAAGCAATGTAATCGACCAGCTCAAGACAACATTCTGAAATGCAATGGCACTGACGCCGAAAAACGCCAGACGGAAGCTTTCGACGATCGCGACCATCGGGTTGAGCAGATAGTACGAGCGCAGCCATTCAGGCACTTGCGTCAACGGATAGACGACCGGGGTCGCATACATCCAGAGCTGGATGAGAAATCCCATGGCAAAGCGAAGATCCTTGTATTTCGTCGTCAGCGATGAGATCAGGATACCTGTACCCAGCCCGAGAAGTGCCATCTGCACGATCAGGACCGGCAACGCTGCGATCCAGTACGTCGGCTTAACAGGGGCACCTTTCCAAAAAAAATAGCTGTAAAACCCGAGAAACAGGAGAAACTGGATGCTGAACTGCAGCATGTTGATGATAACCACCGAAATCGGCACGGTCAGTCGTGGAAAATAGACTTTCCCGAAGATCTGGGCATTGGTATTGAAGGTATCGGAGGTCATCTGCAGGCTGGTGCCGAAATAGCTCCACATGACGTTGCCGGCCATGAAAAACAGGAAAGGCGGAATGGAGTCTGTCGGAATCTTCGCAACCTTGCCAAAAATGATGGTGAAGACGATGGTGGTGAAGAGCGGTTGGATTATATACCACAACGGGCCAAGAATCGTCTGCTTGTAGAACGTGACAAAATCCCTTTTCACAAACATGCCGATAAGGTCTCTGTAGCGCCACAACTCACCGAGATTGATATCGAACCATCCCGTTTTGGGCTTGATCACCATATCCCAATCCGACGATGTTGATTGCACGTGATCAGTCATCTGTTTTCCTGTCCAGGTCATTTCAACGGTGGCACTTTTCCACAACATCGGCTGCGCTGCAGACGCGAAAGCCATGTCGGGTCACCTATCCGAATTCGGTTTTATTTCCCTAGGGCGAGATCTCTGCTGAAATCTGACAGCCAGACTTCCTGGTCGGCATCGATGCCCGGAAGGGTCCTGGTGTTCTGCCAGTACGTCTGGACTTTGTCGTCGATCGTCTCGATGTACCGGGCGGTTCCTTCACGCAGTTGTCGTTTCCGCTCGGCGGAGAAGCGCCGTTTCTCGAAAAAACCGTATTTAAATGTTTTCTTAGACATTTGTTCCTCTTTTCAGGCCTAACCCGGAGTTCTCAATCCATCTCGAAATTCCGGTCCTGCCTGCTGCTGTCCCATTCGGGCTGTTTTTCTTTTTCCAGGATGCAGTTGCCGATAACCAGCATATCCATCTCCGTGTTCATGAAGCAGGCGTATGCGTCAAAAGGCGTGCAGACTATCGGCTCTCCGCGGACATTGAAGGAGGTGTTGATCACAACCGGAACGCCGGTGATGTTGCCGACCTCACGGATAATGCCGTGAAAGCGCGGATTGGTCGAGGCGGAGACGGTCTGGACCCTGGCGGAGTAATCGACATGGGTGATGGCCGGCAGGGTTGACCTGGCAACATTCAATAACTCAAGCCCGCTTTTCCCCTGCTCGTCATCGCCGACATCCCGGCGGATGGACTCATGAACAGGCGCGGTAATGAGCATGTAGGGGCTTTCACCCTTGAAGTCGAAGTACTCCCCGACATTCTCGTGTGTCACGGCCGGAGCAAAGGGCCTGAAACTTTCCCGGTATTTGATCTTCAGGTTCATCTTCCGCTGCATCTCTGGCGAACGGGCATCCCCGAGGATGCTCCGGTTGCCGAGCGCTCGCGGCCCGAACTCCATCCGCCCATGAAAATGACCGACTATTTGACCGTCGGCAATGGCACGGGCGATCAGAGGCAGCAACTCTGCTTCAGCTCTGGTTTCGTAGACCGCAGCAAGCGGATCGAGCTGCTCCCTGATCTGGGTTTCGCTGAACTCGGGGCCGAGCAGGCTGCCCTGCTGTGTATCGTTGATTTCGTCGGTGAAACGGGGATTACCCAGGTGGTCATACCAGCAGAGCAATGCTGCCCCGAGTGCACCCCCGGCATCGCCTGACGCCGGCTGAATCCAGATATTTTCAAAGATTCCAGCACGCAGCAGGAGGCCATTCGCCACGCAATTGAGAGCGACCCCTCCCGCCAGGCAGAGATTTTTTTCACCGGTGATATCCCTGGCCGTCTGTGCGGCCTTGAGCACCACTTCTTCGACCACCACCTGGATCGAGCGCGCCAGATCCATGTCATCCTGACTCACGTCCTCTTCGGGATGCCGTTCGCGCCTGCCGAAGAGTCCGCGAAATCTGTCGTTGATCATGGAGCCCGACTCGGCGAACGCGAAAAAGTCCATGTTCAGCCGGAAGGATCCGTCCTGTTTGATGTCGATCAGGTTATCCCTGATCAGATCGGCATATCTGGGCTGACCGTACGGCGCGAGGCCCATCAATTTGTACTCGCCGAAATTCACCCTGAATCCGGTAAAATAGGTAAAGGCGGAATACAAGAGACCAAGGGAGTGGGGAAAATCCTGATGGCGCAGCAGCGAAATGCGGTTTCCCTTGCCCTGGCCGATGGTGCTGGTCATCCACTCTCCGACTCCGTCCATGGTCAGTATCGCCGCACTGGCGAAAGGCGAAGGAAAAAATGCGCCTGCCGCATGACTCTGATGATGCAAGGGAAAGAGTATCTTCTTATGATAACCGAGATGGCGGCAGATCATCTCTTCCTGCCATAATTTCTCGGCAGTCCAGGTGCCGACTGCCTGATTGACCAGATCCGGATCGGCATTTTCTACGTGGACGAAGGTATCGACGATTCTGTTGAATTTTTCGGCGGGATTCTCATAAAAAACAACATGGTCGATATCAGCGACAGTCCTGTTGACATAGGCCAGGCAATAGTTGACAGCTTGCGCAGGAAAACCGGCATCATGCTTGATCCTGCTGAATCGTTCCTCCTGGGCGGCGGCAATGATCCTGCCATCTTCGACAATACATGCCGCACTGTCATGGTAGAATGCTGAGATACCGAGAATGAGCACTGCGTAACTCCTCCAGATTTTCTAATATTGTGCTTGAACAGACTCTGCAGTATGCCGGATAAACCGTATCGTCATCCGCCAGCAGCCCTGCGCTATCTGTTCGCAGGCGGATCTTTCCTCAGGATGGAATGGATGGCGACTGATCAAATCCGCTCTTCCTGCAGGAGTCCGGCAGAAATGCTGCTATATCCTTTTCGACGAGCTCGCCCCGCCCGTAACGTTCCTTCTTCCATTGCGATGACCTGGTGGAACCTAGCAGTCTGAGAAGTCGGGCCGCAAGTACAGTCAAGATCCCCCTGCCCTGCTGCTCAGCCAGATTCCAGCGGGTTACCATGCCGTCGTGGGCTCTGCCGTCCTTGCTGCTGCGGGGAAGAAAGCACAGATGGAGGCACCTGAATACCGCTTCATCCCATGACACCTGGTCATGCCATCTCAGTAACGCATCCTCACGATATCCTGCATTGAAGGAGATGATGCCGCCATGCAGACGCTCCCCCGGAACATCGCTCCAATCATAGATCGCGTTGAAATTGTACAGTTTGGTAATGCTCCTGGACGGGGGCGAGAGGTAGCCTCTGGCCCGGGCCTGTTTCATGTCAAGATCCCTGCAATTGAGGACGTTGCCGATAATCCGCCAATAGCGGTCGTAAGCACCGTCCACCAGCGGTTCCCGCAACCGGGCGAGCCCCTGTGGATCATAGATCTCATCGCCATCGACCGCGAATATCCAGGTCGGGGTATTGATAAAGGGCAGCAGCATCGTGTGGGATTCGCGGGGATGGCCAATCGAAGAGACGTTGACGGACGGGTGAGAAACAGCCCAACGCCTGGCAATCTCCGGCGTTCTGTCCGTCGATCCGTTATCGGCAATCAGTATCTGGTCACAGAAACCGACGATGTTCGTCAGCACAAGATCGAGGAAGCGCTCCTCGTTCCGGACAAGACAAATGCCGACAATACGGTTACCTGCTTTCACTGCCGGCCCCCGAAAGCAAGCGCACCAACGGGTTTTCCAGGATACCGCTCAGTCTCTTCTGCAGCTTGCGAGCCCTGCTTACCCGTTGATACAGGAAATCGAGTTCGGATTTACTGGATGGGTCTACGCTGATGCTTTCAAGCTGTTCCAGGGCGACTTCAAGTTCGCCGCCGAACAGCTGCACCTTCTTCATGACAAAGGTCAACAACCCCTGCTGCAGGGCGGCACCGATGTTCTCCGCGCTTTTATAATAATTTTTGCGATCTCCACTTTTCCAGACCTTCTGGATCAGGCCAAGCTGCTCAAGCTGGCGTGCCGCGATGCTGACCGAGGCCTTGCTCAGTCCGAGTTCTTCGCAGATATCGTCGAGTGAGCACGGTTCCGCCTGCAGGTAGAGGTAAATCAGCACCTGGCCGACGATGCGTCCGGCTCCAAGGTCCTGCGACGTCCTGCCACCGGTCTCGACAAGCTGCGCCCTGGTCTTTTTGAGAAGATCGATACCATCCATAATTTTCAGAACTTTTAGAATTTACTAAAAGTAATAAAATTTGATTCCCTGTGCAAGTGTATTCTTAATCTCAACAAACGGATTTCATAAAGAATAATCTGCTCCAGATCAATGCCTGGCAGGGAGAGAGGTTCGGTCTGAATCGTCGGATGCGGGGGAAGGTACTGTGAAAATGATGATGTCGCTGTTTTCAAACACCCTGGAAAAACGCTGATCGTGCTTGATATCCTGAACAAAAAAATCGGGATAGACCCCCAGATTGGTAAAATCTTCGTCAACCTGTGCTATGAGATGCTTTTTTATCACCACCGCGCCGACGTTGAAGCGGTTCAGGATATCGATGCGGCCGTCGTTGTCAGCCCGCCAGAAGTCTCTGAGATAATAGTTGAGATACCACTCATGCGGAACGGGGAAGCTACGATAGTTTCCCTCGGGGTACATGAAGACCTTTCGTGGCTCCGGAGGGTGTTGCCCCAGATAATGAATGGCCTCCCTTGTTTCAGGAGTGAGGAGGCGGAGCCTGTACGTCTTGGCAAGCGCATATCCGGACTGCATCAGCGCCAGCGCAGTGATCAGCATGACAATCAGTCGCGACCTGGGAAGACAGACTACTCTCTCGGCCAGCGGCAGCAGACAGAAAAGCAACCCTGGCAGAAAGAATCGGGCATCCGGGGCTTCTTTCAGGAACCAGATGACGGAGAGGATGTACGTTCCGCCTGTTGCCCACAGCCAGATGGAGCTTTCAGCGGGAAGAAGAGATCGTCCTTTCGCAGACGCGCGGCGATACATTTCCGCTGCGAGCGCTCCGAAGATCGACAGATACAGCAGGATACCGCCGTAAATGAAAAAATTCGCCTTCACCCTCAGGTCACCGGGATGATTTGCTATGATCTCGGCAAATTTCTCGCTGGTTATGCCCTTTCCGGATTTTTCCTTTACCGTCACCGATCCGGCACCCTTCGATTGTGGCAGCTCTTCCCCAAAGAAATCGAGCTTATGGGTGATTTTGTCGACCACCTCCTCAGCCTTCTTGACCGGATAAAACGGCACATGCGCATACCGTTCAATAACTTTCCCGAAACCAAGGGTGAAACCTCCTGTCAGCAGCAGCGAGCAGGCGATCACCGCCAGGGTTTTTCTCAATGAAACGTTCCTGTATGTCCAGACAGCCAGGCAGACATAGAATGCGGGGAAGAACAGCAGAGCAGTCACTTTGAACCCAAGCGCCAGGCAGAGAAACACGGTAGCCAAAAACCATCTGTTCTTCCGCAGGAAATAAAAGGCTGTCAGAGCCTGGGCTGCCATCGGGACGTCCTGATAGAAGGCCACGCTGAAAATAAGCGTCATCGGCAATGAGACGATCAGCAGCACGTACACCAAAGCCGAGCGTGTTTCCACCCCCCGGCGCAAGCCGGCCAGCAAGGAGGCGGCAACCAGCAGCTGGCAGAGGAACAGGGCCTGATACAGCTGCGTGAAGAAAAAGGACCCGTTCGTTGCCAGATAGACCAACCCGCCGATATAATGCCAGAAAAACGAATGGGGATACCGTCTGGTCTCCACATCCCCCCACCCTGTCGGTATCTCGGCAAAAAAATTCGGTTCGGGATAGTTTTCCGTCTGGGTCCGCATCATGTAGTAATGGGTGACTTCATCACCTATCATCACCTGTGGCGCCGCCATTCCCGTCACCATGACGCCGCTTGCCGCCAGAAAGATGACAACCGGCACCGTCAGCGAGGTGCCATGCTGTGTTTTCCAGGTCAGTGAACGCAGCATTTCCCGACTGGGCAATTTTTCGACGAATTCGGCCAACAGGCCTTTCCGGTCAGGGAAAGGCGCATCCGTTGCGGGTTCTGTCCTGCCATACATCTGCCGTTCGAGGTCCTGAATTCGGTGCATCAGCGTTTTCTGCTGGTCCTGCAGCTCGGAAATCACGATGCAGAAATGAAATATCAGCAACAAGGCGAAGAGGAGGACGAGCGCGGCAATCGCAGGGGCGAAATGGACGCCGAGCAGGCTGGGAAAAGTCTGCAAAGGTTTGGGGAAGAGAGCGGTTAGTAGAACCAGGCAGGAGACGACCGTCCAGAGAAGGCCGTAGCGGGGATGCAGACCTGTCCTGACAAAGGCAAAAAAAGTCAGGACGAGGATAAAGACACTGAGAAGCACTGCGACGAGACGGATCCGAACTAGGGTGTCCATCCCGCCCAGGGCAAGGGCGAAGTTTTCCCACAGTGCGACGGCGACCAGCAGGACACCGAGACCGATGACGATGGAGGCGTTGAGGGCCCTGATCCTCCGGTCCCAGATGGCGGCCACGACCAGAAGGCAGAGGAGAATGCCGAGAAACAGGAGAAAGAGCTTTGACAGAACGGTTCCCAGCCATTGTTCGGCAAACAATGAAATGGTAGCGATTATCTCAGCCATGAGATACCTGCATCAGCAAGCGGGAGTATCATTCTCAGAGGGTGTGCACCCCGGATTACAATGCATGCCGAACCCACACGCAGCCCTGGTTGATCAGGACGATATCGTGCTCCAGGTCTACGTGAATCTTGTACCATTCACCGTTCCTCTCGACCAGCATGTCTCCGCTTTCAGACAGCGGAATCTGAGAGAATTGAACATGAAAATCCTGAACCGGCATGGCATGCTGGTGGGATTTTTCCGATGCGCAGAGGATCCTGGCGCCAAGTCGCGTATGCAGACGGATCCAGTGATCCAGCGGCAGCCCGTCATCACGCATGAGCGCTGCAAACTCGGCCATCGGCATCGCGGCGTATTCTTTTTTGTACCGGAGAGGCGGCCGCAGCGGGATGATCAGTGCCTGAATGGCATTCCGCTTTGCCAGGGCCCTCATTTCCTCGATGACATTGTTGGCCCACCCCTGTTGCCTGAACTGGTCCTCGACGAAGATGAACAACCCGACCAGCGTATTCGGCTGTCTCTGATCGACATGGGAGTGGATATAGCTGGCACGCACAACCCCCTGCCAGCCGCCGGGCAGGCTTGCGATATCCTGATCCCATGCGAATCGCGTGGTGATGCCGTGTCCTACCAGTTCACCGGTTGTCGGGTTGATGAAGATGATCCAGTCGAGATTGATCGAATCAAACATGTTCGGCCCGAGCCTGAAATGGCTCAGGTCCGGAAAACGGCGCTCCACCTTATAGAGGGAAAGAAGACGGTCGAACGCCGGTCTAGATTCCGCGTTTCGCCTGAAATACTGGAGGGCATCACGCAGACAGTGGTTCTCGAGAACAACCAGCTCGCACTCCAGAGAGGGATCCTTGCTGGAGCGAACTCTTGAACCTCCTACCCGTGAATTCTTTGCGACATCTCCTGCCGGCCGGGTACAGCTTTTTCGTCCAAGTTGAAAGGCGGCTAGCAAGGCAATGCCAGCGAGCAAACAGTACACTAGTATTTCAATAAACATGACTTCCGCTATTTCCCTGTCCTTTGGATATCTGATAAGAGGACATCGCCGACCAGTCTGGCTTTCATCCCGTTCCCTTCGACCGAACTGTGCACGGCATCATTGAACATTTCTTCCCTGCCAGACATTTCCAGATCAAAATCAGCCATAAGGCATTCGAACACGCCGGCCTTGTTCCGGATTATCTCGTTAACATCGCGGGTGTGCGGTCGATACACCCTGTCATGCTCCTCGCCGAACGTCCTCTCCATGGACAATGGCATGGTTGTCAGGCAGACCGTTGAATTCTGAGATTTTGCCAGGGTGCATATCGTGTCGATATTCCGTTCGATAATATAGAGTTCCGCCTCCTGGTAGTGAAATGTTTTGCCCTGATGCAGACCGATGTCCTTCATCTCGAATTGCGGGCGAAACAGGCGCGGGAATTTCCAGGTCAGCACAATCCTGCCGAGTCGATAGAGCAGACTGAACCGAAACAGGGCCTCACCGACTGTCTGCGGTATCAGAAACAGTCGATACGCATGGGCGCAATCCCCCCTCAATCCGGGAAAACCCCGGTAGTGATGATCGTTGCAGCTGTCGTGGAGAACCAGGTAATCAGGTCTGAAGTCAATGACATTCAACACATAGTTGATTGTCGAGTGCACTGAAGACCACCAGGTCATGCCGAAGTTCAGCACCTGAAACCTTCTTTCCGGCATCTGACGTTGCAGGTAATCCTGGAGCATTTCGGGATAGCCATCAGCCGTTGTCGATCCTCCAAGACACGCGACACGGATGACGCCTGCCGGTTTTGCCCTGTCGGACAGCTTGATCTCCCTGAACCCGAGATAGCTGTCATCTTTCGCTCCTTCGACGGATCCGCGTGGTCCCGTGAACTGGAGGAATGGATGGGGCACATACCTGGAATAGTACAAATTGTCCGGATTTTCAGTGATATATGTATATATTTTTTGAAATACCGGATACCTGCGTCCCAGGACCGGCAACAGGTATCTTGACAATCCCCTTGCGGCTATCTCCAGGGAGCAGACCAGCACGATACCCCATGGTACGATCAGCAGCGACCCGATTCTGTTGCGGTCGGAATTGTCGAATGCAAATACCAGCAAGAGCAGCAGGACGAGAAATACCGCCCACCTGAATACACTCTCGCCACGATCCGCTCCCCACTCAAGCGAAAATGCAGCCCTGTGGAGAGGGGGGAGAAACAGGATACTCAGGATGATCAGAATTGCGGTCAGTTCGGACATCGCCTACCCTTGCGGCATCTAGAAAAGCGGATAGACTTCATCGGAGGGCTTTCTGCCTTTCTCATCCTTCTTTTTGCCTTCGCCTTTGGCTGCAGGAGCCTGTTTTTTCCCCAGCAGGATGGCAAGCAATCGCTGCAGCCATTGTCTCAGAATTTCCATCATTTCCTCTCAATTGTTCAGGAACAGATTATCCGGCCACCAATGAGGCGCCCTGTCCTATATTACCCTTTCCCGCTGTTTTTCCATGCAGCCTGCAGGGCAAGGTCCACATTATGCCCGCTTTTCAGATATGTCGATGCTTTTATGGAGAAGACCGGAAAACGACCCCATGTCATTCACTCACTGCCACTGCGGCACTGTGAGCAGCCCAGCCGTGCAAAGCACCTATCCCCAGCGAACATCGTACAGGACGATGCTGCTGACCCTGCGAAGCGGATATTACCGGCGGGCAGCATCCATTTCAGCTGCCATCATCTTTTCGACAATCTGTTCCAACCCGTATTCAGCCTTCCAACCTAAAACGGCGTGCGCTTTCGCTGAATCGCCAAAGCCGACCAGGATATCCGATGGCCGGTAAAGATCCGGGTCGATTTCGACGTGATCATGCCAGTCAAGGGAAACCGCATCAAAGGCCAGGGAAATGAATTCTTCCAGTTTCCTCGGCCTGCCGGTTGCGACTACGAAATCTTCAGGCTCATCGCGCTGCAGCATACGGTGCATCGCCTCGACATATTCCGGCGCCCATCCCCAGTCTCTAGATATCGCGATATTGCCGAGCCGCAGTTTTTCCTTGCTGCCTGCTGCAATCCTGTATGCAGCTGCAATGATCTTCCTGGTTACAAAGCGAGTTGGCCGTAGTGGCGATTCATGATTGAACAAAATTCCGGTGCAGGCGAATAGATTGTAGGCCTCCCGGTAATTGGCGACTATCCAGTACGCCGAGGCCTTGCCGACCGCATACGGGCTCATTGGATGAAAGGGTGTCTGTTCGTTGGCGGCGATGCCATGGGTGTCCCCGAACACCTCGCTGGAACCGGCGTTGTAGAATTTGATCGATCGCCCGGTGAAACGGATGGCCTCAAGCAGACTCAACACGCCGATGCTGGTGCTCTCAAGCGTTTCCACAGGCTGCTCGAAGGAAAGCCCCACCGAACTCTGACCGGCAAGGTTGTAAATCTCGTCAGGCTCAACCCGCTGGATCGCCTGCAATACGCTGCGGAAGTCGTTGATTGCCACCGACAATGTGACAACGTTGTCAAAAATACCGAGCTGCCTCAGGTTGGCGAACGACGACATCTGGGCGTCCCTGGATGTCCCGAACACCTCATATCCCCTGGTCAGCAGAAGCTGAGCGAGATAGGCCCCGTCCTGCCCGGTTACACCGCATATCAAAGCCTTCATGCATCCCTCATCGCTTGCGAACGATCCTCCCCGCACTGCTGCAGGACAATATCAAACAACTGTGTTGCGGAACGGCGCCAGGTGAATACCGCTGCCCACTCGCGCGCCCCTTCAGTCAGAGTCTTTCTCTCCTCCATCGGCAGTGCCGTTATCGCGCGGATCTCTGCAGCAACGTCGGCCGCACTGATCGAGGCGGCATAGGCAACCCACCGGCCGCCAACCTCCGGCAAGGATCCTGCCTGTGTCGTCACCACGGGGACTCCGGCCATCATCGCCTCGATCACCGGCAGGCCGAACCCCTCGTATGCGGAAGGCAGTACAAAGACATCCGCCGCCTGGTACAGCATCTGCAGTACATGGTATGGAAGCCCGCTGCTGAAACGGAAATACCTCTCGGGATGCTTCAGTTGGCCCACCGCCTCGGTTACCGCGTCCTCCCCCCTTCTCGGCTTTCCGACAACGACCAGGTTATGGGGGATCACGTCCTCGAGGCGGCTGAAAGCCTCGATGGCCAGGTGTATATTCTTGTGCGGATAGGAATGGGCGACGCAGAGGATATATGGCGTGTCAGCCGGGATATATTCGCCCAGCGCCACCTTGCGTTGCTCGTTATCCACCACGTTTGCGAAACCCTGATCAACTCCCAACAGGACGGCATGCACCTTCTCAGCCGGGGCAAAACCGTAGCGAACGACCTCGCGTTTCGAGAAATCGGAGATGGTGAACACCAGCCGGCTCCGCCTGCATGCCATGCGTACGAGGATATCAAGGGTCAGGCGTTCGACCCGGCTCATGTCCTCCGGATGGCTCTTGTACTGGAGATCAGGTATGGTCACCGCCTGGGGGCAGGGCGCCCAGAAAGGGGCTGTATAGCCTGGCGACCAGAGGCAGTCCAGCCGCTTGCCGATGGCGGCAAGCGGAAGCCACACCTGTTCGAGAATTATCCGCAGAGGGCGACTGGCAGCGGAAAAACCGAGTTGAGCGAACTCCACGTTCCCCTTTCCCTGCAGGTCCTGCCGGAGAACGCGGTCATTGTCCCTGTTGGTGAACACGACAAGGGTGACGCCCTCGCAATCGGCAAGGGCTTTCAGGGTTTCCCTGAGGAAGGTCTCGGTGCCCCCGACGTCGCCGGGAACGAGAAACAGCGTATTGACACCGAGTCGGAACCCACCTTTCACAGCCATTCTATAACCCTCTGAGCTTCCGCATACACAGCATGCCATAATAGATCGAGACAATACCCCAGCGGACACCATAATGCAGGATGGTCGCCGAAGACAACAGACCTGCATCGTTTCTCGCTGCCTCGAACTCCTCCTTGAACTGAACCGAGAAATTCTTTCCGCTGATCGAACCTTCATACCAGCGGAAGGCAGCGAGCGGGGCTCCGGGAATATATCTCCCCTCCCCCTCTTTCCACAACCGCAAAGTAAACTCGTAATCCCACGCCGCAACCATATCTTCTCTCAGCAGGCCTGCCTTCTCTCTGGCAGACCTGCGAAAAAAGAGCGCCGGCTGGGAGATGTAATTGATCGACTGGTGCAAAAAGCGAGACGAGAAAGGGAAAAAAGCGGCCTTGAAGCTGGTTATCCCTCTGCGTATCTCCCCACCGTTTGCATCTATGATCGGGCAACCGCCGAAGCAAAAGGCCGCACTGCCGTCATCAGCAAGGCATTTTTCCACCCGTTTCAGACAACCCGGCTGATACAGGTCATCGGCATTCAGCCAGGCGACGACATCACCGGTGGCCAGTGCAAAGCCCTTGTTGATGGCGTTTGCAGGCCCAGTGTCTCGTTCAACGACCAGATGGCTTATCTCGCTGCGATACTTCTCGATAATGGCAAGCGAACCGTCGGTGCTGCCGCCGTCGATGACGATGTACTCAAGATCGACACCTTCCATTCTCTGTGACAGTACGCTTCTCAGGGTCTCCTCGAGAAAACGTTCGCCATTGAAATTGGGTGTAATGACAGAAAATTTCATGATCGCCGGTGGTGGAGCGAGGCTTTTCTGCGCAGCAAATCCGCACAGATCAGCGGGATCAGGAAATAGGTGCCGAAATGCGCGAAAAAGTAATATCTCCAGTTGAATATGCCGATGAGCACCAACGCGATCACCTCGACCAGGATGAATGACGCAAACACCGCCGACATCGGCAGTTTTCGGATCAGCAGCGGCAATAACGGGAGCAGGAGCAGCATGTATGCCGGGTTCCAGGAAAAATACACCCACGGCCTCTGGTACGACTTCTCGTAGAGTGCGAACGCCGTTCGAGCCATTTTTTTCTGGAGAGCGTTGCGGGGCAGCGGCTGATACTGATAGACATCGTTCCAGCGCAACCTCCTTAACATGTTGTTATCATAGCGGCCATACAGGCAATTGCCGACATGGTCCCATTGCATCGCGGTCTGGTTGATATCGAAAATCCCGAGATATTGCTTCGCCCTCTCCCGCAGGAATTGTCCGGAAAGCTGGTCACCGAGCTGGCCGAGATATATCCTGCTCTGCTCAGTGAAGTACCTTGCGGCCGAAAGACCGGCGTGCTGCGAAACGGCATAGAACAGCCCCGCGGCGGCAATGAGGCAGCAGATCCCGACTGCCGTGCGCCGCCCCACCCGGACAATCCCCAGCAGAAAAAGAAGGGATGGAAAAACGACCAGATACGCAGCGCCGTTATAACGCAGCCCCGCCAGCGCGAGGATGATCAGGGACATCACCAGCCAGGATTGACAGGATATTTTCAGGTCGCCGTATCTTTTCGTGAAGTACATGTCGGCGAGCCGGAATCCGAGGAAAACGATGCCAAGGCCAAAAGGGACATCCTTCCAGAGGATGGTTGTGTACATGCCCAGGGGGACGGAGGCCGCAACCATCAGGAAGAACGGGAGGACCAGGATCAGCGGCACACCCCACCTGTACATCGAAAAAAAGATCCAGGCGATCAAGACGGAGGTCAAGATGTTCTGAACGGCAGGCACCACCGCCACATTGTCCCACAGCATCGCCAAGTACATATAGAGAACGACGTTGAGCGGCGGATGATCGCCCAGATACATGCCCGGTATATGGGCGGCACGCCATATCTTCAGCGAGTCCGTCGAGGTGACACCCGGCCAGAAGGAAATATGCCAGAAGGCGAAGGCGATCACGCCGGTCAGTAGCATGCTCCAGAAGAGGTACCTTTTTTTCGCCAGAAAGAGGTCCGGCAGAGTCCGGAAACGGGCGATGAAGTGTGCGAGACCATGCAGCATCCAGGTCGTCAGCACCGCGAAGACGATCTGGAAGGCGAAGCGATGCGGGTGAAAGAGGCGTGTTCTCAGGTCATCCAGTGTGCCGATCTGGTAGACAACACCATCCGGCGTCGGGATCGGATTGTCGATATGCAGTCTCTGGCCATCGGCAACGACCAACGAGAGGTCAATATCGCTCAGTTTCCGTTTCGCCGAAATCTTCAGGTCCTTGACCGGATAGCGCGGCATATCCATGCTGACGGCAAAGGTGCCGTCCGGCTGGACGAGCCAGTAATCGACGACCACAACGCTGTCCCTGGTCCAGGGGGTCCTGTCCCAGGCGGAATACAGCAGATGCCGCGATTTCTTGCCTGCGAAATCGATCTCCACTTCACCTGCATAGTTGTAGGCGAGGAACTCTAACCGCAGGTGATGCCTGGGTTGCAGTGCCAGGTTCAGGGTGGCATTGACCTTGGAGAAGACCAGCATATCGCCATCGCTTCTGATCGCATCGGCAAGGGCTCCGGCGGGGGGGCGGTAATCGCTGCCGTCGACGACGATCCTGCTCAGCACGACCTGCGAGTCATTCGCGGCGTTATGTCTGTTCCCTGTCCGGGTGATCGAGACAGGGACAGGCGACGATGTCGCCGTCGGCATGGGCTGAAGCTGATACCGGTACATCTCGTAGCCGTTGAGTCCGTGCCCGGAAGTCCAGTTGATCATCACCCGGGCAGGCAGTTCGGAAATTCTGCCACTGATATGCAGTTTGGCAGCGGGGTACCAGGGGTTGGCAAAAAACAGATACGCCAGTACAAGGCAGAATACGGCGGCAAGTGGGATTTTGGGTCTGGCCAGCAGCTTCCGCAATCCGTCAAGGAGGGCAGACCGGTGTTCCCAGCGCGTCGTTCGCTCGGCTGCTGTATTCACAACTTCACCGGATCCCTGCGCAAATAGTGCGCCAATACCCCTGGAGATTTCAGGTGATCTGACATGGCGTGTTACCGGGCGGTCATGAGTTGTTCGATATCGGAAGCAAGTTCGCCAGCCGGTATCCTGAGCTTCAGGTAGGCCTGCAAGGCGGGTTCGCCTGCCTGCCAGGAATTGGTGCCATCGTCGGAAACCATGATTTTTCCGGGCTGCATGGCAAAAGTCGGATCGTCAGGGTCACCGGCCATCCGTACTGCATACAGTACCGTCACCTGGTCCCAGCTTTGCCGGTTCTGCACGGCATTGTACAGCTCATAGCTCCTTCTGACGGGATTATCCTTTCCGCCCTTCCGCAGATCTGCGCCGGTCATGATGTCCTTGCCTATTTCAAAACCGCAGAAAACGATCGGCGTTGGCCATCCGTCAACCACTGCCTTGGTCGATACGGCATCCTGGTAAAGATTCCACTCCCGCCCGCTCGGGAATTCCCCGCCCATGCACACCAGCCTTTTCACCTTCTGACGAACCAGGGCATGACCTTCCATGTTCGAATAGGAATCGGCGGAAGAATGGAGCAGATCCGCCAGATTGGTCAGGTAGCCGACGGTGACGATCGTCACGCTCCCGTCCGGCTGAGATGCCAGAATTCTTCTGTACAAGTCGACCGCATCCTCCGAAGGTCTCTCTACTGTCGATTGACCGCCGAATTCCTCGACTATTTTCATTGTATAGAGAGATTCATGGGTTACTGCCGGTTCTCGAGCCTTTCCGACCGGGATATCCTCCCTGCCGAACCACGCATTGAGGGCGTGAAGACACGGCACGCTCCACGGGTCGCCGGAGGAAACCGCCATAGCCAGGATGCCGACTTCATTCCTGTCGGCCAGGGCATGGAGAACGGCGACCGCCCCGACATCATCGACATCAGATGATATGTCCGTATCGAAAATGACCTGAGGCGCAGGCCTTGTCCCGGAAACGCAGCCTGATCCGCACAGCAGCAGGAAGGCCGCAAGCCAGAACATGGGCCTGCAGGATTTCAAGAACGCAGGGATGGAAAAGGATCTGCAGGGGTTCATGATGTGTGCTCCAAAATTTCACCGGCTACTTTTTCCCGGCATGCGGCCCTCTCAGTCTGGAGAGCATCAGTTGCCGGGAAATTCACGGGCAAGCCTCCGCCTCCCATCCAGGCGCTGCAAAAATCCCAGGCCCAAGCGCCGGAGGATGATCGGGGGCCAGATGCCGCTCTCGAGGATCGACCTGTCCCTCGCCAGCGCCAGAAGATTCTTCCAGCGATTGCCCAAAGAGAGGCGCGAATCCGACTGGAAACTGGTGTATTCGAAGATGCCGAAATTTTCCAGGTGAAAGAGCCCGGCAAAGAAATCGATTTCTTCCTTCCTCGGGGAAAAGACCATCCTGGCGTGGCGCCGGGCAAACCACTCCGCGGATGCCGCATTGCAGTCCCCGAGGAGATAACCTGCGGTGAGCCGCTCAAAGTGCAGCATCATGTTCTCCTGCAGAGGCTGGATGACCTGGCGGTACAGCTTCCGCTCTTCCGGCAGGTCGAGCACCATCACCCGCAGCCTGCCGGCCTCGGTCTCTATCCCGATATATTCCTCATACCGGTTCGCCCCTGATGCCTGGAGGAATTCCGCGCCGAGGAGGTAATGATCCGCGCTCCCGTGGGTAGCCCCGAGCAGCATTTCATACAGGGAGCGGTTGCTGTTGTAGACGGCGTAATAGGGAGTCGTCCCGTCGGTATTGTCAAACAGCAGTCCCCTCTTCCTGTTGTTCGCATGCCTTTCCGTGGCATGGAAGATGCCGACAAAATAGCCCTCTACGGTGGTCTTGCCATCGAGGATGTGATAGATGTTGTCCTGGATCGACCCCTTCCAACCGACATCGACCAGGGACAGGCCATGCGCTCGATAGTCGACCCCGAAGGAATCGAGATAGCTCCTGAAATTGCTCCGCTGCTGCCGGCGGCAGTCGGCATAGCATTGCCGGAATTCCGGCAACGTCAGCAGGCGGGCGAACTCGGGGGTGTTGCCCAGATCATTTTTCCGTACGGTGAAATCACCGGGAAATGACCGGCTGATGTCCTCGATGACGGCTTCGGGGAAATTGAGGCTGCGCAGGAAATCATCGAGGGAGATATCGCGGTAATGGGCCAGCAGTCTGCGGAAGTCCTCATCGGCGAGTTCCCGCAGCGAGGCGAGGAAGGTCGCCTTTCGCGATGCCAGCAGGTAGTGGGAACGGATCAGCTCGGTGCCGAAAATCAGTTGTTGGTAGCGGACAAAGAGCCTCTTGAGGAATTCCCCTTCCTTGGAGAGGAAGAAGACATTCCTTTCCCCTCGACTCCACAGGGAATGAAACAGTCTATGGGTAAACAGCCACAGGCTGCAGGCCATCTCGCTGAAATGTCCTTGCAACGGCAGATCGTCGAGGTAGTCGGCCATGCCGACCGGCTTTCCCCCTGCCCTCTGTCTGGCGAAGGCGGCGTACAATTCCTGCTGTGCCGGCCGCTGGACGTGCAGGGTCGGCATGCCGAACTGGCGGGCCATGTGGATGTCGGCATGCAGGTTGTCGCCGATCATCAGCATCTGACGGGGGGTGCAGTGATATTCCTCGGCAATCCGCCGGTAGACCCGACCCGATCCCTTGCTGGAGCCGAGAGACGAGGAAATACAGATCCTCTCGAAAAAGTGCTCGACCTGCAGCGACCGCAGGATCGCCCTGAAGAACTCCTCGGGAAGGTAGAAATCGGAAACAAGCACCAGCGGAAAACCCTTCTGTTGCAGGAGTTCGAGCAAACGCTGCATCTGCGGGCAGATTCCCTGGACCGCCTGCTCGACGGCGACTTCGATCCGCAAGAGCAGTCCGGTGAAGCTATCAGGGTCGCATCGCAGACAGCCGGGCTGCAATCCATTGAGGACTTCCCAGTACTGAGAGGAAAAAACATCGAGCGAGAAGTCAAGTTCGCCGTTTTCCTCGCCGTTTCTGGTAGTGAGGGCAAGCTCGAGTTCCTGCCGGCGGGCATAGAGCTCCGCCCCGGAAAATACCCCGCCAAGCAGCTGGCTTAAGACGGCACAGGCCATTTTCTTGGTGTGCTCGGGTGCAACCCTGCGGATCGCGATGGTATCGAAATAGTCGATGCAGACGATGAATGGCCCAGTGGCGCGGGAGGCCAGCGCAGAGATATGAGCTGCGACCTTCTCCGGTCGGTCAAGGTCGACATTCCATGCTTCCATTTCCGGAGGAGCCACTACTGCACCGGGGTGAGGGACAGGGTTTTCAGGGGGTTGTTGAAAAGACCGTGAACGAACCGGCCCGGAGTCACGGCGACGCACGAGAAGATGTTGTGGGCCCAGCACTGGATGCGGTGATCATAGGGGTGGCTTCCTTCTCCGATCCCAAAGGTCAGGGTGTATTCCTGCGAATACACCTCCGGCCATGTGAAGGAGAAACGTACAACGGTATACCCTTCAGCAAGCTGCGGCGGTACGGCGAGGAGGGAGACGCTGTTTTCGCCGAAAACGGCCACGCCGACGCGATCCTTGACGGTATAGCCGAAGATCGTTTCCTGCACCGGCCGCCGTGCCCAGATCAGCATCCGGACGTCGACGGTCTCACCCTGCTCGACGGTCTTGAAGATCTCACCGCCCCTGGTCACGGCAACCCGATGGATGACGACGTCGTTCGCCCCGCCGCGCACACCTTCCCCGACCGGGATCCAGCTCTCGAAATCAGGCTCCGATACCGCAATGGCGGCCGCAACCTCTGCCGGGATGATCTGGTTTTCCGGGACGCTCTCCTTGGCCCGGTCGAACAGTTCATTGTGGACCAGCCGGGTGTAGAGGGAGATCCCCTCCGCGGTATCGCCGTCA
The DNA here is from genome assembly GCA_008933635.1 of Desulfobulbaceae bacterium. Taxonomy (GTDB): domain Bacteria; phylum Desulfobacterota; class Desulfobulbia; order Desulfobulbales; family Desulfocapsaceae; genus Desulfoprunum. The sequence continues at coordinate 53,598 of WBUQ01000003.1, read as the reverse complement.
TACAGTTTCTGCCCGTTTTCCATGACGACCACCCGGTCGCAGAGATTGGAGACGGCATGCATGTCGTGCGAGACGAGAACGATGGTGCGCGACTGCATCATCTGCTTCATGTAGTTCATGCACTTCTGCTGGAAGAAGATGTCGCCGACCGCCAGCGCCTCGTCGACGATGAGGATCTCCGGATCGACGCTGATCGCCGTGGCAAAGGCGAGGCGCACGAACATGCCGCTCGAGTACATCTTCACCGGCTGGTCGATGAAATCGCCGATCTCGGCGAAGTCGGCTATATGTTGAAACCGGCTGTCGGTTTCCGCCTTGGACAGACCCATGATCGAGGTGGTCATGTAGACATTGTCGCGGCCGGTGAACTCCGGGTTGAAACCGGCGCCGAGCTCAAGCAGCGCCGAAATCCGGCCATTGATCTCGACCTTTCCCGCTGTCGGCTGGAGGATGCCGCAGATCAGCTGGAGCATCGTCGACTTGCCGCTGCCGTTTCGGCCGATGATGCCCACCGTCTCTCCCCGCCGCACTTCAAGATCTATGCCCTGGACGGCGAAGAACGGCGTGTGATACGTCCTTCCCCAGGGAAACAGCAGTTCGAGGACACGGTGCACGTTCCTCGTGTAGAGGCAGTATTTCTTGCGGACGTTCTGGAGGGAGATCGCGTGATCAGTCATTGCGCACCGGGGCTTCACAGGACATCGGAGAACTGCGGCTTCATCCTGTTGAAAACGAAGGCGCCGAGGCAGAACAGACATACTGCGAACAGCCAGAAATAGAGCGAGTACACCGGGCGGTGCCAGAAAGGCATGCCGGCCAGGAAAGAATCCCGATATCCCTGGATAATGTAGTAGACCGGATTGAGCTTCAGCAGCAGCTGGATCCTCGGCGGCATCATCTCGATATCCCAGAAGACCGGTGTCAGCCAGAAACCGACCTGCAGCATGACCCCGACAATCTGCCCGATATCGCGCAGGAACACGTACAGCGCCGAGAACAGCCACGAGATCCCCAGGGAAAGGACGACGAGACAGAACAGGTAATACAGCACCTGTAGAAACCAGATATTGACCGCTATCCCCTGCAGGACGATGAGACAGAACAGGATGACGAGAAAGACCGCGTGGGCCACCAGGCTCGAGAAGATTTTCACCACTGGGAGCAGCTGTGAAAAGAAGATGGTCTTTTTGATCAGGTGACTGTGATGAACGACCACGGCAGCCGAACCGTTGACAATCGCCGAGAACAGGAACCACGGGGCAAGTCCTGCCGTCAGCCAGACGACAAAGGGTACGTCATTGGTCGGTTTCACCTTGAAACCCATGCTGAAGACGAACCAGAATACGGTGATCATCACCACGGGCTGAATGAGCATCCACAGCGAACCCAGGCCTGACCCGACATACTGGCTGACGACCTCGCGCCTGGCCATCAGCAGGACCAGGCGGCGCTTCTGCCAGATCGGTATAAAAAATGATAGTGTCTCTGAGATCATATATTCTGTTCGGCAGCACTCCAGCACGATGTCCGGGCGTGACCTGACGTGTTCAGCGGACAGCAGTCCGGGATTGAGCGCGAGTCCGGGCCAACCTCTACAAGTTCTCGATCCGCTTGATGGTCTCGAGCAAGTCCTCGCATTGCCGTTTCGTCTCCGGCGGCGTCGAGCCGTTGCCGATGGCATCTTCGAGGCTTTTTTCGGCCAGTTCTATTTTTCCCGCATAGAGATAGTGCTTCCCGAGATAGGCGGCGGCAAGGCCGTTCTTTCCCTGGTTGGCGGCGATCTGCCCCAGTTCGAAATAGACCTTCGGGTACTCGGGCATGTCGATGGCGACTTCCTGCAGATACGATTCGGCCGCCCGCTGCTCACCCTGCTGAATCAGGGCCTTGGCCAGGTAAAACAGCGCGTAGGTATTCGTCCTGTCATTCGCCACCACCCGCTCGAGCCTTTTCCTGGCGTCGGCGATCCTGCCGGCCGCCAGCTCGATCACCGCCTTGTCGGCCTGCAGCATCGTATGCTGAGGAAAGGCGGCAATGACCTCATCGATCAGTTTCAGGCTGCTGTCGAAATTGTTTTCCATCCTGTCGACCTGCGACAGGCCGAATTTGGCCATGTTGACGGCGAATGGCGTCGAACGCGCATTGCTGATCACCCCGGCCAGCAAGGTCCTGAACGCCGCCTTGTCCTGCACCTGCGACATCAGCCGGTATTTGAAGCGGAAAAACTCGAACTCATCGGTCCGGGTCGCAACGGCGGCGTGTTGTTCGTTGTCAAGCAGCGACTGGACATAATCGAGGCGGGCCTCCGTCTCGGGGTGGGTGAGCAGGTATTGCGGCAGCCTCTCGCTGCGATACCTGGCGACCCGCCGCATCGTCTGCAGCATTTTCTCCTGGCCTTCGGGATTGCGCCCCATCTCCTTCATCCAGCCGTAGGCCAGCAGGTCCGCCTCCTCCTCGTCCTGCCGGCTGAAGTGCAGCGCTGCACTCTGGCCTGCGGCCAGGGAGCCCATCGCAAGAGTCCCGGCGGCGGCGCCGCTGCCGAAGGCAAGGGCCGCTATGGCCATGCCGATCGAGGCGATGCCGACGATCTTGCTCTTCTCCATTCGCGACGCCAGGTGCCGCTTGGAGATGTGACCGATCTCGTGGGCCATGACCGACAGCAGTTCATCCTCGGAATTCATCATCGAGATCAGGCCGGTATAGAAGAAGATCAACCCTGACGGGGCGGCAAAGGCATTGAATTCGTTGTCGTTGATGACAAAAAAACGGTACTCGAAATACTGGCCGCCGGATACCTTGAGCACCCCCCGGCCAAGACCGTTGATATACTGCATCACATCAGGATCGTCCACCAGCTCGAAGGCCGAGCGGACGGTATAGAGCAGTTTCTCGCCGACTTCACGCTCTTCGCCGATACTGAAGGCGGCAACCCGGGGTACCGGGGTCAGGATGACAAGGGCGGCAATGACGACGACGGCCACCAGCCGGTTAAAGTGTGTTCTCATGTTCAGACAACCAGGAAACGAGGTGTTCGAGTCCCTGCGCCGCGGTGACGACAGGGACATAGCCGATATCATTTTTCGCCCGTTCGATGGAAAAATAATGCGATTTGGCCAATTGTTCAGCAAGAAAACGGGTCATCCGCGGTTCTTGGGACGGTCGCAAGGCGCCGTGCAGCAGCTCGAGGACGGCTCCTGCGCCGTAGGCAAGTGGAAATGGCACCGCCTCGTCGACTGCGGGGATGCCCAGACGCGCGAAAAGGCCGTTGATCCAGTCCCACAGCCTGACCGGCTCTCCCTGGCTGATGAAATACGCCTTGCCGGCGGCATTCCCGGGCCCGGCAAGATCGTCCGCAGCCAGGAGATGGGCATGGGCGACATTGTCGACGTAGGAGATGTCGACCAGGTTGCCGCCGCCCCCTACCCGCTTCAGCTGCCTGGCCCTGCCCTTGGCAACGAGCCTGGGTACGAGGTGAGGATCACCGGGGCCCCAGACCAGGTGCGGGCGAATCGCGCAGGTCCTGAGCGATTGACTGTTCGCCGCGAGCACCAGGCGCTCGGCCTCCGCCTTGGTCCGGGCATAGTGGCAGAGAAAGTTCTCGGCATAGGGCAGGCTTTCATCGCCGCCGGCGATATCCCGGCGATCAAAGACCACGGAGGGCGTCGAGGTGTAGACCAGGCTGGTTACGGCAGCGTCCCGGCAGGCCTGGAGGACATTCACTGTGCCGGTGACATTGACCGCGTGGTATTCCTCCCGCCTGCCCCAGATGCCGGCCAGCGAGGCGACGTGAAAGACCGTATCGATCCCCGCGAAGCATTTCGTCAACCCTTCGAAATCGCGGATGTCGCAGGGAACCGATTCCGCCCCCATCGCCTCCACCTCAGGATAGCGATGACGGCCGACGACCCGGCAGCTGATCCCCCGTCCGGTCAGCATCCTGACAATGACCTTGCCGACGAAACCGCCGCCTCCGGTAACCAGTGCCCTCTTCATGCCGTTTTCACCTTCCGCTCGGCCCAGACGGCGAGCTTTTCCCTGAATATTTTGGCATTATGACGGATATCGACGGGAAAGTCATCATGCAGGAGGAAATGGCGGATATCCCTGGTCAACGGGTGACGTCCGGCGATTTCCCGCACCTCCTGCAGAATCTTCGCCTTTGACTGCACTCCCCGGTGCGGTTCGACAATCATCACCGGCTCCCTGAAGCCTGAGCCTGCATCGCCCGTAACACCCACCAGTGCCGAGCGGTACACGTCGGGGTGCTCGTTGACGACCGCCTCGCAGGGAATGGTGAACATGGTGCCGCCGGCGGTTATCACCCGGTGCGCCTTGCGGCCGCAGAACCACAACCGCCCCTCCCCATCGAGGTAGCCGGCATCGCCCATCCGGTGCCAGAAGCGCTTACCGTCGCGGATCTTTGCCATCCTTGTCTCGCGTTCGTTGTTTTCATAGGCCCGGGTGACGACATCCCCCCGGACGATGATTTCGCCGATCTCGCCCGGCGGCAGCTCCTCCACTGCAGAGAAATCCGGCAGCTCCTGGTCAACCAGACGGATGACCCTGATCTCGACTCCTGGCAGCGCCCTGCCGACGCAGGTACCCTTGCCCTGCCTGCTCAGCGGCCAGGTACTGGAGAGCACTTCCGCACCCTCGATGGAGACGATGGGCAGGCTTTCGGTTGCCCCGTACGGGGTATGGATGACGGCGCTCTCCGGCAGGATGGCACGGACCCTTTCAAGAAGATCTCCCGGCACCGGCGCCCCGGCCATCAGCACTTTTTTCAGGGATTTCAATACGATTTCATTACTGACGCAATAGCGGCTGACCACGTTCCATATTGCCGGCGATCCGAAGGAATAGCTGACCTGATGCTCCATGATCGAGGCGATGAATTTCCGCGGGTCGACCCTGGCCGGTCGGGTCGGATCCATGTCGGGGATGACGGCGCGGGCCCCGAGCGCGGTGGAAAACAGGGCAAAGAGCGGAAACGCCGGCTGGTCGATATCGTCCCCGGTGATGCCATAATACTCCTTGATCAATCGCAGCTGGGCGGCAAAGATCGAGTGCTCGAACCGCACCCCTTTCGGCGGACCGGTCGAACCGGTGGTGAAGATGATCGCCGCCAGGTCATCGTCAGACGGGCTGTGGCAGGGAAAGGCGTCAGGGACGTCATCGATCGCCCGCCGGATATCAGGCCCGAACAGACCTGCCGAAAAACCGCAGCAGAAACGGTGCTCGACACTGGCAAAGGGTCCCCGGAACAGTCCTGCAAAGACCATGGCCTGCGGAATGCCGATCATGGCCCGGGGTCTGACTCCTTCGATGCAGCGCAGCAGGTTGGCGTATCCCATCCCCGGGTCGATCAGGATCACCGGCGCCCCAAGTTTGAAAAGCGCAAACGTCAGGCAGATGAAATCGGCGGACGGCCGCACCATCAGCATGGTCCGGTCGCCCGGACGAACGCCGCTGTCCGCGAGATACCGGGCATAGGCCGAGGATCTCCGGCTCAGTTCGGCAAAGGTCAGGCTCCGGCCGCTTTTCACTTCGACAAGGCCGATCCGTTCCCCCTGGCGCAGGGCAACCTGGTCGAGGGTCTCGGCGATATTCCCCGCCATCAGCCCACCGTGCTCCCCGAGGTTGCGCCTTCACTGAAAAACCGGGCCAGCAGCGGAGCGATCTCGTTGAATTTATCTTCCAGGATGTAGTGGCCTCCGTCGGCAAAGAAATGCCGTTCGGCCCGGGGAAAGCGCTGGCACCATTCCCGAAAAAAGACCTCGTCGAAACAGAAATCCTTCCCCCCCCAGGCCAGCATCAGCGGCACCTGCCGGTCGCGGAGAGCGTCCAACCCCCTCTCCACTTCAACCAAGGTCTGATAGCTGCGATCACCTGGCTGCAGCGGGATGTCGCGAACAAACTGGTAGACGGCGACCCGGTTGCGCCAGCTGTCGTAAGGGGCGAGATAGGCACGGGCCACGTCGCGGGGCAGCCTCTTTTCGGCGGCCATGAACAGCGCCGCCCGGGCAAAACCGTTCAGCCCGCGGACGATCAGCGGACCGACGATTGGCCAGCGGCAGACCCGGATGCGCAGCGGGATCCTCGTTGACCTGAACGCGGCGGTGTTCATCATCACCATCCTGTCGATCCTCTGCGGCTGGCGGCCGGCGCAGCCCATCCCGATCGCGCCGCCCCAGTCATGGCCGATGAGGGAATAGCGGTCAACCCGGAGATGGTCGAGCAGCCCCTGCAGGTTGTCCATGTGCTGCCCGAGGGTGTAGGGATAGTTCTGCGGCTTGTCGGACAGGCCGCAGCCGATGTGATCAACGGCAATAACCCGGTGGGTTGCCATCAGCAGGCTGATGACCTTGCGGAAATAGTACGACCATGTCGGGTTGCCATGAACCAGGACCACGACAGGACCCCGCCCTTCGTCGATATAGTGGAGACGGTGACCGGAGAGCGAAACGAACCGGGAGGTGAATGGATAATCAGGGTACACTGGATATGCTCGGAAGGGGATAGGGCACCGGCCGTCTGCCGATTCCGTGTCTTTATACCATTTTACAGCGCAGAATGATACCCGAGATCTTCCGGCTGTCAATCCTTTTGCCCGGCCTGCGCCCTGTCGCTGCCCACACCGAGGTCTAACAGAGCATTTTCTTGATCCTTTTCACCGTGAACAGGCTGAATAATTCGTTGCTTTTCTCTCACAATGGGATAAAGTGAGTCGTTGCTGCCGTGTATCTATCGGCTTGTTTCTGCAGGCGTGCCATCTCCCATGACACGCCCTAGACGGCTGAATCATCCACCTGAAATACGGCAAGCTGAAATCCAACCGGTCATGGTTGGGAAACATCATACGGTTCCGGAGAGGAACTGAGTACAAAAGGAGTAGTAGCATGGCAGAAGGAACAGTAAAGTGGTTTAATGACGCGAAAGGTTTCGGCTTTATCGAGCAGGATGGAGGTCAGGACGTCTTCGTCCATTACTCCGCCATTAAATCTGAAGGTTTCAAGTCCCTTGAAGAGGGCGCCCGGGTCAGTTTCCAGATTGTTGATGGCCCGAAGGGACCCGCAGCTGATAATGTCGTCAAGATATGATCTGTAAGTAATCGGTAACACAAGGGACCCTGCTCCAGCAGGGTCCTTTTTTTTTGTCCGCCGCACACCGGTTCATCCCCTGCACCCCGACCATGGAAGACTGGCAGAAGATACTGCACCGGAGCATTACCGCCATTCCCGACCTGCAAATGCATTTCGGAGGCGACATGCATGGCCTCGACCAGGTGGCCGCCGTCTATCCGCTGCGGATCAATCCCTACTATCTCGACCTGATCCGGCACGCTGGCGACCCACTCTGGAAACAGGCCGTTCCCGACTGGCGCGAACTGGCCGACGAGGTCTGTCCCGCCGACCCGCTCGATGAACAGCGTCTCAGCCCGGTCCCCCTGATTGTCCACAAGTACCCGGACCGCGTCCTCTTCCTGGTGTCGAACCAGTGCGCCATGTTCTGCCGCTTCTGTACCCGCAAGCGGCTGGTCGGCACCCCGGCGATGCGGATCACCGATGAACTGATAGACCGAGGTATCGACTATATCCGCAATCACCCAGCAATCCGCGAGGTACTGGTTTCCGGCGGCGACCCATTGCTGCTCTCGGATGAGAGGATCGATGCGATCCTCACCGCTTTGCGGGCGATCCCTTCCGTCGAGGTGATCCGGATCGGCAGCAGGGTCCCCTGCACCCTGCCGATGCGGGTCACCGACAAACTGGTCCACCTCCTGAAAAAACATCACCCCCTCTATATCAACACCCATTTCAACCATCCCGCGGAAATCACGCCCGAGTCAGAGGAGGCCTGTCGTCGGCTGGCCGATGCGGGGATCCCGCTCGGCTCCCAGACCGTGCTGCTGCGCGGGGTCAACGACGATCTTCAAACCATCAGGACCCTGATGCGCGCCCTGCTCCGGATCCGGGTCAAGCCCTATTATCTCTTCCAGGCCGACCTGACCCGGGGAACGAACCACTTCCGGACACCGGTCCGGGCAGGGCTTGAGATCATGCGGGGCCTCTACGGCCACCTTTCCGGGCTCGCCGTCCCCACCTTCGCCCTCGATGCCCCCGGCGGCAGGGGAAAGATCCCGCTGACCCCGGAATATGTCCTGGAATACGGAGACAACCTGGTATTTTCCAACTACTGCGGGGAGATCTGCACCTATCCCGAATCCGGCGACCCATGCTGACAGTTTTTTGCGCATTCTCTTGCCTCCAGTACGGGGTTGACGCTATAATGCCAGCATAATTTTATTTTCTCCAACCACTTAGACGTGATGCCATGGAAAAAGTTGCCCTGCTCAAGGCCGTTCTCGCCTCGGATGAGCTGCCGACGCTGCCGACCGTCGCCTCCCAGATCATTTCGCTGACTTCAAAAGACGACACCACCCTGGCCGACATCGCCGACCTGGTCTCCCAGGATATCGCCCTGTCCACCAGGATCCTGAAGGTCTCCAATTCGGCCTTTTACAGCTTCCAGCAGAAGATCGGCTCGATCAAGCAGGCGGTTTCCATCCTCGGCACCAACGCCGTCCGCAGCCTCGTCCTTTCCTTCTCCTTCCTGACGATCCGCAACGGCAGGAAAGAAAGCCTCTTCAATTTCGAGCGGTTCTGGGAGAGATCCCTGGCCTCGGCGGTTGCCGCCAGGCTGATTCTGGAGAAAGTCAAGGATGCCGACACAGAGGAGGTCTTCATCTCCGGCCTGCTGCAGAATCTCGGCGAACTGATCTTTGCCCGCACCTTCGCCGATGACTACGACAGGGTGCTCGAGGCGGTCGAAAAAAAGGAGAGCACCAGCCTGGCCGCCGAGGAGAAGATATTCGGCGTCGATCATTGCATCGTCGGCTACGAGGTGGCAAAGAGCTGGGGTTTCCCCGAAGTCCTGCTGCTGCCCATCCTGCACGGGCATAATCCGGCCGGCTACACCGGCAAGGACAGGAAGATCGCCATGACCATCAAGGCCGTCTACCTCTCCGATCTGCTGACAGGCATCCTCTTTTCCGACAAGCCGGAGGAATACCACAAGCAGTTCCGCAGGGAGGCCAAATCCCTGCTCGGCCTGAACCCCGAGGACATCGAGTCGATCCTCGGCACCCTCCACTCCAAAGTCGACGAGGCCGGCAAGTATTTCGACCTGAAGATCAAGAACACCAAATCTGTCCAGGAAATCCTGCAGGAGGCGAACATCCGCCTGAGCCTGATCAACCTGGACTATGACCAGATGAACAAGCAGCTGATCCAGGCCAAGATCGCGCTGGAGAATCTCACCCGCGAACTGGAGGCCAAGAACCGCATCCTTGACAACCTCGCCAATATCGACGGGCTGACCGGCATTTACAACCACCGCTATTTCCAGACGGTCCTCGACCAGGAGATCAGCAGGGCGAACCGCCACCAGTCGCAGATATCGATTCTGCTGATCGATATCGACCACTTCAAGAAATTCAACGATACCTACGGCCACCAGGTGGGCGATTTCGTCCTCCAGGAGTTCTCCCGCATCCTGAAAGATAACCTTCGCAAATACGACACGCTCGCCCGTTACGGCGGAGAGGAATTTGTCGTCATCCTGCCGGAAACCGGCACCGAAGACGCGCTGACCGTCGCCGAAAAACTGCGCTTGCTGGTCGACACCTCGGTCTTCGACGACCGTCGCGAGACCTACCATGTCACCGCCAGCTTCGGGCATGCCTGCGCCACGCCGGCCGTGGAAGACAATTTCACCAAGAGCGGCTTTATCAGCAAGGCCGACCTCGCCCTGTACGAAGCGAAGGAGAAAGGCCGCAACAGAGTCGTCACCTATACGCCGAAGAAGAAATGGTTCCCGTTCTCCGGCAGCCGTAACGCATAACAGCAGACACAGCCATCCCTTCGGCTGCGAGGGGTGAATGGAAAGGGACGGACGTGGATCAGAACGACAAGACCTATATTTACAATTTCATCTTTCCGGACGGCCTGCGCAAGATCTTCCGCATCACCCTGGATCACACGGCCCATTACTGCAACAGCGGCAGCGGGCCATGGCCGGAATGGACCAGGCTTCTGCACCAGCAGTGTCCGCACTGCAGGCTGCGCGGGGAAGACTCCAGCCATTGCCCGATCGCCGTCAATATCGCCGACCTCGTCGCCTCCTTCCAGGATATCGCCTCCTACAAGGACTGCACCGTCTCCTGCGTCAGCGCCGACCGGATCGTCAGCAAGAAGACCATCGTGCAGGACGGCCTGAGTTCGATCATGGGCATCATCATGGCCACCAGCGGCTGCCCCACGCTGGACATCCTGAGACCGATGGCCTGGTTCCACCTGCCGTTCGCCAGTGTCGACGAATCCCTGTTCCGCTCCGCCTCGACCTACCTGCTCCGGCAGTATTTCGAGGTGCAACTGGGAAAACAGCCGGATTTTTCCCTCGAACGGATCAAGGAGCACTATCTCAGGATCGAGAGGGTCAATCACGGCATGCTCGAGCGGATCCGGTATGCGACGGTGCTCGATGCCGATCGCAACGCCATCGTGATCCTCAACAGCCTCGCCCAGATCCTCGGCATGGAGGTCGACGAGAACCTCGAGACCCTGCGGCCCCTCTTCTGCTGATCCGCTTTCCTGAGCTTACGGATCACATCATGTTTTCCGGATCGACATCGATGATCATCCGGCAGCCTGAAGACACCAGTTCCGCTCTTGCCTCCTGCACCTGCCGGCAGAGCAGATGCAACTCCTCGAGATCGGCCGCCTTCAGCAGGATCTGCCAGCGATAGTTCCTGTTCAGCCGCTCGATCGGCGACGGCGCCGGCCCCAGGATCTCCACGGAGGAACCCTTTTTTTTCTTCTCACGGCAACGGCAGGCCAGCCGCTGTGCCGACACCCTGACCTCCCCCTCGTCCTCCCCCTGGATGTGCAGCGCCACCAGCCTGACAAAGGGAGGAAAAACCGGACTGCGCCGCAGCTGCAGCTCATGCCGGTACAGTTCCTCGTACTGGTGCAGCCGGGCCAGGCGTATCGAGTAGTGGTCCGGGCGCATGGTCTGGATGATCACCCTACCCGGATCGTCTCCCCGACCGGCGCGACCGGTGACCTGGGTGATGAGCTGGAAGGTCTTCTCCGCGGCGCGGAAGTCCGGCATGTTCAGCCCGCCGTCCGCCCACACCACGCCGACCAGGGTGACATGGGGGAAATGATGCCCCTTGGCGATCATCTGGGTGCCGACCAGGATGTCGATTTCCCGTTCGTGCATCGCCCGCAGGATTTTCAGGAACACCCTGCGGTCGGCGGCGGAATCGGAATCCAGCCGGGCGATCCTGGCGCCGGGCAGCAGCAGCCTGATCTCGTCTTCGACCCGTTCGGTCCCGAAACCGACCGGCACCATCGAGCCGGTGGAATGGCAGCGGCTGCAGACGACCCGATGATCCACCGTGTAACCGCAGTAATGGCAGACAAGCTGGCCCTTGGCCTTGTGCAGGGTCAGCGAGACCCGGCAATGGAGGCATTCCACCGGGGATCCGCAGTCCTGGCACAGCATCACCGGTGAAAAGCCCCGCCGGTTGAGCAGCAGCAGACTCTGCTGGCCCTTTTCCAGATTGTCGGCCAGCGCCTGCCGCAGTTCCAGGCGAAACAGGCCGTTTTCCCCGCCTTGCCTTTTCCGGCTGAGGTCGACGACGGTCACGGAAGGCAGGGCCCTCTCGCCCACCCGCTCCGTCATCTTCAACAGCGTGTACTTGCAGGTGACGGCATGGTGGTAGCTGGTCACCGACGGGGTGGCCGAGCCGAGCAGGACGACGGCATCGTGAAAACGGCCGCGCAGCACCGCCAGATCACGGCCATGGTAGCGGAAGGAGTCGTCCTGCTTGTACCCGCTGTCGTGCTCTTCGTCGACGACGATCAGGCCGGGGTCCGCCAGCGGCGCAAACAGCGCCGACCTGGCGCCGATGACGACTTTGGCCCTGCCGCTCAGCGCCAGGTGCCACTGATCGAATCGTTCCGTCCCGGACAACCCGGAATGGAGCAGCACCACCGCATCGCCGAAGCGGGACAGGAACTGGGCCTCAAGCTGGGTTGCCAGGGCGATCTCCGGCACCAGGACCAGTACGTCCCGCCCAAGGGCCAGGGTCTTTTCGGCCGCCCGCAGATACACCTCGGTCTTGCCGCAGCCGGTCACGCCATGGAGCAGGAAGGTGCGGTACGACCGGGCGGCAAGGGCCGGTTCGATCTGTGCCAGCACCGCACGCTGGCCGGGGGTCAGAAGCGGCGGCCCAGCCTGGGCCGGCAAAGGTTCGCCGAAGGGGCTGCGATAGATCCGGTATTCCCTTTGCCCGAGCAGTCCCTGCGCGACCAGGGAAACGACCGCCTTGCGGGCTCCGGCATAGCGCCTGAACAATTCCCGCGCCGGCACGTCGGTGATGCCGTCCTCGGCCATCAGGGAGAGCATCTCCTTGAGCGTCCTGCATTCGCTCCGCGCAAGTCCTGATGGCAGCCGGCCCGGGTCGGGGAAAGGGAAACTCCCCTCGCTGACGTTCAGGCCGAGACGCTCACGGAGATCCGGCAAGAGTTCGAAACACGTTTCCCTCTTTTCCGTGACCGCGTCCCTCAGGAGGGTCTCGTGCATCTCGAGCACTCCCAGCTCTATGAGCGCATCGACATTCTGTCGCGACGATTTCCGGGCCAGTACCGCCTTGCTCTCCGCTGCCGGCAGCTGCCCGCTGTCAAGCAGCCTGATCGCCCAGGCCGGTGGAGACGGTGCAGAGGCGAAGTAATCGTGCAGGATTTGATCCTTGCCGGCTACCAGGGCGATTTCCCGGACGGATTTCGGTGCCAGACCGGCCGGCAGCGCCGCCTTGATCACCAGACCGAGGGGATAGTGGTAATAGGCCGCAGCCCAGCGGAAAAACGGCAGCAGGTTGGCGGGAAAGAGCGGCTCGCGGTCAAGGATCCGGCCGATGCGGCGGACGGTGTAGGGAAGGTCGGCAGGTTCGCAGACCGCCAGGATATATCCTGTCACACTGCGCCGGCCGAGCGGGACCATCACCCGCAACCCGACTGGATCCTCACCGCCTGTGGCGGCCTGCAGCAGGTCCTCGTCGAGATCGTAGAGCAGAGACTGGTCAAGGGGGGCGGCAACGGCGACTTCGGCACGAATCATCTTCCTGGCATTTCCTGGGGCGACGGTTTATTGCTGCCGGCTATGGCACCGCCAGTCCGTGCCTTTGCGGTGGCGGCAGAGTGGCGGATATGGTAAGACAAGCCGGTTTCGACCACACGAGAGATACCACAGTTCCACGTCCACAGCCATTTTTTTCCCATGCAGATCCACTACCCGGACAACCTGCCGGTCACCGCCCACCGGCGCGAGATCATCGACCTCCTCGCCGCCCACCAGGTAATCATCGTCGAGGGCGACACCGGCAGCGGCAAGACGACCCAGATCCCGAAATTCTGCCTCGAATCCAGCGGGGACGACAGCCGTCTCATCGGCTGCACCCAGCCGAGACGGATCGCTGCAATCACGGTCGCCGAGCGGGTCAGCGAGGAACTGGGTGACGATGGCGGCATGGTCGGCTACAAGATCCGGTTCCACGATGAAACCAGCCGCGACACCCGGATCAAGTTCATGACCGACGGTGTTCTGCTCGCCGAGACAAAAACAGACCCGCAGCTGCGCCGCTACCGGACGATCATCATCGACGAGGCCCACGAACGCAGCCTCAATATCGATTTCCTCCTCGGCTACGTCAGGCAGCTGCTGCCGTCCCGTCCAGATCTGCGGGTTATCGTCACCTCGGCGACCATCGACACCGCCGCCTTCTCCCGTCATTTCGGCGACGCCCCGATCGTCCGCATCGCCGGCCGCACCTACCCGGTGACCGTACGCTACCAGCCGCTGGAGGAAGACCTGATCGAGGAAAAGGACGGCTATATCGAGCACGCGGTGCGGGCGATCAGCGAGCTGCATCACGGGGAAGGCCCTGGCGACATCCTGGCCTTCCTGCCGACCGAAAAAGACATCCGCCTCTGCTGCGGACTGCTTGGCGAACAGCTCAAGCAGGCGGTGGTGCTGCCGATCTTCGGCCGTTTGCAGGCAGCCGACCAGAAGAAGATCTTCCAGACCTTCCGTCAGCGCAAGATCGTTGTCGCCACCAACGTCGCCGAGACCTCGATCACCGTCCCAGGCATCCGTTATGTCGTCGATACCGGCCTGGCACGAATCTCGGTCTACAACGCCAGGGCCAAGACCATCGGCCTGCCGGTCAGCAAAATCTCCCGTGCCGCCTGCGACCAGCGCAAGGGCCGCTGCGGCCGAATCGGCCCCGGCGTCTGCGTCCGTCTCTACTCGGAGGAGGATTACCTCGGGCGGCCTGACTACACCCTGCCTGAGATCCAGCGCTCGAACCTTGCCGAGGTCATCCTGCAGATGATCGCGCTCGGCCTCGGCGACCCGGCAGCCTTTCCCTTCATCGATCCCCCGCATCGCAGCGCCATCCGCGACGGCTACGCCCTGCTGCGGGAACTCGGGGCGATCAGCGACCGCAACCAGCTCACCGCCCACGGCCGGATCATGGCCGAACTGCCGATCGATCCCTGCATCGCCAGGATCATCATCGAGGCTGCCGGCAACAACTGCCTGAGGGAGATCAAGGTCATCGCCAGCGCCCTGGCGATCCAGGACCCCCGCATCCGTCCGGCGGAGAAGGAAAGGGATGCCGACGCGGCGCACAAGCTCTTCGCCCACCCCCATTCCGACTTCCTCGCCCTGCTCAACATCTGGAACCTCTTCCACGAGGTCCAGGACAAGATCAAATCGTGGTCGAGGCTGAAGAAATTCTGCGCCACCCATTACCTCTCGTTCCAGAGAATGCGCGAATGGCTCGACCTGCACGAGCAGCTCGGTCGTCTTGTCGACCGGCACGGCGGCTTTGTCGACAACGCAAACGATGCCTCCTATGACAGCATCCACAAGTCGCTTGCTTCCGGCTTTCTCCGCAATATCGCGATGAAGAAGAAGGACAGGCTGTACCAGGGGGCCGGCAACCGCGAACTGATGATCTTCCCCGGATCGCACCAGTTCCTCAAGGGCGGTCAGTGGATCGTTGCCGCATCCTTCCTCGAGACCGGCCGCCTCTACGCCCTGACAGTCGCCACCATCGAGCCGGAGTGGCTGGAGGGGATCGCCGGCCAGCTCTGCAGCTATTCCTGGAGCAATCCCCACTGGCAGAAGAAGAGCGGCCGGGTCATGGCCGAGGAGCGGGTATCGCTGTTCGGCCTGCCTATCCTTTCCGGCCGAAGGGTCGACTTTGCCCGGAGAAGCACGAAAAACCGGGCTGAGGCCCAGGCCATATTCATCGAGTCGGCGTTGCTGACGGGGGAAATCATCGGCGACTATCCCTTTCTCCGCCACAACCTGCAGTTGGTCGAGCAATGGCAGGATGCCGAACACCGGCTGCGCAAGCGCGACCTGCTCTGCGACGAGACGACGTTGCGGCAGTTCTACCTCGACCGCCTGCCCGACGACGTCTTCGACCGCAGCTCGCTGAACAGACTGCTGAAATCCCGGCGGGACCAGCGCTTTTTGATGATGACCGAGGACGATGTCGTCCGCCGCCGGCCTGAGGGCCGCGAACTGGCCGATTTCCCGCCGACCCTTGCGGTCGGTTCCTATGAACTGCCGCTCTCCTACCAATTCGAACCTGGTGCCGACAGCGACGGGATGACCATATCGATCCCGGTCGACCTCGCCGGCAGCCTGCCGGTCCAGCCCTTCGAGTGGCTCGTGCCGGGCCTGCTGAAAGAGAAGACAGCCTTTCTGCTGAAGGGGCTGCCGAAGTCGCTGCGCAAACGCCTGGTCCCGATCAGTACAGCCATCGACAGCATCCTCGACGAGCTCGCCAACAAGAAAGGAGCGTATCTCCCGGCCCTGGAGGCTGCTATCTTGAAACTCTTCCGCTTCAGCGTCCAGCGTTCCGACTGGCCCTCGCCGCTGCCGGTCCATCTCCAGCCGCGCTTTTCCATCGTCGATACCGCCGGCCGCGAGATCGCCGCCGGCCGCGACCTGGCCCTGCTCGTCTCACCGGTTCCAGCTTCAGCAAAGAGTCCCGGTACAGCGAACCTTTCGGCGGATGACAAGAAAATCGTGGAGGACTGGCGACAGAGAACCTTCACCACCTGGGATTTTGACAACCTGCCGGAATCGCTGACCCTGCAGTCACCTGGCCATGCCATCGCCGGCCACCTCTACCCGACCCTGGTCGCCTCCGGCAATGCCGTCGAAATCAGCTTCGAAGCCAACCCGGAAAAGGTCCGCCAGCTCAACGACGCAGGGGTCCTCATCCTCTATCGCCTGCAGTTCCCCGATCACAGCAAATCGCTGAAGAACTTCTGTACATCAACGCTTTCCGGCCCGTCGGCGCTGTGGCTGGTCAGCCACTATCCCACCCGCAGGGAAGCCGTCGAGGGCCTGCTGTCCTTCATCCTGCGCGAGATCTTCGGCCCCCTGGACGGCACCATCCCTGACAGGGAGAGGTTCTTTGCGACAGTTGCCAGGGTGAAGCAGGAAGGGCTCTACGGGAAGGGACAGGAACTTTGCGGCAGGGTCATGGCGCTGCTGAGACGCCGGCGCGAGGTGCAGGAGCAGCTGCAGCGGCTGGTCGCCCTCGACAGCCGACGCACAGTCTTCACCCCGCCCAGGCTGCAGGAACTGCAGGGACTGATCGCCGCGATCCTGCCCACGGGATTCCTCTATGGCATGGACGGCCGCAGGCTTGAGGACTGCGACCGCTATCTGCGCAGCCTGCAGATCCGCCTGGAAAGACTGCACAACAATCCCGCCAAGGACGAGGCCAAGGCGGCCCAGATCCGGCCGCACACGGCACATCTGGATGAACTGGCGAACCTGCTGTCGCCGACGTCGCCAGAGGAGCTTGTCCCGCTGGCCCACGATTATAAAGTGATGGTCGAAGAATTCCGTATCTCGTTGTTCTCACCGGAAATCAAAACCAGGATAGCGGTCTCGGCGAAAAAACTCGAGCAGCAGTGGCGGGCAATCCGGCAACTCTGCTGAAGGCCTGCAGCACACTCTCCACGCCGGCAGAGTCCCCTATCTCAGGTTTTCAGAGGAATATGCCTTCACAGGCCGCCTCCGGACTGCTCCGGCCTCTCGCCGGCGGCCTTCTGCCGTGTGTTGAAACAATCAGCTCAGACAGCGGAAGCCTGCCCGTGGCCCTGCGGCCTGCCTGCGGGGGATTGTTCCGCCGCTGTGGAAAAAATCACCTCCCGGAAAAAGGTGATCAAATTCTTCCGCCGCCCCATCATCTTCTGCTGCTCAGGAATCAGGTCCGATTTCCTGATCTTCATCACGCTCATCTTGTATTCAATATGGCTGGCCAGCTGGTTGTCCAGATACCAGGCATACATCAGCCCCAGAAACAGGCCTGGAGGGGTGAACCCCTCCTCGCCGTTGATCAGTCGGGTAAAATGGTAGGGGTCTCCTGTCTGCTGCATCCGGGCAAGGATCAGGTAGCGGCTCAGGTCGTCGGCGCCGATATGGCAGGTCCGCTCTGTTTCCGTCCGCAACCGGAGATGGTAGACCTTGCCGAGCCGCAGGCCATCCTTTACCACCTCCTCCATCCGTTTCTCAAGGGCATAATCGCCGAGCAGGGACTCCCCCAGCGCAATCAGGAACGCAATCTCCAGGCGTTTCGGGTCAGCGAACTGATCGTGCCTGATCATGATGCTCCAGTTGTCCGGCTCGAAGAATGAATAGACGTTGTCCCAGCGCTGATCCCGCCGCCACTGCTCTTCATGGATGCAGCGGATGGCCCTGACATAGCGGAGATGGGAGAGGGGGATGTCTGCATGCCTCCAGATGATGTCGCCGATCGCGGACCGGATATGCCGCGGGTCGAGTCCGCAGTCGTCGTTTTTTTCACAATGGACTTCAATATCCCGCAGTATCTCATGTATCTTGCGGTATTTCTCACATGGCATCAGTGGCCGTTCAGCCGATCTGGCAACGACTGCCGATCCGTCACCCGGCAGAATCGTCTGGGTCTCTTCGTTCCCCTGAATGTAATGATGGGTCAGATGGATGGTCTTGATCGCCTGTGCCAGGATCGCCGGATCGTGCTGGATGACGCCGCGTTCGGCCAGCGCCTCCTTGGAAAATATCCCGCATTCGAGGGGAAGCAGCCCCTGCTCCTTGACGACGTCGCGATCGAGGTAGATCGGCACCTTGCCTTCCACCGCGTACCGCTGCAGTACCGACGCCGGGACATCCCGCAGCGACAGGCAGAGGACTTCGCGGAACAGGCCGGCAATGCCGCCCGGGATGTTGCGCTGGTACGCCCGGATCATATCCGAGACATGAAATTTTCTTTCCGGATCGGCAATGCTGTAATCGGTCTCGCCGGCCTGCACCCAGAGGTTCGAGACGAGGATCTTCAAGGCATGCCGGTTCTGCCTGACACATTCGGCCAGACCCGGAACAGAGAAGATCGGGATGATCGAACTGTACAGGCTGCCAGGTGCAAGGATGAGGATATCGGCCTCACGGATTGCATCCAGGACATCCTCATATGTTCTCGGTTCATCGTGATAATCGACAAATACCTGGTCTACCGGCACTCCCCTCCGGGCCTGGCTCGATTTGCTTTCGCCGGTGATCTGCACGCCGTTGGCGTACAGCAGCCGAAGCCGGGCCGGCGTCGATGTGCATGGAAGCACCGCCTGCCGGGCCGCACCAATTCGGGAGGAGAGGGTATTCAGGCCGGTGCGCAGGGCCTGGTGCACCAGATCCTGGCGACCGCTCAGCTGGTCGTTGCCGACCGCCGGGTCTATTTCCCGATACACCGCCGAGGCCAGCAGCAGGTTGCCAAGGCAATGAGGGCGGGCGAGCGTGCACGCCAGCCTCTCATCGGCAAAGAGCCGGGTGATCAGATCCTCGAGGAAGATCCTGATGGACGGCGGCAGGCGGGAGAGCGACTGGCCGAACCTTTCGAGCAGGTCTCCGGCGGCAGCCGGCCGCCTGTCGAAACGGTAGTTGAAGATGGCAGCCAGGGCCGCAACGGTCTCGTACGCTTCGTGGATCGACAGGGTGTACAGCCGCTGCAGGCGTTCGATCTGGATCGACGACAGCAGCACATGGCGCAGGTCGCCGAGGGCGACCAGGGGGATGTCCTTCATCAGTTCTCCGGTGGATCCCCCGTCGTCGGTGACGCAGACAATGGACCGGGTCAGCGGAAAGATCTCCTTCAGGCCATAGAATGGCCGGCGGGTCCAGGCCTCGCTCCGGCTGTCGCCGCCGATGATGTTCGACAGCCCGGAACCGCCTCCGAAAACCACCACCCTGGTCTCATCGACAGAATGATCGAGAAGGGATTTGCGCAACTGGCTGAAGAGCGTCGAGGTTTCCTGGTCGCTGCCCCGCGGCTGGCCACTGAGCACGAGAGCGACCATTTTTTCGCGCAGATCCTCATGGGGAAAGAGTTCGAGCGGGGAGATCCGGCGTCCGGACAGATCTGCCAGGCGCCGCTGCAGCTCGGCAGCTCCGGCATCCTGAATTTCTTTGTGCTGTTCCATGGTCACCAGTTACGTCCTGCGGTGGACCGCATTGTTATTTGCAGCTGAGATACGCCTCCACCCTTGCCAGGTCCTCGGGGGTGTCCACCTCGATGGAATCGTGCTCGGTCAAGATTACCTTAATCCTGTACCCGTATTCAAGGGCCCGCAGCTGTTCGAGCTTTTCAAATCGTTCCCATTCCCCCTCAGGCAGGGCGACGAAGGTCAGCAGAAACCCCTTGCGGTAGGCGTACAGGCCGAGGTGCTTGTAATAGGTCGGCGAGATACCCTCCTCGGGGTTGCGCTGGAAAGGGATCGGTGAACGCGAGAAGTAAAGGGCGTTGTGATTGCGGTCGAACACGGTCTTGACGTGGTTCGGGTCGCTGATCTCCTCCTTCCGCACGATCTTGTAGATCAGCGTCGACATCGGCAGCGAGGGGTCGTCGAGCAGCGGCCTGGCCACCTGCTCCACCACCTCCGGCGGGAAGAGCGGCTGATCGCCCTGGATGTTGACAACCACGTCATGCTCGGAGATCCCGAGCAGTTCGGCCGCCTCGGCCAGCCGGTCCGAGCCGGACACGTGGTCGTTGCGGGTCATGACGTATTCGCCGCCGAAGGATTGTACACAGTCGCAAATTCGGCTATCATCGGTGGCGACGATCACCCTGGAGAGCAGCGGTACCCGCTGCGCCCGTTCGACCACGTGCTGGATCATCGGTTTACCGGCGATTCTGGCCAGCGGTTTGCCCCTGAAACGGTTTGATTCATAGCGGGCGGGGATGATGGCGATGACTTGGGTATTCGCATTGTGCATATCTGATATCCGTTGCTCGAGTGGTTTTCGTGCCGGTGCCGGACCGGGAGTTTTCGGCGATTCTGGGGGACAATGACCGCAGCGCCTTCTCTTGAGCTCTCATGTACCGCAACCTCTGCCGCTTTGCACCAAAAAGCCGAGGAGCTGGCGAAAAAGCTGGGCCTGCCCTGTCTGCCGGCCCCGGCATCAACGCCGCAGCTGGTCTATACCGAACGTGGCCTGGAGCTGCGCCTGCAATTGCCTGGGTCGGACACGTCCCGCGCCAGCGTCCTGTTCATCGATTTCGCAGGCGGCAAGGCGGCCTTCAGGCATGCCCGCAACTGCACGGCCAGACAGCCGCTGGCCAGGGCGGTCGGCATCAGGCCCGGCTTCAGACCCTTCGTCTTCGACGCCACCGCCGGAATGGGCGGCGACGCCTTCGTCCTGGCCTGCCTCGGCTGCCGGGTGGTGATGTTCGAACGCTCGCCGGTCATCGGCGCCCTGCTGGCCGACGCCGTCGAACGGGCCCTGCTGGTCGAACCGCTCGCCGACATCTTCCGCGACATGGTCCGCCTCATCATCGGTGATGCCGCCGAGGTCCTGAAACAGCTGGCCGAACCAGCCGATGCCGTCTATATCGACCCCATGTACCCGCATCGCCGCACTTCCGCCTTGAACAGCAAGGAGATGCGGATCATCCGCGCCATCGTCGGCGACGACGATGACAGTCCGGCACTGCTGGACGTGGCGCTGACAGCTGCTGCCGACCGGGTGGTGGTCAAACGGCCCAAGGGCGCCCCCCTGCTCGGCGGACGCCGCCCCAGCCACCAGGTGCTGATGAAGAACAGCCGCTTCGACGTCTATCTCACCCGTCACTTGTGATATTTCTCGCCGGCCTTGATGGTGTAGGCGCGATAGAGCTGCTCCAGCAGCAGCAGCCTGACCATGTCGTGGGTGAAGGTCATCTTCGACAGCGACAGGAGCAGGTCCGCCCGCCGGAGCACTTCGGGCGAATGGCCGCTGGGACCGCCGATCAGATAGCTGACCTGTTTGATCCCCTTCTGCTCCCAGCTGCTGATCAACCCGGCGAACTGCTCCGATGTATACTGACCGCCGCCGGCGTCGAGCACCACAGCCAGCGCGCCGGCAGGGAGGTTTTTCAGCAGCAGGCGCCCTTCGTCCAGCGTCAGGTCCTCCTCCCTCGCCCTGGTTCTAGCCGGCTCCCTCAGGGTCTTCAGCGACAGCGTGGTGTAATGCCGCAAGCGCCGGCAGTAGTCGTCGATGCCGGCACCGAGCGCAGGGTCCTTGGTCTTGCCGAGCAGCGGCAGCTCATGGATCATGGGAGGAGGTTTCTCCGTGCAAGGGGTTGCCCCGACGCCTCCTGATCGTGGGGTTTCGGGGAAAATTCACTTTTGAATTGCATCCGGGTAGTGTATTACTAGTCGCGAATTTGCTCGCCCGTCCCCGGCCTTCTGCGCCGTACAACCTTATCATCAAAGTTCCGCATGACAAACAAGGAAATCCTCTTCAGAATCTATGCGGTCATCCGCCCCTACCAGTCACGGCTGTTCATCGCCATGGTGGCGATGGTGCTGGTGGCGGGTCTGACCGGCTCCCAGGCCTACCTGGTCAAGGATCTGCTCGACAAGATCTTCATGGAGAAGAACGTCTTCTTCCTCAACGTCCTGCCGCTGATCATCGTCCTGATCTTCTTCTTGAAGAGCAGCTTCTACTACACCTACTATTTCCTGCTGGAGAAGGTCGGCCAGTCGGTCATCCGCGACCTGCGGACGGCGGTCTTCGAACACATCCACCGCCAGCCGCTGTCGTTTTTCCACGACATGCCCACCGGTACCCTGATCTCGCGGATCATGTCCGACATCACCCTGATGCAGCAGGCGGTCTCGAATGCCCTGGTCGGTACCCTGCGCGATTTCTTCCAGGTCATCATCCTGCTGGGCGTGGTCTTTCACATGAACTGGAAGCTGGCGATGTTCTCGTTCATCATCCTGCCGATCGCCGGCTACCCGATCGTCAAATTCGGACGGATCTTCAGGAAGCTGAGCACCAAGACCCAGGAGGAGACCGCCCACCTCACCAACATCCTCTACGAGACCATCACCGGCAACCGCATCGTCAAGGCCTTCGGCCGCGAGGAATATGAAGGCCGCCGCTTCCGCGACCAGATCGGCACCCTCTTCGCCGTCATCATCCAGGACGCCCGCTTCCGCAGCATGCAGCATCCGCTGATGGAGTTCATCGGCGGCGTCGCCATCGCCCTGATCATCTGGTTCGGTGGCAACGAGGTCATCCACGGCGGGGCCACCCCCGGCACCTTCTTCGCCTTCCTCACCGCCCTGATCGCCGCCTACGAACCGGTCAAGGGCGTCAGCCGGATCAACTCCGTGATCCAGCAGGGCATGGCCGCCGCCACCCGGGTCTTCGCCCTGCTCGATATCACGCCGGCCATTGCCGACAAAACCGGGGCGATTCCGCTGCCGCCTTTCAAAGAGACCATCGAGTTCAGGGACGTGACCTTCCGCTACAACGAAGAGGAACCGGTGCTGCGCCGGATCAAGCTGACCGTCCCGGCCGGCCAGGCGCTGGCCATCGTCGGCCCGAGCGGCGGCGGCAAGACGACGCTGACCAACCTGATCCCCCGCTTCCTCGATCTCGAGGTCGGGGCGATTTTGATCGACGGCAACGACATCCGCGACGTCACCCTGCAGTCGCTGCGCAGCCAGATCGCGATGGTCACCCAGCAGACCATCCTGTTCAACGACACCGTCCGCAACAACATCGCCTACGGCGACCTCGAGTGCAGCGAAGAGGACTTGATCCGCGCTGCCGAAGCCGCCCATGCCCTCGATTTCATCAGGAACCTGCCCCAGGGCTTCGACACGGTGATCGGCGAGGGCGGGGCGAGGCTTTCCGGCGGCGAGCGGCAGAGGGTATCCATCGCCCGGGCGATCCTCAAGAACGCCCCGATCCTGATCCTCGACGAGGCGACCTCGGCACTTGACACCGAATCGGAGAGGGAGGTGCAGAAAGCTCTGGAGAATCTGATGAAGGGAAAGACCACCTTCGTGATCGCCCATAGACTGTCGACCATCATCAATGCCGACCGGATCATCGTGGTCAAGGATGGCGCCATCGTCGAGGAAGGCACCCACGAGGAGCTCCTGGCGCTCGGCCAGGAATATGAACTGCTCTACAACATGCAGTACCGCTAAAGGCGGGACGGAAGACCAGCAGACATGATTGACCGGATACAGACCATAAGCCGGCGGTGTGGCGGCTACGCGATCATCGCCACCTGTTTCTGGATACCGCTCTCCACGGCGCTGATGGATATCAGCTCCGCCTTCGTCCTCCTGTTCTGGTTCGGTTCCGGAAGGGCAAGGATCCTGGGCCGGCTGCTGCGCCGCCATCCCGTGGCCATCCTCGCCACTCTGCTCTTTGTTTACTTCGCCGCCGCTGTCCTCTATTCGCCTGCGGCATCGGAGAGATCCCTGTCGGTGCTGATGAAATACCGTGAGCTGCTCATCCTGCCGCTGGTCATGTCATTCGCCTGGGACGACGAGGTGCTGATAGGCCGGGCGGAAAACGGTTTCCTGGCCGGCACCGCGATCCTGATGCTGATCTCCTTCGGCATGCACTTCTCGCTGATCCCATCAGCCAAGTACGGCAACTCGCTGCTTTTCCACATCACCCACAGTTTTTTCATGGCCATGCTGGCGTTCTGGGCCTTCCAGCGGGCGATCGACCATCGCCGCTACCGGATTGCCTGGTGTGTCGTTTTTCTGCTCGCCACCGCCAACATCGTCTTTGTCTCGCCCGGACGAACCGGCCTCTTCGCCTATACCGTGCTGATCGGCTTTGCCATCCTGCAGCGTCTCAGCCTGCGGAACAGGCTCGCCGGCTGCCTCATCCTCCTGCTCGCGATCCCGGCCGGCTTCACCGTCTCGGGCAACATCTCCTCGCGTGTCCAGCAGGCGCTGCAGGATATCATCCATTATGAACCGGGGGCGTCCCGTTCATCGCTGGGCATGCGGCTGGACTGGTGGGGCAACAGCATCGACCTGATCCGGGAACGCCCCGTCTTCGGCCACGGCACCGGTTCCTTCGCCTTCAGGCAGCAGGAACTGATCGAAGGCAGCGATACCATGCCCACCGACAATCCGCACAACGAATACCTGTTCATCGGCGTCCAGCTCGGCCTGTCCGGCCTTGCGCTGTTCGTGGCGCTGCTGGTCAGCCAGTGGCTCTCCGCTTCGCGGCTGAAACGGCATCGCAGGTTTGTCATGCAGGGCATCGTGCTGACAATGGCTGCCGGCTGCCTGATGAATTCCTTTCTCTTCGATTCCCACCAGGGCCACTTCTTCGCCTTCCTCTCGGCCCTGCTCCTCGCCTCCCCGCCGCAGGATCACCCGCCGGACTGACCTTTCTGCCCCAGAATGTGGCGGTAGAAGTCCCGGTATTTTTCGACTATCTCCGGCAGGGAGAAATCAGGACGTCTTTTTGCGGCGACCGCTGCGAAGTCCTCCCGGTACCGGTCATATTCGAAATAGACCTGGGAGATCTTTGCCGCCAGTTCCTCCTGCCTGGCCTGGAACCTATCCGGCAGCACCTCGGGCACTGCCCCCACGGGGGTGGCGATCAGCATGTCGGCATGGAAGAGGGATTCGATCATCACCTTCGGCCCCCCTTCCTGGTGCGAGGAGATGACAACAAGGTGTGCCCTGCGCATAAGGCGGGGAATATCGTCGCGAAAGCCTTCGAGGACGACCTTTTCCGACAGCTTCCTGTTCCTGATCTGCTGTTCGAGACGGGCCTTCTCCGGCCCCTCGCCGATAATTTTCAGCCTGAAGTCGAAGGGCAGCGCCGCAACCTGGTCGATCAGGATATCGAAGCCCTTGATCGCATCCAGGCGGCCGACCGCAACGATGGTAAAGGCTTTGTCTTTCTCTTCCGGACCGGGGTCTTCAGCGGCGACCCCGTTGTGGATGACCCGTACTTCCGCCCCTCTGGCAGCGACCACCGATCGCGCCGACTTCTCCGAAACCGCGCTGACCCAGCGGAGATGGTTGAATATCCGGCCCCTGCGATCGTTATGCTTGGTGCCGAGATGGGGCAAACCGAGCAGCCGGTTGACCCTGGCGACCAGGGTCGTCCCTTTGGCCGCATGGGTATGGATGAGATCGGGAGCGAGCTCCTTTAAACGGGAATAAAGTTCGAGGTGGAGCAAGGGGTTGTTGCTGGTCGGGTTGGAGTGCAGCACGACCTGCCTGACCTGCGGCGAAAATCTGCCACTGATGATGGCGTTGCGGAGCAGCAGGGCGATGACCTCATACTCTGCCGCCAGGGCATTCGACAGTTCGATGAAGACCTTCTCCGCTCCGCCGTAGCCTTCGGAGGCCATGAACTGGACGATCCGCAAGGTATGCTTGCCTCGGTTTCCGTCTGTTCCGGGGAACCCTCCGTCAACCGGCTGCCACCGCCTCATGGCTGCCCCGCTGGCAATGTCACCACTACGGTCGTCCCCTGCCCGGCCGTGCTGCTGATATCGATGCGCCCCCCGTGCTCCTCGATGATCTTCACCGACATCGCCAGACCAAGCCCGGTGCCGCCGCTCTTGGTGGTCATGTAGGGATCGAAGACCTTCGGCAGCAGATCCGCCGCGATGCCGCAGCCGCTGTCCTCGACCCGGCATGACAGCTGGCCCTGGCCGGTCCGGGTGGTGATTTTCAGGCTGCCGCCGCCATTCATGGCCTGAATGGCGTTGAGCAGGAGGTTGAGAAAGACCTGGCTGAGCTTGTCCTGATCGGCATGGACCAGATCCGGTGGCGGGCAGAGGTCCGTCTCGATCACGACCCCTGCGGCATCGGCATCGACCCGGATGAGTGTGATCGCCTTCCGCAGCACATCATTGAGCGAGACCATTTCCTTGACCAGCCGGTCTGGTCTGGCGTAATCGAGCAGTTCGCTGATGCTGCGGTTGAGCCGCTCCACCTCGCGCACCAGGATATCGGCGGCTTCACGGTCTGACCCGCCTTCACTGAAACGGGACTTCAGCAATACCGCCAGCCCCTTGATCGAGCTGAGCGGATTCCGCAGCTCATGCGCCACGCCTGCCGCCATTTCACCCAGGGCCGCCAGTCGCTCGTTGCGCTTCAGCTCTTCCTCGAGCTGCTTCACCTCGCTAACATCCTGCATCAGCAGCATCGTGCCGACATGGCGATTCTCCCCATCGAGCACCGCCAGTGCGGCAAGCAGCAGCGATCTGGGGCGCCCGGTCTCCTGCTCGAGAACCAGTTCCTGTTTCCGTGGACGTTCGGGTTGCGCCTCCGACTGGGCGATCAGCTCGGCAAGCGGCGGCGGCAGGATCTCTCCTGGCCGTTTACCTGCCAGGTCCTTCTCAGGGCTCGCCAGAATTTCTTCCGCTGTCCTGTTGCAGATCTGGATCTTGCCTTCGCTGTCGGTGGCGACCAGCCCGAGCGGCAGCGAGGAGACCAGAAGATCGTTGAAGGCCCGCATCCGTCTCAGACTCACCTGGGATCCTCTGTATCCCTGCAGGGTGAGGAGAGACAGCCAGCCGCCGATGCCGACCAGCAGCAGGACGATGGAGAGGATGACAATCTGCAGCAGCTGTCGTTTGACGGCGGCGTTGTACTGATCGATTTCCAGCTCGACCAGCAGAACATACCTGGCCCCCTGCACCTTTGCGGCCAGCTCCCGCCATCGCTGGAAACCCTGCTGCATCTGCATCATATGGTCCCGCATGGGCCCGTTTCCGCGTCGCATATGCTGCATCATCGGCGACAGCCCGCCCTCTGCCAGCTCCCTCGGACCCAGGGGCGCATAGTAGGCTGCGGCCTGGAAGACGCTGCCGTTGCCCCTCGCCTCTCTGCCTATCCGGTACGCGACATTGCCGGCATGTTCGTTTTCCAGGGTCCTGAAAAACGCAGCGGTCTCCCGCTCGACCATCTGCCCGGCATGGCCGCTGTCGGAGCAGGCCAGGATCTTGCCGCTCCTGTCGACCATCATCGCCATATGGATGTCTGGCTGTTCTGCGGCGTGGTCGAGGATCTGCTGCACCTGCTCCCTCCACTGCAGCTCCATCGCGGCATAGGATTCGGCATTGGTGCGGAACCTGATGCGCGGCCCGGCATTGACGAACCGGATGATGGTGACGCCCTTCTGCAGCAGCACCTCGGTCATCAGCTGCTTCTCGCGGCGATAGTTGTTGACGGCGAAGACAGCGATGATAACGGCCAGCAGTGAACATGCGGCGGCCAGTATCCAGGGCGAGACGTTGACGAGACGAAGTTTCATCGGCCTGGTGTCTCGTCCTGGTAGTTGAGGATCTTCTGCAGGATGACCTTGGTGATCATGTAGGTCGGCACCACGCCCTCTTCACCCATCGGACCGGAAGCCAGGGTCTGGCCGCTCACCAGCGGATTGTCAGAGGCGTAATAGGCATAGCGGGTCTTCATGTTCATCGGGATGTGGCCCTGGATGATGGCGGCACTGATCGCTCGCTGGTAGTGCCCTCCCTCCATTTCCAGCCCGATCGCCTTCCAGCTCGACGAATGGAACCGCTCGAGGACATCGCGGTTCTGCAGCGAGGTGCCGAGAACGGTGACCATCGGGCCGCAGTAGACGTTGACGCCGGGATCGAAGTCGTTGACGGCGAGGTCGTTGTTGACGATATAGTTGTGCGGCGTCCCCTCCATCACATGGGCCGTCGCCAGCATGATGTCGCCCTTCTTGCCGGGGAGGATCCCAGCCTTGCCCATGATCGAAATCGACTCGATGCTGAAGGCGATGACCTTGTCCTGGATCTGGCAGGGGCAGAGCAGTTCGTCCATTAGTTCGAAGGCCTGGGTGCCGAAGGCGTAATCCATCACCAGCAGAACGGGCTGCTGCTCCTTGATCAGGTGGACGTTGAAACGGAGGGCGGGGTGGAGGGTGGCGAAATCGATCCGGGCGGTATCGACGATATTGACATCGATATTCGATCCCGAGGTGTCCTTGTGAAAAATGTATCCGTGCTTCTCCGCGTATTCACTGATCTTCCTGCCCTGGCTGCGCAGCTGGCGGACCATGTCATAGAGGTCGTCTGGAATCGTTTCCCCTCTTTCGACCAGCATACCCGATCCGTAGATGATATTGCGCACCGAATGCATGTTGGCGCTGATCACGTGGACGGGCCTGTCCTGGAAACCAAGCCCATAGAGCCGCTCCTTGATCGAGTCGGCCCACAGGGAGGCATACTTGTGGTGGCCGATCATGTCATGGAGGGATGGGGTGAAGTAGATCGTCAGCTCCTCCTTCTCCGAGACCTGTTCCTCGATCATCCGCCTGCCGAGGGAGTGGACGATGTTGAACAGGCCGTTGTTGGAGTGGTGCAGTCGCCGGTTCTCCTCGAGGTATTCGTAGGTGCTCCTCGTCTCCCGGTACGTCCGGCCGAGGATGATCGACAGGTTCCAAATCGCCTGATCGAGTTCCTCGCCCTTGAGGTCGGACTCCATCCTGGTGATCCGCTCCAGCTCGACCCACTCGGTGCTGGTCCCGTCAACCCGGTTGCAGATCTGCTGGTAGATCTTCTGCGATTCGATGGTGAGGAAGGTGATGTGGGTCAGGATATCATAGATCTCGCTCTGGCCATGGGTGATGACGAAGCACATCTCCTTCTCCGACACCGCGTAGGAGACCCGGCGCCTCTTCAGCGGGATGATCTCTTCGAACGAGGTGTCCTGGAAATCCTCCTGGGCGGTGAGAATGAGCCGGTTGCATTTCTCGATGCCCCGCGGCATCCGGTCGATGACGTACTCCAGTCCCTTGAGCTCGACGATCCGCGGATCGGGCATGGAGCCATAGATCTCCGGACTGAACATTTTCATGGCCTCGGCCAGCTTTTCTCCGGCCTTGCCTGAAGGTTTGTACACCCCCTGGATGGTGAGGGCGTCGGCGAGGGTCTTGAAGGTGCGAATGGCGTTTCTCGCCTTCTGTGATTTCGAAAGCTCCTGCATGGTCGTTCCTGTCGTCAGAGTGGCGGATGGGCCCCTGCACTGAGCCGGCCGGACACATTCGCAAGGGAGGACAGCGGACCGGCTGATTACAAGGTTTTCTGTTGTATTGTACCAGTTTGCCGGAATATTTCCCGAAATTTTCCTGCTCTTCCCCCCGCAGTGCCGGCAGTGGAAGATCTCTGGCTGCAGAATCGTCGCCGGTCCTCGCCCGCGGTGGAGATAAGTAGCTAAAATTTCTTGCCTGGGGCCGACTTCCACGCTAAACTGAAAACGTTATCGGCCAAAGGCCTCTACTCCATTCTTCTGCCCGGACCAAGGAACGCCCTGTCCAGTCCCCTGCCCATGATCAAGCTGACAAAGATGAACGGCCACGAATGTCTGCTGAACCATACGCTGATAGAGATTATCGAGGAGTCTCCCGACACCTGCATCACCCTCAGCAACGGCAACAGGTATATTGTGCTCGAATCGGGGGAAGTGATCAGGGAAAAGATCATCGAATTCAGCGCCGAGGTCATGCGGCGTGCAGGGTATCAGTCCCTGCTTCCGCAGGACGGGAAATGAGTGTGATCGCCCTTCCTCCCGTGTCCCTGCAGGCTTTTTTTCAAGGTAATATATGGATATCGCAACAATTCTCGGTCTTCTGATTGCCCTCGCCGGCATCCTCGGCGGCAATATCCTCGAGGGTGGGCATACGAGTTCGCTGATTCAGCCCACCGCTTTCCTGATCGTCGCCGGAGGCACGATGGGAGCCACCTTCGTCTCCTTCCCGATGGGCGACCTGATCAAGGCCCTGAAAGACCTCAAGAAGATCTTCCTCCCGCCGAAAGAGGACATGGACCAGGTCATCGCCGATCTCGCCTCCTACGGCAACATGGCCCGCCATAACGGATTGCTCGCCCTGCAGCCAATGGTCCAGGAAGCGAGCAACGACCCGTTCAAGGCCAAGGCCCTGCAACTCATCGTTGACGGCACCGACCCGCAGCAGTTCAGCACCTTCATGGAAATCGAGCTTGCCGCCTACGAATCCAGCGAAAAGGCTGGCGTCGAAGTCTTCGAAGCGGCTGGCGGGTTTGCCCCGACAATCGGCATCATCGGCGCGGTGCTCGGCCTTATCCATGTCATGCAGAATCTCTCCGACCCCACGAAACTGGGTGCCGGTATTGCCGTTGCCTTCGTTGCCACCATCTACGGTCTGGTCATCGCCAATATCGTCTGCCTGCCGGCCAGCTCCAAACTCAAGAAGCGGCTGAAGACCCAGGTCCTGCTGAAGACCCTGTTGATTGAAGGTCTGCTCGACATCCAGTCCGGGATGAATCCGCGCCTGATGACCTTAAAGCTCCAGGGTTTCCTCCCGCCTGAAAAACGCAAGACGACGGAAAGCTGAACATGGCCAAAAGAAAGCAGGAACACGAAAAGGAACCGAACCATGAACGCTGGTTGGTTTCCTACGCCGATTTCATCACCCTGCTCTTTGCCGTTTTCGTGACCCTCTATGCCATGTCCTACGTCGACAAGCAGAAGGTCGAGCAGGTTATCGCCTCCTACAACGCCGCATTCGGCATGACGAAAAGCAGTTCCTCGCCCGCCTTCAATGTCATCCAGTCGAACGAGATCATGCCGGTACCGGGCATTGTCCCGGAAAAACGGAGAAGGATGACTGTCCCTGAGGCGGGAGAACTGGGAAAAAAGGAGGAAGAGAAACAGAAAACCGGCGAAAAGAAGGATGCCGGTCAAGAGCAGCAGGACCAGCTGGAGGATCCCGCCAAGGACATCCCCCCGCCCGACCCGAAGAAAGATGCTGCCAAAACAAAGGCTGACAGCAAAGAATTCCGGCAGATCAAGGAAAAGATCACTGCCTTTCTCGAAGAGCGTGGGGCCGAACAGAAAGTCAAGCTGACGGTCGATTCGCGGGGGCTCGTCATCAGCCTCAAGGACACGGAATTCTTCGATTCCGGCAGCGCCACGGTCAGGGCGGAATCGAAACCGCTGCTCAAGGATATCGCCGCCGCGATCGACGACTACACCAACGCCATCCGCATAGAGGGGCATACCGACAACGTCCCGATCAGGACGCCCTCCTTCCCTTCCAACTGGGAACTTTCGACGGCCAGGGCCACCAACCTTGTCCAGTATCTGATCGGAACCCACGCCTTCGCCCCGGAGAAGCTCTCTGCCATCGGCTACGGGGAGTACCGGCCTATTGCCGACAACAGCACCCCGGAAGGCCGGCAGAAAAACCGGCGTGTCGACATTGTCATCCTCTCGGCGATCGGCGAACAGGGAGAACCGACCAGTGGCCCGAGAGCGGAGGAGTGACGGCTGGCAGATCCAGCCGCAAAAGCAAAATTGGCAGGGATGTTTATGACAGTCAGGATACGGCGGGGAGGAAGCGGACCATGCCGGCCTTCAGGGTACTGATCATCGATGACGAAATCAGTCTGCTGAAGAGCCTGAGCGCCTTTCTGGAAGATGAGGATTTCGACGTGATCGGGGCCACGTCAGGAGAGGAGGGCCTGGAAATCCTGCAGCGCACGAAAGTTGACGCAGCCATTGTCGATATGCGATTGCCCGGCATGGACGGAAACGAGACCATCGTCAGGGCGCATCGGCTGCAACCGTCCCTCCGTTTTATCATCCATACCGGTTCGACGGACTACCATCCCCCGGCAGCGCTCAGCGACATCGGGGTTGATCCAGGGGCTGTCTTCCACAAGCCTCTGCCTGACCTCGCCGTGCTGGCCGAGGCTATCCGAAGCGTCTGCGGATGATCCCTGCCGGGATATCCTCTTTCTTCCGGCCTCCCTATTTCAGGAGTTCAGCTGCCCGGCACAGCCCCTTCTTGTTGAGAATTTCGATCAGTTCCTCAGGAGTCAGGCAGGAATCCTTCATTTTCGCCACATATACCAGGCAATCCCTGCAGATGTTGAACGCGCAGGGATCATGCGAACCGATGATTTCCCAACATTCCTCTGCCTGATTGTCTCTCACCGGACACCTGGTTTCCGGATCGCACTGCATTATCTGCCAGCACCGCCACTCTGCAATAAGCGTCATTGTCGCCCTTTACAGCCGCCCCTTTTGTCAAGAGACCATAGAATGGAACGTTACGGATTCTCCGCCTCTGTTCAACCCGGCCCCCCATCTGCCAGGAAAGCTGCCATTGCCTTGAGCAACTCGTCCCGTCCCTGCCCGGTTTTCGAAGAGAATAAAATCCTGCCACCTGCCTGAATATCATGTCCGCTGTCCAGCAATTTCGCGTTCTTATTCCGCTCGTTACCGGAAAGCTTGTCCATTTTCGTGTATACCGGCAAAGTTGGGATCCCTTTGAGCCTGAGCCAGGAAATCAGCTGGGTGTCGGGATTCTTGGGAGGGTGTCGGAGATCGATGATCACCACCACACATTTCAACGTTGACCGGGTTTCAAGATAGCCGGTGATCAGATCCTGCCAGCTATCCTGTGTCGTCTTGGCCACACGGGCGAAACCATACCCCGGTAAGTCAACCAGATAAAGTTCGTCACCGCACTGAAAAAAATTCAGCGCCTGAGTCTTTCCGGGGCGACTGCTGACCTTCACCAATGCCTTTCTGCCAATCAGGCAATTGATGAGACTCGATTTCCCGACATTCGACCGGCCCGCGAAGGCGATCTCCGGCAGTCCCGTATCAGGCAGCTGTTTGAGGCTGTGAGCGCTCAGGATAAACTGTACATCGGAAAAATTCATGGCTTTTTCTGGTTGAAAAATGAGAAACGGCTGCTGGATGACCCGGCAGCCGTTTCTCAGAGTAATTCAGGGGAAGACCCCGCCCAAAGACATTTCAGATAACCTTGTTGAGCGAGTATTCAATTATCCCTTCCGCCCCGTTTTTCCGCAGCTTCGGGATGAGATCGCGCACCACATCTTCGGAAATGACAGTTTCCACCGAGTACCAGTCCTGATTATACAGACCGGCGATGGTCGGTGCGTTGAGGCTGGGGAGCAGGCTCACTACCGCCTCGAGGTTGTCCTTGGCCACATTCATTTTCATTCCGACGATGCGATCGGCCCGCAACGCCCCCTGCAGCATCATCGCGATGTTCTCTATTTTCTCCCGCTTCCACGGGTCATTCCACGACTCTTTGTTAGCGATGAACTGGGTATTGGAGGTCATCAGTTCGTGGATAATGCGCAAACCATGGGCGCGGATGGTGCTCTCGGTCTCGGTCACCTCGACAATTGCATCGACAAGGCCGGAAACCACCTTCGCCTCCGTCGCCCCCCAGGAAAATTCTATGTCCACGTTGATGTTCTTCTCTTCAAAGAACCTGCGGGTCACATTGACCAGCTCGGTCGAGATCTTCTTGCCTTCGAGATCTTCGATGGTCCGGATGTCTGAGTTGCCGGCAACCGCGATTATCCAGCGGGTCGGCCGGCGACTGACTTTCGAATACACCAGGTCGCAGACGAGGACCGTGTCGGACATGTTCTCCATGGTCCAGTCCTTGCCGGTGATACCGGCATCGAGCATGCCGCTTTCGACATAGCGCGACATTTCCTGCGGGCGGCAGATCGAGCACGCCAGCTCCGGGTCATCGATCTCCGGGAAATAATTCCGTGCTGCGGGCTTGATCAGCCATCCGGCCTTCTCGAACAGACTGATCGTTGCATTTTCCAGGCTGCCCTTCGGCAGACCGAGCTTCAACTGGGTCATCGCATACTCTCCATCAAACATTCTCAGCCCTCGCCGGGCGATACATAGTGGTTACTTGTTCCCTTTGCTTCCATACACCTGTGCCGGGTCAAAGACCGGCTTTCCCTCGATCTCCAGGTCATCTCCCACTACTCTGCGGAAGAAACAGGATATATGACCGGTATGGCACGCCGCCCCACCGAGTTGCTCGACCTGGAAAATCACTGTATCCTCATCGCAATCAACCAGGATTTCCCGCACGAGCTGGACATGCCCGGAAGACTCACCTTTCAGCCACAGCGATTGCCGCGACCTGCTCCAGAAATGAGCCTTGCCGGTTTCAAGGGTTTTCTCCCAGGATAGCCTGTTGATATAGGCGAGCATCAGTACCAGACCGGTACCGTATTCCTGGACGATGGCAGGAATGAGCCCATCCGCCGATTTGTCAAAATTGAGTCGCACCATCTCTTTCCACCTTCCTCGCCCTTTTCCTCGGTCAGCATCGTGAGTCGCACTCCCCTACAGCTGGGCCTTGATTCGGGACAACTTCATCAATCAACATGAAAAATTTGACATTCTAATCGCTTATGAAATTTCTGTCAAGAAATGGCGCCTGACGGCAACCAAGCCCTTCATAGAACTTGCTATTCTCGGCTGAAAAAAGGTAGAATCCAT
Source organism: Desulfobulbaceae bacterium (assembly GCA_008933635.1). Lineage (GTDB taxonomy): Bacteria > Desulfobacterota > Desulfobulbia > Desulfobulbales > Desulfocapsaceae > Desulfoprunum. The sequence goes on along the minus strand of WBUQ01000003.1, from coordinate 18,835 downwards.
CTCCCTGATCGGGATGGGATCCCGCTGTCCCAGGCAACGGCTGACAATACCACCGACCGATAGATATCTGCATATTCCAAGGAGCCAGATTTTCCATGATACAACAGAACGATACTGTCACCCTTGCTTTCACCGGAAGACTTGACAACGGCGATATCTTCACCGAAGTCGGCAAGGACGATCCACTGACCGTCACTATCGGCAAGCTGGAATTGCCACCCACACTCGAAGAAGCCCTGCTCGGCATGGCGATCGGCGACAGCAAAACCGTCAGGCTTTCTCCCGATGAAGGTTTCGGACCTCGCCACAAGGACCTCGTCCAGGTTATCAAAAACAGCCAGATGATCGAGAAGCTCAGCCCGAAACCCGGCATGGTCCTCTCCCTGAAGACCGAAAAGGACGGACAGGAACATGTTGTCCCGGCAACCGTCCTCAGAGTTACCGATTCCGAGATCGAGGTAGACTACAACCACCCCCTGGCCGGTCACCATCTTACCTATACTGTCACAATTATCGGGATTGATCGGTAACTACGCAGATCAACAGCAATTTCGATCGCAGGTCAGCTGGGTTTCGCCACCTTCAGAGCTATCGTTGATACGGGCCGTGTCACCTGAAAAAGCCCTGTACATTAGCCGACCCTTATGTATTAATTAAGTAAGTTAACACCATTATTCCTTTTACAGCAGGGGTGGTTTATGCAGATCGAAGACGATGAAATATTGCAGGGTTTTATCGAAGAATCCCTGGAGCATCTAGCCGATATTGAAAACGATCTTCTCGCCATTGAGGAAGCGGGTGAAAATATCGACGAAGACCTTGTCAACAAGGTCTTCCGCGCCGCCCATTCGATCAAGGGCGGCGCCGGATTCATGGGTCTCACTGCCATTCAGGAACTCTCCCATGCAGCCGAAAATGTCCTCGGAATGATCCGCAGCAAGAAACTGGTCCCCACCCCCGAAATCGTCAACATCCTGCTGCTCGCCGCCGATCAGCTCCAGCGGATGATCGAAGATGTCCAGAACAGCAACGAAACGGACATATCATCGTTTATCGAACCGTTGAATACCATCGCCGAGGGCAGGCAGGCAAAACCGGCCGTTGAAAGAGCCACACCGGCCGCCCCGGTTCCCCCGCCCCACGTGCCGGAACCGCTACACGCCGAACAGTTCCCTGCAGAACCCGCAGATGTTCTTCCGGAAGAGCGTGAATTCGCCGAAGAAGAGAAATATGATTTTTCCGAGGATGATGCCGACCTTGACGCCGAATCTGAGTCTGAGGCGGAAATCAGCAGCGAAGGACTGCACGTCGGATCACTGAAATCCTCCGCTCTCTCAGTCAAGGAGTCATCGAAGACGACCCAGTCAAAGGGCGAAACCTCGATCCGGGTCCATGTCAGCCTCCTTGATTCGCTGATGAACCTTGCCGGCGAACTGGTTCTGAGTCGCAACCAGCTGCTGCAGACCATAGCCTCAGAAGATTTCCGCAATGCCGAGACCGTCGGTCAGCGGATTGACCTGATCACTTCCGAACTGCAGGAGGCGATCATGCTGACACGCATGCAGCCGATCGGCAACGTCTTCAACAAATTTCCCCGGGTCGTCCGCGATCTGTCGAAGAAACTGAAAAAGACCATTGATCTGACCATCGTCGGCAAGGATGTCGAACTCGACAAGACCATCATCGAAGCGATCAACGACCCGCTGACCCACCTGGTGCGCAACTCCGTCGACCACGGGATCGAACCACCCGAGGAGCGCAAACGGATCGGCAAGTCGGAAACCGGCATGGTCATCCTCAAGGCCTATCATGAAGCGGGCCAGGTGGTGATCGAAATCAGCGACGACGGCAAGGGTATCGACGGCGATGCCCTGGCCGCCAGCGCCGTGAGGAAGGGCCTGCTGACCGTTGAACAGACCCAGGTGATGTCGGAAAAGGAGAAGATCAATCTGATCTTCCTGCCCGGGTTCTCCATGGCAAAACAGGTCACCGACGTCTCCGGCCGCGGTGTCGGCATGGATGTCGTCAAAACCAACCTCGACCAGCTTGGCGGCCATGTCGACATCATATCCGAAGTCGGCAGGGGCACGACCATCTCGATCAAGCTGCCGCTTACCCTCGCCATCATTCCGTGCCAGATCATCATGACCGGCGGCGAACGGTACGCCATCCCCCAGGTCAACCTCGAGGAGCTGCTGCGCATCCCTGCCAGCCAGGTCAAGCAACGGATTGAGCGCGTCGGCAATGCCGAGGTGGTCCGTCTGCGCGGCAACCTGCTGCCGCTGATCCGCCTCGCCGATGTCCTCGGAATCGAACGTACCTACTGGGATGCCAACGAGCAGGCGTTGAAACCTGACCGGCGCGAACAGATCTCTGACCGACGGGGAAAACATTCACCGTATTTCAACTCCGGCGCCACCTCTGCAGAGGGAAAGCAGGGAGAGAGCCAGGACCAGCAGCCGCGGTCCGTTCTCGATCGCCGTTATGCATCCTCCAGCGCCCTCAATATTGTCGTGGTCTCAACAGGTGCGATGAAATACGGCCTGATCGTCGATCGGCTCCAGGATTCCGAGGAAATCGTCATCAAACCCCTGGGACGACACCTGCAGCAGTGTAAAGGCTATGCCGGCGCGACCATCATGGGTGACGGCCGCATCGCCCTGATCCTCGACGTCAGCAATATAGCCCGGATGGCCAATCTGACCTCGCTCGACGGCACTGACCGAGCGTCCGAGGTTGCCCTGTCGGCAGAAGAGGCGATACGGGCCAAAAAGGACAAACAGGCCCTGCTCATCTTCCGCAGTTCCGAAACCGAACACTTCGCCGTACCGCTCAACCAGGTCGAACGGATCGAGAAGATCCACCGGCAGGACATCGAGGAACTCGGCGGCAAAAGGGTCATGCAGTATCGCGGCGGCAGCCTTTCACTGATCAGCGTCGACGATGTCGCCATGGTCCACCCCCTCGCCGACCATGACAACCTTCTGGTCATCGTCTTCAACATCGCCTCCCATTCGGTCGGTCTTCTCGCCATCGGTCCGATCGACGCCCTCGAAATCGGCGTCGAGATCGATGATGTGACCCTCAAGCAGAACGGCATCATGGGGTCTGTCATCATCGACAAGCACACGACCATGCTGGTCAATATCTATGAGATGGTCAATACCCTGTTCCCCGACTGGTTTGCCGGCAAGGACGTTTTCGGGGCGGATCAATCCGATTCGGGAGAAGCTCCGACTATCCTGATTGCTGAGGATTCGAATTTTTTCCGGAACCAGGTCAAAGGCTACATGATGGAGGCCGGCTACAACGTTCTCGAGGGCGAGGATGGCAGGGTCGCCTGGGATGTTCTCCAGCAAAACAAGGACAGCATTTCGATGCTGGTTACCGACATCGAAATGCCGAACATGAATGGCTTCGAACTCACACAGACCATCAGGGCGGACTCCCGTTTCGCCAACCTGCCGATCATCGCGCTGACGACACTTGCCGGCGAAGAGGATGTGGCGCGGGGCAAGGCCGTCGGGATCGATGAATACCATATCAAGCTTGACAAGGAACGATTGATGGCCGCCGTGCACAATTACATGAAAAAGCTGCACTGACCGACCTGCTTCCATCACCTGCTTGCTGATGCATGAAAGGTTCTCCGTCATATGCAACCGAACCCCTGCCGCTTGCGGCCGCTGCTCGGTGACAACCTTGATGCCGGACCCGGCAGGCTCCGGTATCAACCGATAACGCGCTTTCCCCGAACAGGTTCACCATGAAAGAATCGACACGGACAGCCGATACCAACATCATCGAACTGGCAACCTTTTACGTCGGTGATGCGCTATGCGGCATGGATATCCTCAAAATTCAGGAAATCAACAAATTAACCCAGATGACCAAGGTTCCCCAGGCCCCCGATTACGTGATGGGCATCCTCAATCTCCGGGGCCAGATCGTCACCATCATCGATCTCAGCAAAAAACTTGGCCTTGGGGAAACGGACATCGGCCAGGACCCGCGCAACATCATCGTCAATTCTTCCGGAGGCCATGTCGGTCTGCTGGTCCGCAGGATCAGCGACGTCGTCGAGGCCGACATGAACCGCAAAGAACGGCCGCCTGCCAACATGGGCGGCATCCAGGGAGAGTATTTCACCGGAGTCTACAAAACCGACGCCCACCTCATCGGTCTGCTCGACATCGACAAGGTACTGAGTTTCGACGACTAGAAAGGAAACCATGTTCAGCAAGAAAAACCTGCGGGTTCTGGTCGTCGATGACACTATCGTCTACCGTAAGGCCGTATCGGACATTATCGATGAAATTCCTGGAGTTGAGCTTGCCGGCGTTGCCCATAACGGCAAGATTGCGATCGCCAAGATCGAAACGCTCAAGCCGGATATACTGACCCTCGACATCGAAATGCCGGTTATGAACGGCATTGAAGTACTGGCCGAGATCCAGCAGCGCTTCCCCGGCATCGGTGCCATCATGCTGTCGACACTGACTTCCGATGGCAGCGAAATGACGATGCGCGCCCTTGAACTCGGCGCCTTCGATTTCATCCTCAAACCCCAGACCAAATCGACAGCGGAAGGCAAGCAGGAGATCAAGCGCCAGCTCCAGCCCATGCTGGAGGCCTTTGCCCGGTCGAAGATCGCACCCAGTCTCCTGAGCCGGAAAGGATTCACCGCGAAATCCCAGCCCCTCGTCCGGACAACCAGCCTGGCACGGGGACTCGCCGACAAAAAGGACGCTCCCCCCCGGTTGTCCCCGGCCTCCCTGATGAAACGCGGAAAATCAGAGATCGTCACCATCGGCATCTCAACAGGCGGCCCTAACGCCCTGTCGCAGATGCTGCCGAGGCTTCCCGGCGATCTCGGTGTCCCGGTGGTCATCGTCCAGCATATGCCTCCGGTTTTCACCAAATCCCTGGCTGCAAGCCTCGACAAAAAATGCGCCCTGAAGGTCAAGGAAGCTCAAGAAGGCGAGCCCATCCAGCCGAATGTCGTCTATATCGCGCCCGGTGGCAAGCAGATGAAGCTGGTGGCTGGTGCCGATGGGAAAAACAGGCTGATCAAACTGACCAACGATCCGCCGGAGAATTCCTGCAAGCCTTCGGCAGATTATCTCTTTCGTTCGGTCGCCGACTATTACGTCGGCCGGGCAACTGCGGTGATCATGACCGGGATGGGCTCTGACGGCACCAGAGGACTGGCCAGCCTCAAGGAAAAAGGAGCCCATATCATCGCCCAGGATGAGGCCTCCTGTGTCGTCTACGGCATGCCGAAGGCCCCGACCGACCTCGGGTATGTCCATGTTGTCGCACCATTGAACAAGATAGCTGATGAGATTGTCAAAAGCGTCAGATAGACCCTGCTTCAGCGTCTGTCTTCTCCTTCACCCCTGGTGATCTGCACAACATGATCAAGATAACCCCCAGCGAGCTCAATCTGATCGCACAATATATTCATGAAATATCAGGGATATATTTGGATCAGAGCAAGTCCTACCTGTTCGAGACGCGCCTGGGGGCGATAGCCGAACGACTGGGCTGCAAATCCTACCAGGATTTTTACAACAAGGCGAAGAGGGATCTGACCAGGAACATCGAACGTCAGATCATCGATGCCATCTCCACCAATGAAACCCTGTTTTTCCGTGATAAGGGCCCCTTCGAACTGCTCCAGCACAAGCTGCTGCCGGAGATCATCGATCGCAGAACGCCTAAGGCCCCGAACCTGAAAACCAATATCAGGATATGGAGCGCCGCCGCATCAACCGGACAGGAACTCTACTCCATCGCCATCATCATCAAGGAGTTGCTGCGGGATCTCTCCCGCTATGCGATCACCCTGCTCGGCACTGACATATCGGACAGCGCGATCTCCCAGGCCAGTTATGGGAAATACAATAAGTTCGAGATAGAGCGAGGCCTTGACCAGCGGTACCTGCAGCGATATTTCTCCCTCTTCGGCGACTCATGGAAGATCAAGGACGAAATCAGGGCAATGGTCAACTTCAGGAAACTGAATCTCATGGCCCCCTTCACCTCCCTTGGCAAATTCGACATCATCTTCTGCCGGAATGTCGCCATCTATTTCACCCTGGAAGACAGGAAAAAGCTGTTCAACAGGATCGCCGACAGTCTCGCCGATGACGGTTTTCTGATCATCGGATCCACCGAATCTCTCTCCGGCGTCTGCCCCCGCTTTGTGCCGAAACGACATCTCAGGGCAATTTTTTATCAGAAAAACAACTAGAAGGTGATTCGATGAAAAACCTCTCCATTCTCGTGGTTGATGACGATCCGGTCATTCGGCGGCTTATCCAGCAGAGACTGGAAAAGGCGAACTACCCGGTCGAGGTTGCCAAGGACGGCACAGAGGCCAGCGATTTGCTCAACAGCAAGTACTACGACGTCGTCCTCACCGATCTGATGATGCCTGGAGGCATAGGTGGAATCGAGGTGCTGGAAATCGCCAAGGCCCTTCACAGCAACACGGAAGTCGTGCTGATCACTGCCCATTCGTCGGTCGATACCGCGGTAGAGGCGATGAAGAAAGGGGCGGCCGATTATCTGGAAAAACCGGTCAATTTCGATGAGCTCTTTCTCAAACTCGACAAGATAGCCAACCTCAAGACTATCCTGCGCAATGCCCAGGACCTGCAGCAGGCCATGGATACCACCGAAAATGTGGCATCCCAGACCATCCAGGATTTAGAAATGCGCGTGGCCAGGCTGGACGAACTGCTGGACGCCGTCGAAACCAGCCTGACGAACACAGACGAAGACGAGGACGTACGAATTGCCAAGGCCCTGGCACTGCTTGCCAAGCGCTGAAACGCCGACGGTCGGACTCTCTTCCGAACCAGTCGGACGTTGCAGCGCAAGCAGCGTGCCCGGATATCCTCGCCCTATTTCAGCTTGCTCCTGATCTCCTCGCTCAGACCAATCGCATCGGTGAAGACGGCATCGTCGATCAGTGCCTTATCCATCTTCGCATCCGTCAGATCAGCTGCGGTCAGATCCGCCCTGTAGAGATCCGCCCCTTTCATGCTGGCCTTCTTCAGATTGGCCTGCCGCAATATGGCGCCCTTGAGGTTGGCTGCATCCAGCACGGCCCCTTCCAGGTTACAGCCGGACAGGTCGGCCCCTTCGAGATCAGCCCTCTTCAATCGCATATCCGAAAGATCCAGGCCTGACAGATCACAGCCATAGCAGCGCTTGGTCTTGATCAGCCGGGCCAGCCTCTCCGTCTTTGCCGTATCTGCGGGTACCGCGGGTTGCCCTGCTTCGGCGGTATCCACCTGGGCAGTCTCGGCCACCAGAGCGGGAGCCGGTTCGACGACGGCTGCCTCTCCTGCGTTTTCAGCCGGCGGCTCTGACTGGGCCGCAGGTTCTTCAATGCCTTCCCCCCGCGGTGACTCGGCAGCCGCCTCCTCAGCCGGCTCCGGCCCCGACGTATCCGTTGTTTCCTGTACCGGCGCCGGTTCGGCGATGACAATCGCCCCCATCGGCCGAACTGTCTTCACCGCCGGGGCATCTCCCGCAGACATCTCACTTTCTGCAGCCTGCCCCGGATTGTCATCGTTTGCGGCCTTTGCAGAAGCAGCGGGCTGTAATTCAGCATCTGCGGCCTGCTGCATCGGTGTCTCCCCAGCTTCCTCCTCCGAAACCACCGGCACCGATTCGCTGACCGGGGACTGTTCACCGGCAGCAAAATCCTGATGGGTGGGTTCAGCAGCCTCCTGGACCACCGGGACCTCTGCCGGATCCTGGGGTGACGCAAGCGCGACCGGCGGTTCTTTCGCTTCGGCGACGTCTGGCTGGTCTCCGGGTGTCTGTTGCTCGACGGACTGCGTGACAGCTGCATCGGTCACTGCCGGTTCAGCGCTTTCCAGAACGGTATCTGACACTTCGACATTCAGCGCCTCCGCAACCGTCGCATCGAAGGACGCTCCCTTGTAATAGGCACCGTTCAGAGCCGAGGCATCTATCGCCGCTCCCCTGAGATCGGCGTTAGCCAGATCGGCTCCACCGAATTTCACGCCTTTCAGGTTCGCTTTCTGCAGATTCGCCCCAGCAAGATTGGCCAGCATCAATTTGGCGTCGGAGAGGTCTGCTCCCTGGAGATCCGCCCCCGCCAGTTCCGCCCTGTTCAGATTCACGCCGGCGAGATCGCAGCCGGGACAGCTCTTCGTCTTCAGCAGCTGCGCCTTGTTCTCCTCAGGACTTGCCGCCTGCACGGGAAGAGCTGAAGCAAATGCAATTGCGCCTGCCAGAATGACCGACACGAAATGTGCGCTACTCATCGTTTCACCTTGTTCTGATTTGGAAGTGGAGACGACCAGAAAATTGTCCAAGGACTCTCACCCGGAACGGATCATTTCTCAGATTCAGACGAGAATACAGCATCCCCGGAATATTTTCCATCAGTCCCGCCGGGTTTTCTTGCCACGCTGGCGACTTTTCCACTGCCAGGGTGGCACCGGACGATCGCCCCCCCAGATCCCGATGCGTTGCTTTCTAGCCTCCTGTTCGAGCTGGCGCCAGGATCTGCAGATCTCCTCATGGCAGTAGCGGACATGGACCCAGGCCAGGCCGTTTTTCACCAGTTCCTCGTTCAGCAGGATCCCGTTCACCCACGCCAACACCACTACCCTGTCGAAACGGTCGGTGTATTTCCTGGAAATGGCAATCGTCTTCTCCTCAGCCATCCGCCGGGTGTAGTTCTTCGCCATTTCTGCAAAATCCTGGTCATATTCAGGGGTGTCGATTCCCCATAAGCGGGCCTGGCAAGTTCTGCCGCCCTGTCTCAGTTCCAGCGAATCTCCGTCGATGACATGCGCGACAACGGCCTCTTCGCTGCCGGCCGCCCCGGCATCTGGCAAGCGAAGAGGAGCGGAGGCAAGGAAGAGGAGGCAGAACCACATCTGTTTGCAGCGCATGGCTTTCAGGAAAGAATGGATCGCCGTCAAGGCCTGAGACGGGAAGGGGTGACGTGGAAAAACACTATTGTTAATTCTTCTTTGCATATGATACCATATTTAAATAGTGTATCCTGCAGATCATACAGATATCATTCACGTATCGGTCGGTCTCCTGGTCGCAGAGGATCACAGGGATTTCTCAGAATAATCGTTTCAGGACCATGCGCGGTCATCCCATACCCACCGAATATGCCAACTGAGTCTCTCACCGCAACCGAGGAAAACACCAGGAATTTCCTCTTGAATCTTCCGGTATTCAGCAGCTTCGACGAAGACGAGCTCTGTATTCTGGCAAAACACATGAGCTACGTCCAACTCAACAAAGGTGAATTCCTGTTCGTAGAGGGAGATCCCGGCACCTTTATGGGATTCGTCCTTTTCGGGCTGCTCGAGGTCTTCAAGACAACGGAGAAAGGAGAGAGCGTCGTCATCGCCAGGCTGACCAAAGGCAGTCCGATCGGGGAAATGGCGCTGATCGACAAATCCCCCAGATCGGCATCGGTGCAGGCGAAACAGCCGACAACGCTGGTTACGCTCACTGAGAAAGGTTTTGATCTGCTTATGGAAAAATCTCCCCAGCTCGGTGTCAAAGTTATCCAGAAAATCGCCAGACTGCTCAGCCTGAACATGAGAAGAACGTCAAGCCGGCTGGCAGACCTTCTCCGGGAAAACAAATAGCAGCCTGCAATTGCGGGTCTTCACGCGCTCGGTTATCGAAAGACATAATGCAACCACAACCGACAATACTCCTTGCCCTCGCCGACAAAGAGGATTTGTCCCTCGTTGACGACTTCCTCATCCGCACCTTCGACTGCGCACCGCTCAGGGCCCACGACGCCCTCGCCCTGCACGCCTGCCTGCAGAGGAGGGTTGACATCCTGCTGATCGACCTCGCTTTCCTGGCACCGGAAAACTCGCTTGAACTCATCGGCAATCTTCGCCGCAGCTACCCGGAAATGGTCATCCTGCCCGCCATACCCGCAGGTCGCAGGGATCTGCTGAAAAAAGCCATCGACCTCGATATCTTCTATTTCCTGAACAAGCCCTTCGAACTGGCAGAAATCTCACTGATGCTGAAGAGGGCCACAGGCAACCTCCTCCCCGAGCCCATTGCCCCGACAGAACAGGACGAAGAACCACGTCACTCCTTTCACGGCATCATCGGCAGAAGCGATTCGATGCGCAGGCTATTCGATCTCATCACCAAGGTAGCCGACGACGATTCCTCCACCATTCTGATCCGCGGCGAATCAGGAACCGGCAAGGAACTGGTGGCAAAGGCGATCCACACCCAGAGCCGGAGAAAATCGAAAAATTTCGTGCCGGTCAACTGCGCGGCTATCCCCGACGATCTCCTCGAGAGCGAGCTGTTCGGCTACACCAAGGGAGCCTTCACCGGCGCCGCCGCCAACAAGCCAGGACGGATCCAGTATGCAGACGGCGGCACGCTCTTCCTCGATGAGATCGGTGACATGAAATCGTCGCTGCAGGCCAAGCTGCTGCGGGTGATCCAGGAGAGGGAGTTCGAGCCGGTCGGTGCGTTCAAGGCGATTCCGGTGGATACCCGGATTCTCGCCGCGACGCACTGCGACCTCGAACAGATGGTCAGGGAGGGGCGGTTCAGGGAAGACCTCTACTACCGTCTGAGCGTCATCCCGATCACGATCGCACCGCTGAAGGATCGAAGGGAGGATATCCCGCTGCTCATCGAAGCCTTCATCGACACGTTCACCGAAAAACGCGGGAGAGAGAGGTTCAGCCTCTCCCCCCTCGCCCTCTCGGCGCTGATGAATTACGAGTGGAAAGGCAATGTCCGTGAGCTGGAAAATCTCATCCAGCACATGTCGGTTCTCTACAGCGGCCGGCGCCTGGACCTCCCCGATCTGCCGGAAAAATTCCACGAACTCGCCGCTGTTACCGATCAACAGACGGCAATCGACGCATCGCGGCAAGGCCTTGAGCGAACAGATTCGACAACCCGCCCGCCGGTCGTCGACCTGCAGGACGGGCCGATCGATTTCAACGCCCTTATCGATCAGTTTGAAACCCAGATGATTCTGCAGGCCATGCGGATGACGGCAGGCAACAAGAAGGAAGCCGCCCGCCTTCTCAACCTGAAGCGGACCACCCTGCTGGAGAAGATAAAGAAAAAGGAACTGCGGCAACTGTGGGACGACTGACCCGGCGAACCCTGCCTGGCCACGTTTTCAGGCGGCGAGCCTGATCATATTGTTCCGGATGTTTTCCTCGATATCCTCGCGTGAAGCCGGGGTCAGGAGAATGTCGCTGACGCCGTACTTGACAGCCTTGAACACCTTGCTCCTGGTCCACCCGGGACCGGCGGCGATGAGCGGGACCCGACAGCTCGCGTTGATTTTTATGGCTATGCCGAAACCCTGCTCGCTGACCTCCCGCATCACCAGATAGACCGCCTTCAATTCCCTGTTCAGATACCTGTGAACATTATCCTTGTAGCCGAGCCTGGACACCCGGTACCCCAGCTCTTCAAGGACTGCTGCAAGCTTGGCGGCTTCCACCTCATCATCGCCTATAAGCAGGATATCGGCCTGAGCCGCTGCAACGTCCGCCCCTGCATCTGCTTCCGGTTTCTTCCCGGCCAGAACTGATACAACCGGTTCTTCCTGCTGCGTCACAGGGGCTTCAGGCATTTCAATCTGCAGCAGACTGCCGGGGACCAGCAGGCGCACCACCCCCAGCTTCCTCCCTGAAATCGTCAGGGCCATCGAACTCATATAATACTGCCGGTCAGCAATCGGCTGGTCCGAGTCGACCACCACCTTCATCGGAACAATCGTTTCAATGCCGGTCTTCACGAACCGGAGGTGTTGTACGTACTGATCCTCGAACACACTCGAATATGCTCCGGCAATGATATTGGCGATCTCGCTGTATGCGTCCTGGGTATCGTCACCGAACTCCTCATCCGCTACCACCGCTTCGAGTTCACTCTGAGGCAGCATGATCAAGGTACCGCCGATATGGATGGCATCCTTGAGACCGACAAAAAAATAGCTGGAGCCTTCCACTTCGCCAACCACATCCATGTTGGCCATGACCTGTTTGCCGGTGACCTCCTCGAAGAAGAAATCCTCCTTGGAGATGAGTCGGTTTTCGACATGCTGGAATTTCGCCTCGCAACCGAGCAGGGCCCCGACCTCTTCCTCCAGTTTTTCCCGGCATTCCTCCAACAGCCGATCAACCAGCTTCCGGTGTTTTTCGACATCCAACGGCGGTGACGCAGGTTTCCTGACCGGCTCGGCAGGCTCAGCGGCGACCTGCTGCTCACCCTGCGGCGGCTGCGTTTCGTCAGGAATGGGCGCGTTCTCCGTATCGGCCGCTCCTTCGGCTGCAGTCTCCTGCCGCTCCGGTTGCGCGGGCCAACCCGGCGACGGCTGGGCCTGATCCGCAGGGGCCTGTCCGCTTCCTTCCGCTGCCGATCCCCACTCCAGTCCAAAATCGGCAGCCGGCAGAAGCATGAACATATCGCCCATTTGCTTGTCCCCCAGACTCATCGTGGCGGACACCTGGTAATAGACCTTGTTCGGCAGCGGCTGATCGGACTCGACATCCACCTTCAACGGTTGGATCGACTCCTGTTCCTTGCGGATGAAGCGGCAGTTCTGAGGAAACATTTCCTCGAACATCTTGGTGTAGGAACCGGCAATGATATTGGCGATCTCGCCGTAGGAATCCTCCGTATCCTCGTTATATTCCTCACGGCTGACAACCTCTTCCATCTCCGATGGCGGCAGCATGATCAGGGTGCCGCCGAGACGGACGGCGTCCCTGAGACTGACCACCAGGGCTCCCTGGGCATTGATGTCACCGGTAATATCCATCCTGGCGACAATCTGCCTGCCGCTGAGGTTCTCGAAGAACTGCCCCTTCGATACCGGCTGGAACAGTGAACCGCTGAGCGAAAATGGCACACCGAGAAGTGCCCCGACTTCAGTTTCAGTCTTTTTCTGGGCAGCTGCGAGTACCTTGTCCAATCGTTTCTGCGCTTCCATGCGGTCCGCCATAAGGATTTTACCGTGTTATCGCCTGCAGTACACTTCCATCACTCAGATCCATATCGGTATCGGCTGCAATTTCTTTATACGGATCGGGATGTTTTATTTATTCAGCACGTACAGCAACTCCACCCAGAAGACGCATGCCGGAGTGGAGAATTTCACCAGACACCTCGTCGCCCCGGAAAATCCGCAGATCCTGAAGGATTTGCCGATGATCGACGATGGAATCGCCAGCTCGACGGCAATCCCGGCCCTGTCGAAAGAAATCTTGATATTCCCCGCGACCATATTGGCAATCTCGCCGATGGCGTCCTTGACGTCGTCATCGAGTTCGGTGACCTCCATCCCGACAAGGGCGCCGGTGATCTCTTTTGCCGCCTCGGCCGGACAATGTACGGACAGCATGCCGCGCAGATCGCCTCCGAGCCCTATCATTCCAGAAACATTTGCAATGATGTCTTCAGGCCGGTCAGAGGACTCCGCTGCCTCCAAATCCATCATCAGCATGGTGCTGAATACGTCCTTCGTGCCCAGCACCAGTTCATCGACTACATCGAGAAGTGCCATCGCTGCCTGTCGTCAGTCAGAAATCAAAAAAAAGGCGGGGCTGTCAATACGCCCCGCCTGTCCACGCCTATAGGTATCCCATCACTTTTCCAGCTGCAGCTCAACGTGAAACCGGCCCGATTCGGCATCAAACCCGATGACCGTCCTTTCGGCCGCGTCACTGGCCAGTTGGAAATTATACTCTTTGCCGGAGATGGTCGATGGCAGGGAAAGGTTGATATCCTTTCCGTTCTCGGAAAGGATGGTCTTGATATTGCCGCCGAGCATGTTCGCCAGCTCGCCGATCGCGTCCTCGACATCGGCATTGATTTCTTCGACGTCCATCCCGAGAAAACTGCCGGTCACGGCCAAGGCGACGGCATTCGGCATATGGATCGCCAGCACTCCCTTGTACGTCCCTGCCAGCCCGATCAGGCCGGTAATGCTCTCGCAATGGATGCTCTTGTTTTCGGGCAGTTCTTCTGAGGCGGTGACGTCCATCATCACCATCGTCGAAAAGATCTCCTGTGTCGATTCGATTATCTTGTCGCGTATTTGCACGGATTCACCTTTTCTGTTGTCTGTTACAGCAACGGTCCAAGCACCTCGTTCACCTTATCCGGGGTGAAAGGTTTCTTGATCGAACCGACGGCGCCGAGCGACTTCGCCTCGCCGATGATGTCTTCACCCGTCTCCGTCGAAATCATCAGGACGGGAATGTTCTTGATCGCCGGACGATTGGCTTTTTCGCGGAGGAAAGAGATGCCATCCATGTTCGGCATGTTGATATCGCTCAGGATGATGTCGACCTTCTCGTTCTCGAGCAGAGCAAGGGCCTCTATGCCATCGCCGGCCTCGAAAATATTATCGAACTCGATCCCAGCCTGGCGCAATGACCTGCCGATTATCTTCCGCATGGTTGAAGAATCATCGATCAACAGCACGTTTTTTCCCATTCCGATCTCCTGTTTGAAAAATGTATTCAGATCCGGCTTGTTCTCTGCACCGGCCAAACTCTCCTGCGGCTTCCGATGCACCACGGATCACCTTGTCATCTGCTGACTTCCAGCCTACCTGATGCAGAGGAAATAATACCAGTTAACGCTGAAAAAAATCAAATACCGGGTGAATATTTCTGCCTCCCTTCCTCAACCGGCCGTCCCCCAGTCCCCGCAGCCGGCGGGCTGGTCGCATCAGCCTGGAACCGATCGCCTGAAACAGGCGTCCCAGATCCGGATTCATCCAAGAAGTCCGGCAGCAACTCGTTCACGCGGGCCACACTGACATTCGCCTGTCGGGAGGCATCCAAACCAGGATACACCCGACCACAAGGATCTCCTGCGGTTTTCCTGCACCCCTGCTTGAGTCAAATTTCCGACACCAGTTTGCGGGGAGTCCAGTCTTCCATCGCCAGGTAGAGTACTGATCGCGCAGCCTTTGTCGAAGAAATTGACCATTTCGCTGGCCTGGCATTTCATTTGCAAAGGAAGACGAAACCTCTACCTTCCCGCGCCATGAGATACTACCCCTACTGCATCTTCCTCATAGTGCTGCTTTCCTGCAGTTCGGCGCTGGCCAGCTCACTGCTTAAGGAGATCGCCAGGACCGACGACCGGGAATCGACCCAGATCTACCTTTCCTTTGATTCCCTGCCGTATTTCACTGTGGACGTCCGGGAAAAACGGCTCGACATCACCTTGGAAAAAACCCGTCCGACCACCTCCCTGAAGTATTTCGATACCGATGCCAGGATCGTCAAGGTTTTGCCGATCATCAATGACAACCGGATGGTCATTTCATTGTTTTTCCGCCACAAACCGGAAAAATACCAGACAGAGCAGCTCGCAGGCGAAAAACTGCTGATCGACATCCAGGCCGGTAATGCCCCGCTGCCTGCAACTTCTCTTGTCAACAGACAGCTCTCTGATATCAAGGCCCCCGCCGAACCGCAGGCCGAAGGATCAAACCCGTTGCTCAGCAGCCGGTATGCCGCCGACTGGGACCGGTTTTTCACAGATTACGAATCGAAACTCTCCTATTCACCACCTCTCAGATACACCCTGCCGCCTTTCCCGATCATCGACCTGCTCCCATCGGCCGGCAAGACGAGCCCCGATGCCTTGCCGCTGGAAATCAAGGAACTTGGCAGACTGAATGCCTGGAAGGAAATGCAGCCGATGCTGCTTGGGCTGCTGAAGGCGGAACAGGACCCCGAGCGGCAGAAACTGCTGGCCCTGAGCCTCGGCGACGCCCTGCTGCATGGCAATTCCACAGAAGACGCCGCAAAGCAGCTGGAACATATGATTAAAACATTTCCCGACGACCCTGTCGGCATCTCCGCAAAGTTCCTCCTGCTGCTCCTCCACGCCGGCACCCGGCAGGATTTCTCAGTCGACCCGGGACTCCAGGAAATACGGGAGGCGCTCGGTCCTGCCAGCCCCCTTGAGCCCTACCTCGCCCTCCTCGAGATTGAAAACGCCATCTCCGCCGGTTGGTACGACAAGGCCAGGAAGCTGCTCGAGCGACAGGATGTTGCCTATCCGGAATCACTGCAGAACATTGTCGAGATGCGGCGGGCCGATGTCTTCGCCGGTCTCGGCCTGCCGCTGAAGGCGTATGCGGCATTCAGGCTGCTCAAGAACCCGGCCGTCGTCGCCACCTGCCCGCACAGCCTGAAGGCCCAATGCGAAACCCTCTACTTTCACAGGAAATACAAAGAGGCGGGTGAATGCTATACGGCACTCATCCCGATGGTTGAAGAGAAGGAGTCGGCCGGCCTGATCAGCTTCCGCAAGGCCATGGCGGAGAGACACCTTGATCCGCAGCGGTCCCAGCTCGATCAGCTTACCCTGATCGAAGAGGCCTTTCCCCACACCGAGGCGGCATTCCGCGCGGCGATAAAGAAAACCGACCTGCGCTATCTTGCCGACAAGACCTGGGGGGAAGATGCTATCCGGGCCTACCGGGGCCTTGCCGAGAGGACAGAAACACGTTACCTGGCTGCCGAGGCAAGGTTCAAGGAAGCCCTGGTCAACCACCTGATGGGAAGAAATGACGAGGCGCTGCAGCTGCTGATGCAGTTCCTCCGGGAGTTCCGCAGCGGGGAACTGCGACCGACCGCCCAGGCCCTCCTGATCCAGATCCTGCCAGAGGAAATCAACCGTCTGGTAAAAAGCGACAACTTTCCCGAGGCCTTGGTGCTGGCCAAGCAGAACAAGGAGGTCTTTCAGAAAAAGTGGATCGATATCGGTATTCTCGGCGACATCGCCTACTCCTACGGTCAGATCGGACTTTTTGAGCATGCCAAGGATGTCTACCTCTATATCATGGATATCGTCAGCACTGCCGAACGGGAGCAGTATTACCTGCCGCTGATCGAAACGGTTTCGGCCCAGGGCGATTCCGGCCTTGCAGCCAACCTGGCGGAGCGGTATCTCAACACCTACCCTGCGGGCACGGACCGCAGCACGATTCTCAGGCTCCATCTCGAGGCCCTCGCCCTCGACGGCAAATACGGAGAAGCCCAGGCCCTGCTGCCCGAACCGCTGCCGGAAGATGGCTCCCTCCGCACCATCGCCGCCACGCTTGCCTTTCATCAGCAGGATTACCCGAAAACTCTGGAGCTGATCGCCTCTCTCGACACGGAAAAACACAATTCTTCACCGGAAATCAGGTTTATGAAGGCAGAGAGCCTGTTCCGGACCGGGAAATTGGATGATGCCGGAGCGATCTTTCTGACCCTGCAGGATGACGGTCTCCATTTCGAGCAGGTCCTCTATCGCCTGGCCCAGATCGAACAGGCAGAAGGCAAAACCGAAGAAGCATTAAAATTCTACCGGCAAATTGTCGAAAAAGGAAAGAACAGCCTCTGGCAGCGGTTCGCGGCAAAGGAGCTTGAATACCTCGAATCGATGGAGCGGCTGAAGCGGAAAATGGAATAGCGCCGGTTGAATGAACCAGCTCTACGACCGGCAAAATACTGACCACGGGGAGAACAGCGATGAATCCACTGAGCCCTTTCGATGCCAACATGCAGCTGCTTAGCAAGGTTCTCGACCTGCGCGCCGAAAACCAGAAGGTAATAGGCTCGAATATTGCAAATGCAGAAACACCGGGATACTCCCCCGCACGTTTCAGTTTTGCGGAAGAACTGAGTCAGGCGATCAACCAGACCGGCATGCCGCTGGCCACGTCCCACCCCGGGCACATCCCCCTCGGACCCCGCACTGTCGGTTCGGTGACGGGGACGATCCTCAGGGAGCCGGACCAGACCGGCATCGGGGATGAAAACGGGGTGAGCGTGGAAGAGGAGATGCTCGCCCTGACGGAGAACGAGCTGCTGTACGAGACCTCGGCCCAGCTGCTGAAGAAGAAGCTCACGCTGATGAAATTCGTCATCGCCGGCGAGTAACGATCACGGCAGACCGCCTCCGGCGCTAGCTGCAGAAACACCTGAGGAGACACTATGGACATCCTGACGACATTCCAGGTCAGTGCTTCGGCCCTGAAGGCCAACAGCATCCGCCTGAACACCATCAGCTCCAATCTCGCCAACATCGAGACGACCTCGACGCCCGAAGGCGGGCCCTACAAGAAGAAATCGGTCTACTTCGAAAGCCGGCCGGTCTCCTTCAAGGAACAGCTGGAAAACAACATCAGGGATTCGGTGCAGGGGGTTGAAGTGACGCAGATTCTCGAGGATCAGGAACCTCCGCGCAAGATCTACAATCCTTCCCATCCGGATGCCGCCGAAGACGGTTATGTCGAAATGCCCAATATCAATGTCCTCGAGGAGACAGTCGACATGATGTCGGCAACC
The DNA here is from genome assembly GCA_008933635.1 of Desulfobulbaceae bacterium. Lineage (GTDB taxonomy): Bacteria > Desulfobacterota > Desulfobulbia > Desulfobulbales > Desulfocapsaceae > Desulfoprunum. The sequence goes on along the minus strand of WBUQ01000003.1, from coordinate 446 downwards.
AGGGCCTACCAGGCCAATGTCACCACTATTAAATCCGCCAAGAGAATGGCCCTCAAGGCTTTGGAAATAGGGAGGTAACACCAGATGGACAGCCTCGGCCCGATTGGCTCCACCACGCCGCTGCCCCTGCGCCAGCCTGACACCGGCCCCGTTTCCAGGGCGGCGAAGGGTTTCGGCGATATCCTGTCGTCGACCATCGCCCAGGTCAACCAGGGGCAACTGGATAGCGAAACGGCAATCCGGAAACTGGAAAGCGGCGAGGCCAAGCACCTGCATGAGGTGATGATTGCCGTCGAAGAGGCGGAGATATCCCTCAGGATGCTGGTGCAGATGCGCAACAAGGCCCTGACAGCCTATGAGGAGATCATGCGGATGCAGATCTGATCGATTCTGCAGCCTGAAAAATGCTCAATGAACGATCTTCCTTCTCAAGATTGAACACACAC